>NZ_JBHFFD010000021.1:0-188613 GCF_043359565.1 Shewanella sp. S23-S33 | reverse complement strand
GTTTTATTGACAGGCTTGTGAAGCTTTTGGTGATTGTGTGTTGCTAAAGTAAGTACAAGTTTGTCGGATTGAGTGGTGGGCTGATTTTACTGGGCGAAGTGACTGACTTAATTTAAAGGCTTATTGAAAGCCTTAGTTTAAAACCTTAGTTAAAAGGCCTAAGCG
Organism: Shewanella sp. S23-S33; assembly: GCF_043359565.1. Classification (NCBI taxonomy): domain Bacteria; kingdom Pseudomonadati; phylum Pseudomonadota; class Gammaproteobacteria; order Alteromonadales; family Shewanellaceae; genus Shewanella; species Shewanella sp. S23-S33. Next base: position 188,448 of record NZ_JBHFFD010000021.1, on the reverse strand, counting down.
CAAGGCGTATTGCGCTTAGGCTATGGATTGAACACTATTCAACCGTTGGGTGATGAGAAATCCCTTTTAACGCTTGCCTATGAAAAGAGTGTTTCTTCCAGAGTGCGACCTTTCAGCAGCATCTTGTATTGCCATTGATGCTGATTGAAGAGGGCGAATAGGCGCATCTCAATATCACTGTTGTGCGCTTTTTCTGTATTTGTGTCTAGCTGGATAATAAACACATTGCTTTGTTTTGAGCTGATGTTCACCACTCCCGCCAGTTTTGCCACTTCCGCTTGCAATGCATCGCTGTCACAGTTTTGCATGGTTAACGTCAGGTAATCGCTGTCGGTCGACGCATGCATTGACACCGCTTGACTCAGTTGGCCTTTATCTAAATACAACACTTGATCGCACAGCTTTTCGAGCTCATCGAGATTATGGGAGCTGATCATAAAAGTTGTGGTGGGTGATAAGGCTTTAACCAGTTCACGGACTTTTTTTGCATTGGCAGGGTCGAGTCCCGCTGTCGGTTCATCTAATAATACTAATTCTGGCGAGCCAATCAGCGCCTGCGCAATCGATACACGTTTACTCATACCGTGGCTAAGGCTAGGCGGTTTTTGCTCGGCAACATCAATTAGATCGACCAAGGCCAACACGCGCAGTGCCTCTTGCTTTGCTTGCTCTAGGTTCATGCCCTGCAGGCGAGCGAAAAATATTAACTGACTGACAATCGTCAAGTTGGGATCGAGTACTGCATCCTGGGGTAAAGCGGCAATCTTGCCTAAGAGTTTAGGGCTATTGGGGGCTTCACCGAGTAGGGTTATGGTTCCAGAGCTGGGTGATAAATAGCCGCATAACAGGCTAAAAAGTGTGGTTTTACCCGCGCCATTGGGACCGACAAGGGCGATGGGGGCACCCGCTTCAAGACTGAAGCTCACATCATTCAGCGCCTTTTTACTGCCGTAAAGCTTCGACAGCCCTTGGCATTGGATCAGACTCATAGCGAGCTCCTTTGCATATAAATTCTGCCGAGCAAGAGAGCCACAGCGGTTTGTAACAGTGGAATAGGGGCATAGACTAAGCTATTGAGTCCATTGGTATTGAGCATGTCCGACAGTTGAGCACCGGGTAATACCCACTGGAGTTGTGCTAGTAGGCTAGATTGATTAGCTAACACCACGATAGTGATGGAAATCACCGTCCATAAAATGGTGGCAAACACCATAGCTTGGCGTGCCGTGCGCGCATACAGGGACAATAAAGTCATCACTGCCGTGTAGGGCAAGATCACTATGATGAGGTTAAGGCCCACTAAGGCGCCAGACGTTAACGCTGATAAAAACAGTTGGCTGTCGCGGCTGAGCGCGAGGGCGACAGTGGCGATAATCGTTAATAGGATCAGTAAACCTTGGATCAGAATTTGGCCGAGAAAACGGCCGAACAATAAGCTGTCACGGCTAGTGCGTATGGTTAAAAAGCGCAGCGTGCCGCGGGTTTTATCCGATGAGAACTGATCGGCGGCGATAAGAATACTGAACAGTGGAAACAAATACAGCGCAAAACACCAAAACACTGCCATTTCGGCCACGGGCCACTCAAAGAGCACATTGAGGGTATTGGCACCAAATAAGCTGTCGATGATATCTTTTACATTGGGCTGCAATAACATGGCCGATGCACTTTGAATGGGGTAAAGCAGAAGTACACCCCAAACTAAACCAAAGGCGACCAAGGCGATGATCCCGCGGGTATTAAATAAAAATTTGCGCAGTTCAAACATGGCGATAATAAACATGTTGTTGAAACTGCTGGGTGGATTATTGGTCATGTGCTGTCTCTATTCTTTTTTGCGCTAGGTTCAGGGGCTATGGTGCTTGGCGCGGTTAAGTTTCTCACCCTTGGGTAGACAGTGGATTGGTCCATAAGTGCCATGTTGCTCACATAGCACTTATTATCCATCGGTATTTATCAGTCATTATCTATCGCTAATTAGCTCAATGAGGCGATTAATTCATCGAGCTTTTGCGTCAGTTCGGCGACTTGTTGTTCAAGCTCTGTCACTCTGTTCACTAATTCAAGCGGCTCTGCGTCTACAGATACAGCGACATGGGCTAAGGTATGACTTGTGCTATGGGATTGACTAGCACTTTCGTGCGATGACGCTGCAGAGAATAATTCCACATAACGGGATTCACGGCGACCAGCTTCTCTGGGTAATTGTTTTAAGAAGGGCTTTTCACGGCTCATTAATTGGCGGATGCAATCTTCCACGTCGATCACGTCTTTAAATTCGTGTAGGCGATTGCTGCGGGTCCGTAGTTCTCCCGGTGTTTGTGGACCACGTAATAGCAACAAACAGACGATGGCGAGTGCGGCGGGTGACAGTTGAAGTTCGCTGAATTCGGTATTGCAGAATCTGTGCTTGTATTTAACGACGCGGCTGCCGAATCCCGACTGTTCGCTGATCAAACGTTTCCGATTTAGGGAATCAACGGCGATTTGCACTTGGGTTTCACTGAGTTCGAGTACGGGCTCGCGGCTGGTTTTTTGATTGCAGGCTAAGGTCAAAGAGTTTAGCGAGAGTGGATATTGCTCAGGGGTGGTGATTTCTTTCTCAAGCAGGCATCCGATGACTCTGGCTTCGTGTAACGTGAGTTCCATATAAGCTCCAAAGAAAAAAGCATGGCTTTGTTTATAACAGAGCCATGCTTAATATCCTAGGAGTTGTCAGTCAAACTCTGCCTTAGTGGCGGTAAACTGTACAATTTTAACGCTAAGTCCTGAATAGAGTTGATTATTCTGCTGTTTCAGTTAAACGCAGACCATCATTATCTATGCTCAGTTGGCCATTCTTAAATAAGCCACCTATGGCTTTTTTGAAGGCTTTTTTACTCATACCAAGCTGATCGTAAATGATTTCAGCATCGGTTTTATCGGTCAGGGCTAAGAAGCCGCCAGCCTGTTTGAGTTTGATCAGGATAATGTGGGCGTGCTTATCTAACTCTTGTTTACTGCCTTGTTGCAGCACAAGATCGATTTTGCCGTCGCGGCGCACTTGTTTGATGAAACCTTTGAGTCTTTGGCCGAAACGCAGTTTTTGGAACACTTCGTTTTCGTAAATCACGCCCCAATGGGCATGATTAATAATGGCTTTGTAGCCTAAATCTGTGGTGCCGCCGATGTATAAATCGACCTGCTCACCCACTGTGTAGTCTGGCTCAGTCTTATCGAGGAACTTATCGATTTTTGATGAGGCCATGATGCGTTCATCGGCGCGGTTGGCGTGTACATAGACCAGATATGAGCGGCCTTCTTCGATAGGCTTATGTTGCTCACCGAAGGGCAGTAATAAATCTTTATCTAAGCCCCAGTCTAAAAAGGCGCCATAAGGGCCGGTTGCAACGGCTTTTAAATAGGCAAATTCGCCTACCTGTGCCAATGGACGGCGAGTGGTAGCAATCACGATATCTTCAGAATCTAGATACAGAAACACGTCAAGCAGATCACCGACTTGGCAGTCTTTTGGGGTGACTTTGTTTGGCAGCAGTACTTGCCCTAATTCGTGGGCGTTTAAATACACGCCAAAGCTGACTTGTTTTACAACCTCAAGTTTGCAGGTTTTACCTATCTGTACCATGGATCTCTCTGTGCATAATGGAATGTGATTCGGTTGCGATTATACACTTCGGTGCTGAAACTGCAGCATTATTGTCTTTGAGCTTTATCTTAGCATGTGTGAGCCGTCACTCAGCGCAGGCTTAACCACGCATTGTGTCTCGGAGGAACCACTGATTTGTGGCGGGTTTGGCGCTGTGATATTGGTTGTTTGGCTTTGCTTAATGTTGGCAAATGTGTATCACTTGAGTGACACACAAAAATCAGGGATATTTGCAGGGGTAAATGTCAATAAAAGTGACAAAGGTGATATAAAAAATATTGAACAGACTTGTACGACGTTTATGGGTTAACTAACTAATATTACTCTATTTAAAACCAATGGGTGGCGGGTGGTTGTTAAGCAAGTGTTTATTATATTTTAATGCAAAAGATTAAATGAGATTCTTGCTTGCATTCTGTGACATTGCGCGGTTTAATTGCGCCGTTCAACGATTCCGCTCGTTGCAGACATTACAAATATTACGTGAGTAATAAAGGTTTTATGGTTCACCAGTCATTAACCGTGTAATTGACAACATATCGATTTACATGGGGTTAAGAGGGTTTTTATTAGCTAATGCACAAGCATCCATTTTTTGCACTTTGCCTAAAAGTGTCACAATGCCAACGCTCGATTGTCGTACCATACGATGATACTGGCCTTAAGCATCTCACGTTGATCCGCATCAATTCTGGCCGCGAAGAAGCCAATAGTCCCCTGTTAAAATAATCTTGCCTAGCGATAAGCTGGTTTGGCGTTTTCGCTAGTTCAGTGTTATCGGTTTTCGTTTTCTACTTGTGTTATCGGTTTCTGAAGGTCTTAACCTCTTTCAAACGTCTTTAAGCTACTTATTAGCTTGATGTTTTAAGGATGCGACTCAGGATCTTATTTGGCTTTTTGGCGGTATTTGTGCCCTTTAGCCTGAGGATAAATGCAAGCGAGGCAAGTAAAGATAGCTTTACTGAGGTAAGGGAATAAGCTTTCCCTTCAATATGATACGATGTATTGCGCTAAGATGCGTTGTCTCTTGCGCTATTAATGAAAATCGCAGCAATGTCACTTACACTAGCGTGACGTTGCGGCATTAAGGAGAAGGTAAAATCTACCTTCGTGTATGTCAGGTAAGGTGTCCCTTTGCCTGGGTTTGTCGAACGGGCGGTTGTGCTATTAAGCCATAACCGTTTAACCCATTTTTTAATAGACGGGCTAAATAATAATGAATGATTGGTCTATTGATGATGCTCGTGCTGGGTACAATGTTACTCACTGGAGCCAAGGTTTTTATGGGATTAGCGATCAAGGTGAGGTGACTGTGTCACCGGACCCCAAAAATCCTGATTACAAGATTGGCTTAAATGAGCTAGCCAAAGACATGGTTAAGGCGGGAGTCGCTTTACCTGTACTAGTTCGTTTTCCGCAGATCCTGCACCACAGAGTGAACAGTTTGTGCCAAGCATTCGACCAAGCGATACAGAAGTACGAGTATCAGGCGGACTATTTGCTGGTTTACCCGATTAAAGTAAACCAACAGCAAACTGTGGTGGAAGAGATCCTGGCGAGTCAGGCATCAAAAGAAGTACCACAACTGGGTTTAGAAGCGGGCAGTAAGCCTGAGCTGATGGCTGTGTTAGCCATGGCGCAAAAAGCCAGTTCAGTCATTGTATGTAATGGTTATAAAGATAATGAATATATCCGTTTAGCACTGATTGGTGAAAAGTTAGGCCACAAGGTTTACATCGTTTTAGAAAAACTGTCTGAACTGAAAATGGTGTTAGCTGAATCTAAACGTCTGGGTGTGACACCGCGTTTAGGTCTACGTGCACGTTTAGCGTTCCAAGGCAAAGGCAAGTGGCAGGCGAGCGGCGGTGAAAAATCTAAGTTCGGTTTATCTGCTGCGCAAATTTTGTTGGTTGTAGAGCAACTTAAGCAACACGATATGCTGGATTCGTTGCAATTGCTGCATTTCCACTTAGGTTCGCAAATCGCTAATATCCGTGATATTCGCCAAGGTGTGAGTGAAGCGGGTCGTTTCTACTGTGAATTACGTGAATTAGGCGCAAGCGTTAACTGCTTCGACGTCGGTGGTGGTTTAGCGGTGGATTACGATGGCACTCGTAGCCAAAGTAATAACTCGATGAACTATGGCCTGACCGAATACGCCAACAACATAGTTAACGTATTGACTGACATCTGTAATGAATACGAGCAACCTATGCCACGTATTATTTCAGAATCGGGTCGTTACTTAACGGCGCACCATGCTGTGCTTATCACCGATGTTATCGGTACTGAAGCTTATCAGCCTGAAGATATTCAACCGCCAGCGGAAGATTCACCACAGTTATTGCATAACATGTGGCATTCATGGTCTGAGATCAGCGGCCGCGCCGATCAACGTGCTTTGATTGAGATTTACCACGATAGCCAAAGTGACTTACAAGAAGCGCATTCGCTATTCGCTTTAGGTCAATTGACCTTAGCGGAGCGTGCGTGGGCTGAGCAAGCTAACCTGCGTGTATGTCATGAAGTGCAAGGGCTATTGAGTGCGAAAAACCGTTATCACAGACCTATCATTGATGAACTCAATGAAAAGTTAGCCGATAAGTTCTTTGTTAACTTCTCATTATTCCAGTCATTACCGGATGCTTGGGGTATTGACCAAGTGTTCCCAGTATTGCCGTTATCGGGCTTAGATAAAGCCCCTGAGCGCCGTGCTGTCATGCTCGATATCACCTGCGACTCTGACGGTATTGTCGATCAATACGTTGATGGTCAAGGGATTGAAACCACGCTGCCAGTGCCAGCATGGAGTGCGGATAGCCCATACCTGATTGGTTTCTTCCTTGTGGGTGCATACCAAGAAATCTTGGGTGATATGCATAACCTGTTTGGTGATACAAACTCAGCAGTGGTTCGCATCGAAGATAATGGTGTGACTAACATCGAATCTGTATTGGCGGGTGACACGGTTGCTGACGTATTGCGTTACGTTAACTTAGATGCGGTGGCCTTTATGCGCACTTATGAAGAGTTAGTGAATCTGCATATCGCCGAAGGTGAACGCGCACAAATTTTAGAAGAATTGCAACTAGGGCTGAAAGGCTATACCTATTTAGAAGATTTTTCTTAATTTATAGCGTGTTAAAATAAATCAGCCTTGGGTAACCTCGGCTGATTTTTGTTTTTATAAGGACAGATTTTTCGCTTTTATTGCCGTTTTAGTCGTGTAAAATCGCGTTGTTCTAGGATCAAGTAAAGGATGAGTGACGAGCATGAGGTCAAAGGGTTGATGTTTTTTGAAGGTTCAGAAAAAAAACTCGAGATTATCGTGACGGCGTCTGCGCCGAATTTACGAGAACTCGATGTGAGTTTTTGGTCTGCCTTAGTCAACTGTGCCCACGCTGAGATACTGTCGCAGTTAAGTAATGCGGACTGTGATGCTTATCTGTTGAGTGAATCCAGCTTGTTTGTATGGCACGACAGATTTGTCATGCTCACCTGTGGTAACAGTACCTTAGTGGACGCCGCTTGTTATTTTATCGACGCGCTTGGCGTGCCTGCCATGGCCTTGGTGAGTTATCAGCGTAAAAACGAATACCAAGCTCATCTGCAAACCACGAATTTTGCCGAGGATATTGGCAAATTGCGCCAACGTATCGCCGGTAAAGCCTTTCGAGTGGGCCATCTCGACAGCCATCATCACTATTTTTTTTGCTCTGACAGTGATTATCGAGCACCAAAGGATGATCAAACTAGTGAGCTGTTGATGTACCACATTCGTGGCGAATTTGCTGACTATCTTAATGGCGGCTCGCAGAGTAAAGATGAGATTTGCACTGCACTCGAACTTAACGATTTACTCCCTGAATTTGAGATTGACGCCCATTTATTTGATCCGTCAGGCTTTTCGATGAACGGTATTTGGGGCAAATATTATGTTACTTTGCATATTACGCCTCAAAGCGAGAATGCGTGCGCTAGCTCCTATGTGAGCTTTGAAACGAATCTGGATTTAGCGCAGTATCCGCAAGATCTATTAGCGCGTCTATTAACCTTGTTTGCTCCTGTCAGTTGGGACACAATCCGCTTTAATACCGACGACTCAACGCAGGGATTTCCTGCCCATTTATGCTTAGGGCGGTGTTCATTAACGACCGAGCAAGGTTATGACATTGGTTTTAGCCACTATCAGCAGCTTCAGGCTGAAGTGCTGATCCCTGAACTCATGTGAATTTTTGGTGTTTGCTTAAGGAAACCCTATGACAGATCTCAGTGATATCCGCCGCGAGTATGCCAAAGGCGGCTTAAGACGTGCCGATTTACCGCAAAACCCGATGGATTTGTTTGAACTGTGGATGACGCAGGCGAGGGATGCAGAGCTTAGCGATCCCACCGCCATGTGTGTGGCGACTGTGGATGAGCACGGCCAACCTTTTCAACGAATAGTATTACTTAAGCGTTTTGATGACACAGGTTTCGTATTTTTTACTAACCTTGGCAGCCGCAAAGCACAGCAAATTGCTGCTAATAATAAAGTCAGTTTGCATTTCCCTTGGCATCCTCTAGAGCGTCAAGTATCAGTGCTTGGAGAAGCGCAGGCACTGTCCACCGCTGAAGTGCTTAAATACTTTATGACCCGTCCTAAGGACAGCCAAATTGCGGCTTGGGTATCGCAGCAGTCGAGTAAACTCAGCGCTAGACAAGTACTTGAAGGCAAATTCTTCGAAATGAAAGCTAAGTTCGCCAAGGGCGATGTGCCTTTACCTAGTTTTTGGGGCGGTTACTTAGTGAGACCTTCGAGTATCGAATTTTGGCAGGGTGGAGAACATAGGCTGCATGATCGTTTTATGTATACCCGCCATGATGCAGAGTGGGAAATCGATCGTTTAGCGCCATAGTACGGCGCATAGTTCGATAGCTCAACATAGAACTGAGCTCGTGAACCTAACAACAGAGTTAAAAGACATTGAGTGATTATAAAATTTGGGTTGATGCGGATGCATGCCCTAATCCTATCAAAGAAATCCTGTTCCGGGCGGCGGAGCGCAAAGCCCTGCCGCTGGTGCTGGTGGCTAATCAAATGATCCGCGTACCGCCATCTCCCTATATCAGCCAAATTCGAGTCGGTGCGGGATTTGATGTGGCCGATCAATATATTGTCGATCATGTTGAACCGACGCATTTAGTGATCACCGCGGATATTCCCTTAGCGGCTTTAATCATTGAAAAGGGCGCCTTGGCGCTCAATCCCCGTGGCGAGCTTTATACCGTCGATAACATAAAACAAAAGCTGACGATGCGCGATTTTATGGAGGATTTGCGCGGTTCTGGCGTGCACACCGGCGGGCCTGATTCGTTTTCTCAAGTGGATAAACAGGCTTTTGCCAATAGCTTAGATAAATGGTTAGTGCGCGTATGAATCATAGTTTACTGGTCGCTAATGGATAAACAGAGTATCTTTAGCTTAAGTTAGGTGATATTGATCACGTTTAACTGGGCAGGATTTTAGCCTGTTGCGGATGTCGATTTTCTTTACGGCATGGCTTTTAAACTCACTCTTTAAGGACGGATACGATGAAAAAATGGATGGGAATTGTCGCCTTATCTGCTATGGCCAGTTTTAGCTGTGCCGCGCAATGGCAAGTGATGGAACAAGATTCGCGAGTCAGTTTTATTTCGGTAAAGAAAGGTGATATAGGTGAAGTCCATCACTTTAAACAACTCAAAGGTACGCTAAAAGATAACGGTCAATTTGAATTAACAATTCCACTAATCGGTGTGGCAACGGGTATTGATGTCCGCGATGAGCGGATGCAAAATTTGTTATTTGAAGTGTCTTTGTATCCAGAGCTGAAACTGTCATCACAAGTAGACCCTAAGATACTAAAAAATATTGGCGTCGGTGAGAGTAAAGTTTTTGATATTGATGGAAAAATTGCGTTACACGGCAAATCGCAAACTAAGGCTTTTTCGGTGATTATCACTAAAGTTTCTGATAACAAACTTTTAGTGAACAGTTTTCAACCGATAATTGTTAATGCCAATGAGTTTGATCTTGTGGCTGGGATTGATAAATTACGTGAAATTGCGGGTTTATCGAGCATTAGTCAAGCTGTTCCTGTGTCATTTGTACTAACCTTAACTCAGTAACTTCAATAAGATTGGTATAGATCAATACGTCTGTTATCGAAGATAGGCTAGAGTTAAATAAGTGGCGTATGCTAGATCTTGATATGAAGCCGAGCTTTTGGCTTCTTTGATATTTTCTGATGTGCTATTAATAGCATCACAATAGATATTAAGTTAATGAGTTTAAAGGGTAAAAAATGGTCACAGATAAAGATGGTTACATGCATTTGGTCCAGTATTTAACTGAACATCTTGGCTTATTTGAAACACCAGGTTCAGAGGTAGTTTCAGACGATACTGTGATGGAATTATTTGAAGAGCAATTGTCGGCACAGATCATTATGGTGTGTGGCCAAAATCCATCGTTGTCTTTTACGCAACGTAATGTGATTATCCGTGAAGTGGATGCAATTGTGTATGATTTAGAAGAGATTTTAGCTTCAGTTGCCAACCATAAAGCGACTCCAGCACAGACTTTATTTATTACTGAGTTTTCTAGTTTGATTAAGAATTTGTTCGATCAAGAAATCGCTAAACTTCAAGTGAGTGCTTAGTCAGAATAGCAATTAGATTATCTATTAATGCGTGATTTCAGGTAAGTCACGACTAATACTAATTTTTAGCGGCGTAAATCATCATCGTTTGAGTACCATGTGTTTCCTCACTCTTATTGTTAAGCTCGAGCAGTCGTAGCCTTGAGTGTGAGGTAAATATCTGCTCTTTGCTTCACCTCATGTTATTTTGTATGGTCACCATTTTTCATCGAGTTCTGCGACTAAGTTTTGTTGCTGGGTTATGCGAGTTATCGCTGTGGATTCGCTCCTTTTGGCGTCATTTGCATTGCTAATGTGTATGTATAAAATGGTGTTAGCTTAAAATAAAAAGCCCATCTTTCCCGCATTTATGTCATTGTCTGTGTATCTTTAGTGTATGAGCTTTAACTATTTTTCCCTTCATGTATTGATAAGGAGTGTTCAATGCTAACGATTTCTTCGGGTCATGCCGATGATATATTGGCTGTGGTCGCATCTGGCCGTGTTAACCATGGGGATGTTGAAGGCTATTTGGTTCCCGCCATAGAAGCCAAGCTGCAAGACCACGCCAGTATTCGCCTTTGGTACGAGTTTTCCCCTGAATTTGAAGGTATATCCGTTGGGGCCCTGTGGGATGATGCGGTATTAGGTTTATTTCATTTAAGTGATTTTTCAAGGGTCGTGATGATTGCTAATGCCACTCAAACAAATGCTATGGTTAATGCGCTAGCCTGCATGCTGCCATGTCCGGTAAAGGTATTTACCGCCGATGAACATAGCCAAGCCAAGGCATGGTTAGATCAATAACGCACCTTTGTTTATTGCGGTTCTAAATCTGTACTCAGTGGCCAACGACATTGAATGTGTGTGCCTTGGTTCAAGTGGCTACTGATGCTAAGGCTGCCATTGAGATCATTTTTAAGCCACAGATTTATACAGGTCAGCGTTCCAAGGCAGAGTTCTTGCGCTAGTTCTTGCCGTAACTGTGCGAGTTGCGGCACTGTCATACCTATCCCATTATCGATAATACTGATGTGTAACTCTTCGCTCGACTTGTCGATATTAATGGTTATTTCACGCTGTTCATTGTGAGCTTTAAATGCATGATTCAACGTGTTGGTGATTAGACGATAAAACAGCTGCAAATATTGCCAAGAAGGGCCATCAATGATGATATTTTCTTCGCAATTTAACGCTATTTCCACATTTGTTTTAGCTAGTTGTACCTTTAGCAACCCTAAGAGATGACGCATAAATTGTGCGAGATGCAGTGGCCGAATGTCATTTTGATGATTCGTTAATAACTGGGCAATATGTCGCAATTTATCTGCCTGAGTCACCATGATTTCGGTGATCTGATTTTGATCGTTAGCATTATCTATTGGCTGAAGTTGGCACACTTTGGCGAGTAGCTGATCTTGTTCATGCATAATTTGCGTCATCATTTCAGCTAGAAAATTTTGCATTAGCTGTTGGCTTTGTTCACGACTGAGATTGAGTTGCTGATGTTTCTCAAGCAATTGGGTTGATTTGTCTTGGAGCAGATAGAGTTCATGGTTATGTTGATTACTGAGACGAACTTGTTCTTGTAGGTGATTAAGCGCCTCGACTTGCCCTAAAAGTAACTTTTCTTGTTCTTGCTCTTTAATTTTTTGTAAGGTGATATCAAAGGCAATAGCACCGACTGCAATAACGTTATCGTCATCATCTTTGATCTTAAATTTAGTCACGATATAAATAAGATTGCCTAGGGGCGATGGAATAGCTTCTTCGAAGTTTATGGCTTCATGATTATGCAGAACGCGTCGATCATTTTGTTGATACTCGTGGGCAAATTGGCTGGGAAATATCTCAAAATCAGAAGTGCCAATAATGCGTCTGCGTTCTATACCTAAGATTTCACAATATTTGTCATTGACGAGAATATATTTACCGTGAAGATCTTTGATATAGATGAGATTTTGAGAAAATTTAAGTAAAGCCCTCAATTGTTCTTTATGGCGCTTTAACTCCAGTTGAAACAGGTTTTGGCTCTGCAATTGCTGTTCTAGTGCCAGGTTACTCGCATCTAAGCTCGCCATTGCCACTTCAAGTTGTCGAGTACGCGATAGGAATGTTTTTGCCAATAATCCAATTTCGTCATGGCTGTTATTGGCTTTGAGTTCGATAGAGGCGGAATCATTACGTTTTAAGGCTTGGACGATTTCAATAATGGGGGTGATAAATAGTCGGTGCTGGAGTAAGAATAATAGAATTAAGCCTAATAGTTGAATACAGACTAAATAAACGCCGACCTTTTCGATTAAATGTTTAGCGGTATCCTGCAGCGGTGAAATTGGGGTGACGACAAGTACCTTCCAATAGGTATTTGGCATGAGAAATACCGAAACGAGGGATGCCGTTTTAAGGATTGGATCATGGGTCAAAGTTACCGACGTCAGTAATTTCGGGGCAGTAAAATGATTTAAGGCATTGTTATTTACGATGGCCGCTAACATGTCACGCTCATCTTGATGACTTAGTCTCGTTAGATGCTGCATCTGTTCTTGGGTAAAAACGCGCTCGGCAATCGCCGCTTCTATAAAGGCTTTATCTGCACTCTGCAATGCGACTTCGACGGGGCTAAAATCTGGCTGTTGGCTGGCGAGATGATTGAAGGTGACGAAAGAATGATTGGTATTGGTTTGATGCTTAAGATCGTTATTGGCATCTGGATAGGCGAGTACTTGGTTTTGATGATCTAAGGCTATGACATAGCCTCTGACATTAATCATAGTATTGCGTAATAGCACATTGAGCTTTTCTAAACTGATATCCACAGTGGCGGCACCAATAAACTGATGGTCCATCCACATAGCGCCTGAGGCTGTGATCATTGACTCATGGGTTGTCGGATCGAAATAAGATTTTGACCAGAAAATTTTACCTGCAGGAAAATAGCGCGTCGGGCGATACCATTCTTCGGTGTGGTAGCTTGGGAACGTGTCTTTGTTATAGGAATCAATGGCGACTAATTCATCGTTTACATTGTGTGCCCAAAACAGGCTATCTCGAAATTTTTGCTGATTAAACGCACCGGGTTCCGGCCAGACGCCGCCGCCAGAGATGATGCGTTGTTGACTATCGAGTTTCAGCAACGTGGGAATGGTTTTCACCAGTTGCTCATGATCATAGCGGTAAAGTTTGGCAATACTGGAAATAGAGTCGACTACGGTTTCAACCTGTGAAGTCATTTCTTGCAGTTTGGCGATAATCAACTGGCCATAGTTTTGGTTTAACACGGCTTGCTGATCAAGAACTTGTTGGCGTTGAATGCTCAGCATCACCCAAGCTGTACTACAAACCAAAATAGCGGCAATGACGAGCTGAATAAGGCTAAATTTGAATGGCAAACTGTTTTGCCATTGGGTTAATGGCGTGTGTGGCTCAGATGTCGAACTTTTTCCCATAATCCCCAGTTTCCAAATCACCACTTTTCATTGAGCCAGTGTAGCGCTTTCTCACTGTTTTGCTATTGGCATATGTTTAAGTTGCGAGGATTGAATAGGATAAGTGGAATATAATCGTCAATAAAAAGGCAGGTTTTATGCCTGCCTTATCTCAAACTCGTTATTTATAAAGAGATGGTTTATTTGAACCACTTAGGACAGGCACAATAAAGAGTAACCAAGCGACTAAGAAGCCACTGAAGGCCACTACCATCCATTCGGGCATCGTTACACCCATAAAGACCCAAGGTACATCAGTACACATGCCAGTAGGCATCATAATGGCAGGGAACCATTCGTGTAATGGCATCCAAGCAGGAAATTCAGGTAAGAATGAACAGGTTGAAAAAGGGGATGGGTTGGCTTGCATATCTACGAGCGATAAGGCCAGTTTTAATCCCCAAGTTGCACTGATGGCCCAGAGCACGGCAGCTAAGATCCTGACAATTCGATATTTTGGTGCTGTCATGCCAATGAGACCTGCCGCCAATAAACCAAAAATAGCGAGTCTTTGGTAAATACACATGACACAGGGTTCCAGTTTCATAACATATTGAAAATACAGGGCGGCTGCTTCTAACCCAAGGGCTGTGCCTGCGAGAATAAACCAAGATGAACGGGAATGGGCAAAGCGAGTCATTACAGTCAAAGTGAGCTCCATATCAACAAAAAACGCCCTCAGACATGGGGCGTTTTTTGGACTCTACTTATTAAATAAAGTTCAGTCAATAAAGAAGATTAATGTCCAGTCATCGGCTCTAAAACTTCACTAGCGCTGTGATGGATGATTATCTGGGAATCATAGAAATATTGGGTGGCTTGTTCTAAGAAACCCGTTTGAATCGCCATGACACCTACGATAGACAGCACGATAGTGTAAGGCAATGCCATCCATACCATTCTGCCATAGGATAAGCGGATAAGTGGTGCTAGGGCTGAGGTTAGTAGGAACAAGAACGCCGCTTGACCATTGGGTGTTGCAACCGAAGGTAAGTTAGTTCCAGTATTAATCGCAACGGCCAGCAAGTCGAATTGATCACGGCTGATTTGACCGTTAATCAATGCCGCTTTCACTTCGTTAATGTACACTGTGCCGACGAACACGTTATCACTCACCATAGACAGTAATCCGTTGGCAATATAGAAAATCACCAACTGAGTATTGCCTTGATAACTCAGTGCCCATTGGATCACTGGTGCGAATAAGTGCTGGTCGATAATCACGCCAACAACCGCAAAGAAGACAGCTAATAACGCGGTAAAAGGCAGTGCTTCTTCGAAAGCTTTACCGAGGGCATGCTCATCGGTAACGCCGTTAAAGGCTGTGGTTAAAATAATCACAGAAAGACCAATTAAGCCCACTGAGGCCAAGTGCAATGCAAGTCCTGCGATCAACCAGACACCCACTAAGGCTTGGACGATTAACTTCATGTTGTCTTTATTGGTACGGCGCGCATCTTCATGGGCGGCATATTCACATAAGATCCGATGAACGGCTGTTGGCAACTTAGCGCCATAACCAAAAATGCCAAATTTTTCAACTAAGTAACAAGTTAAGATACCCGAGATTAATACAGGAACAGTAACGGGTGACATACGCACAGCGAATTCACCAAATTGCCAATTTGCTTGCGCGGCGATAATAAGGTTTTGTGGTTCACCCACCATAGTACACACGCCGCCCAGCGCAGTACCCACACCCGCATGCATTAACAGATTACGTAGGAAACCACGGAATGCACTGAGTTCTTCTTCGTTTAACTGATCTTCACCATCATCATTTTTACCTTCAGAGGTATGATCGTGATCAGCGCCGAAATCTTTTCCAGAAGCGACCTTGTGGTAAATAGAATAGAAACCCACAGCGACCGCGATAATGACGGCAATAACCGTTAACGCATCTAAGAAGGCTGATAAAAAGGCTGAAGCCAAACAAAACATTAATGACACTAAAATTTTAGAGCGCACTTTAGTAATGATTTTCGTGAAGCCAAATAGCAGCAATTGCTTCATGAAATATATACCAGCGACCATAAATACCAAGAGTAATAATACTTCGAGGTTGGCTTCTATTTCATGTAAGACTTGGCTTGCCGATGTCATTCCGATCGCGACGGCTTCAATTGCCAATAATCCGCCGGGCTGTAATGGATAGCATTTTAATGCCATTGCTAAGGTAAAAATAAATTCTAGAACCAATACCCAACCAGCCACAAAGGGGTCGACATAGAAAAAGAGTATTGGATTGATAATTAAAAATGACAGTATTGCGGTTTTGTACCACTTAGGAGAATTTCCTAAGAAGTTCCCAATAAACGCCTGACTCATTGTCGCCGGCATGGCAGCCTCTCTTCTAATTATGTTAAAAATTGCACGTGATTATTATCAATACCTGCGTTAGTTAAATGAGTCTAGCCTAAAGAGAAAGCTAATGTAATGAGTTACTGATACCGACATTTCAAAAAGCGGAGCTAAGCGGCAAAATTGGCCCATCCTGTATTGACCTTGGTCGTTTTTTTGAACGATTCTGTGACATTTACACGGCGATAACACAGTGATTTTAAGTGAATGGTTTCCATTTTTTACCGCTCTGGTATGATCAGTGACCATTACGACGCACAACAACTGGATAAGTGGGCTGATGATTATCAATGCCAAAGGACCTGCAAGTTTTGCAGAGAAGTATATTGTGAGATCAATTTGGGAAAACAAATTTCCTCCAGGGTCCATTTTACCGGCTGAACGTGAGCTTTCAGAATTGATTGGTGTGACTCGCACCACTCTGCGTGAGGTGCTTCAGCGCTTGGCGCGTGACGGTTGGCTGAAAATTCAGCATGGCAAACCAACACGGGTTAACAACTTTTGGGAAACCTCAGGCTTAAACATCCTTGAGACTATTGCTGATTTGAATCCCGAGGGTTTTCCGGTATTGGTTGACCAACTCTTGTCAGCTAGAACGAACGTCAGTGCTATCTATTTTCGCGGTGCTTTGCGTTATAACCCGGATACCGCTGTGGAGGTACTTGCAAAGATTCACCAGCTTGAAGATACGGCTGAATCCTATGCTGAATTTGACTACTTACTGCATCACACCTTAGCTTTTTCGTCCGGAAATCCACTTTACGTTTTGATATTAAACGGATTTAAAGGTTTGTATAGTCGAGTTGGTCGTTATTACTTTACCAGCTCAGATGCGCGTTTATTAGCATTGAACTTTTACAAAGAATTAGAACTGTTGGCTCAGGCTAAAAATTACCTCGATGTCTCTGCGCTAATGCGTACCTATGGCATGAATAGCGGTAAGATGTGGTTACAATTACGCGAAGATATGCCGGCTTCTATTGCTCAAGATCATTAAACTCTGTGAGTGATATCGCGTTAAGATAGCGCTAAATAAACAAAAAGGCCGTTTCAATTGGAAACGGCCTTTTTATTGTGCTTATTATTCTGGTTTATTGGCTTCAGGGCAGGATGCTAAGACGCTAATACTCGCATCTGCATTTTTTTGCTCTAAGGTGACAGTGAAACCCCATAATCGATGTAAATGCTTTAATACTTCTTTATGGCTGTTGGCTAAGGGAATATCGTTATTTGGCACATAATGTAAGGTTAAGGATCGATCACCGTTGATTTCTACATTATGTACTTGGATATTCGGCTCAATATTAGACAGGTTATATTGTTGTGATAGTAACTGGCGAATATCTTGATAGCCCCGTTCATCGTGGATTGCAGATACCGAAAGATAATTGCGTTTCTCATCATCATGGATACCGAACAATTTAAATTGGCGGATAACTTTAGGTGAGAGATATTGGCTAATAAAACTTTCATCTTTAAAGTTTTGCATTGCAAAGTGTAAGGTTTCAATCCAATCGCTGCCAGCAATGTCGGGAAACCAAGCTTTATCTTCATCGGTTGGATTTTCACAAATACGCCGAATATCGGTGAACATGGCAAAGCCTAAAGCGTATGGGTTGATGCCACTGTAATAACGACTGTTGTAATCGGGTTGGGCCACAACGCCTGTATGGCTTTGCAAAAACTCGATCATGAAGCGGTCAGTAACCACGCCATCGTCGTATAAGTGATTCAAGATAGTGTAATGCCAGAAGGTTGCCCAGCCTTCATTCATCACTTGAGTTTGTTTTTGCGGATAAAAATATTGCGCCATTTTACGCACAATACGGATTATTTCCCTTTGCCATGGTTCAAGCAAAGGAGCGTTTTTCTCGATGAAATATAAAATATTTTCCTGCGGTTCGGCGGGGAAACGACGCTTTTTAGATTGAGACTGCTCATGTTGATGGGTTGGAATGGTGCGCCATAAATCATTTACTTGGCTTTGAAGGTAAGCCTCGCGATCCTTTTGTCTTGCTTGTTCTTCCCTGAATGAGATTTCAGAGGGACGTTTATAACGATCTACACCATAGTTCATTAGCGCATGACAGGAGTCTATGACGCTTTCGACTTGTTCTACACCGTATTTTTGCTCGCAGTCACTTATGTAGTTTTTAGCAAAGACAAGGTAGTCAATAATCGAGCTCGCATCTGTCCATGTCTTAAATAAGTAATTGTTTTTAAAAAAGCTGTTATGTCCGAAACAGGCGTGAGCTATCACCAGCGCCTGCATTGTGATGGTGTTTTCTTCCATTAAGTAAGCGATGCAGGGGTTAGAGTTAATCACAATTTCATAGGCGAGCCCCATTTGGCCACGTTTGTAACCTTGCTCGGTTTCGATAAAACGTTTGCCGAAAGACCAATGGGTGTAACCTATGGGCATGCCTATGCCAGCATAAGCATCCATCATCTGTTCAGCAGTGATGACTTCAATTTGATTTGGGTAAGTGCTGAGTTTATAGAGCGCTGCCACCCGCTCAATTTCCTTGAGGTAGCCTTGCAGTAGCTCGAAGCTCCAGTCGGGACCATCGCTCAGTGGTGTCCAAGGTGTTGATTTAGTTATCCCCATAGTGCCCCCTTAAACCGCTTGTTTCTTGAATAGCTCCCTAAAGACAGGGTAAATATCTTCGGCTTGACGTATATGCTGCACGGCGATGTTGTCGTAATGCTGTTGCAGGGATTCATATTCGCGCCACAGGGTTTGATGGGCGCGATTGGTGATTTCGATATAGCTGTAGTAGCGCACCAGTGGCAATATTTTTTGTTCTAACAATTGCCTACAGGTAGGTGAATCATCGGCCCAGTTATCCCCGTCGGATGCTTGGGCTGCGTAAATATTCCACTCATCGGCGGGGTAGCGGGCTTGTTGAATTTCATGCATTAATTTCAATGCACTGGACACTATGGTGCCGCCCGTTTCTTGGGAGTAAAAGAACTCGTGTTCATCGACTTCTTTGGCTTGGGTATGGTGGCGAATGTAAACCACTTCTAAATTTTTATAGGTACGAGTGAGGAACAGATACAGCAAGATATAGAAGCGTTTTGCCATATCTTTAGTTGCCTGATCCATAGAACCTGACACATCCATTAAACAGAACATCACAGCTTGGCTAGAGGGGATTTCTCGTTTCGCATAATTATTAAAGCGCAGATCGAAGGTATCGATAAACGGCACTCTAGCAATCTTTTGTTTTAACTCCTCAATTTGAGCTTTTAAATCCAAAATCAACTCCGCCTTAGTACCTGGAATATTTTCCAGTTCAGCAAGTTCTTGTTCTAACTCTTTTAATAGTTTCTTTTTACTGGCCGACATCGCAATGCGACGTGCAAGGGATGAACGTAATGAACGGACAATATTGATGTTAGCGGGGACGCCATCATTGGTGAACCCAGCACGGTAAATTTGGTATTCCACCAGTTTATTGAGGCGATTTTTTTGTAGATTGGGGAGTTCTAAGTCCTCAAACAATAACTCTAGATACTCGTCTTTAGAGATTTCGAACACAAAGTCATCGTCGCCTTCACCCGAGTTTGAGGCCTCGCCTTTGCCCGAACCGCCGCCTGAACCACCAGGTGGTCGGTCAATTTTATCGCCACGGGTAAATTGGTCATTACCGGGATGCACTCTATCCCTGACACCACCTTTGCCTTGGTGAAACATAGGTTCACTGATATCCCGTGTTGGGATACTGATTTTTTCGCCTTTATCTACATCCGTTACGCTGCGACGAGTCACTGCATCGCTGACGGCTTTTTTAATTTGTTGCTTATATCTATTGATAAAGCGTTGGCGGTTGACTGTGCTTTTTCCTTTCGCATTCAACCGTCTATCGATAAAGTTCGCCATACGCACCTCCCAAAACCCAGCGAAGGCTTTGGCAACACCAAAGCCCTGTACTTAGTTAGCGCAAGTTTAAGAAGATTTACGAACTCGTAAATACCACTCAGACAAGAGTCGGACTTGTTTTTTGGTATAGCCTTTCTCCATCATGCGATTGACGAAATCATCGTGTTTGCGTTGATCGTCGTTCGACGTTTTGGCGTTAAAGGAAATAACAGGCAGTAAATCTTCTGTGTTGGAGAACATTTTCTTCTCGATCACAGTGCGAAGTTTCTCGTAGCTGGTCCAGAGCGGATTGTTACCCTCATGATTCGCGCGGGCGCGCAGCACAAAGTTGACGATTTCATTACGGAAATCTTTAGGATTACTGATCCCCGCTGGCTTCTCAATCTTTTCAAGTTCAGCATTGAGGGCGGCACGGTCGAATAGCTGACCTGTTTCTGGGTCGCGGTATTCTTGATCTTGTATCCAAAAATCGGCGTAAGTGACATAGCGGTCGAAGATATTTTGGCCATATTCAGAGTAAGACTCTAAGTAAGCGGTTTGAATTTCTTTACCGATAAACTCCACATATTTAGGGATCAAATAACCTTTTAGGAATTCAAGATAACGTTCGGCGGTATCGCCGGGGAACTGTTCTTGTTCAATTTGTCGTTCGAGGACATAGAATAAATGTACTGGGTTGGCGGCGATCTCTGAATGGTCGAAGTTAAATACCCGCGACAAAATCTTAAAGGCGAAACGGGTGGATAGTCCATTCATGCCTTCATCGACACCTGCGTAATCACGGTATTCTTGGTAAGACTTAGCCTTAGGATCGGTATCTTTCAGGCTTTCACCGTCATATACCCGCATCTTAGAGTAGATGGAGGAGTTTTCAGGCGGCTTGATGCGTGACAACACACTAAATTGCGCTAAGGTTTCTAAGGTGCCGGGAGCGCAGGGCGCTTTCGATAACTCAGAGTTGATTAGCAGTTTTTGATAGATTTGCAGCTCTTCTGAGACCCGTAAACAGTAGGGCACTTTGACTATGTAAACACGGTCGAGGAAGGCTTCGTTGTTTTTGTTGTTTTTGAAGGTTGACCACTCGGACTCGTTTGAGTGAGCCAGAATAATCCCGCTATAGGGCAAGGCCGATAAGCCTTCTGTGCCGTTATAGTTACCTTCTTGCGTCGCAGTCAGTAGTGGATGCAGCACTTTAATTGGTGCCTTAAACATCTCGACGAATTCCATCACCCCTTGGTTTGCACGGCACAATGCGCCTGAATAGGCGTAAGCATCGGGATCATCTTGGGAGAAATGTTCGAGCTGCCGAATATCGACTTTACCGACAAGGGACGAAATATCTTGGTTGTTTTCATCACCGGGTTCAGTTTTCGCTATTGCCACTTGGTCCAGAATGGATGGAAAGACTTTCACCACGCGAAATTTGGAGATATCGCCACTAAATTCATGCAGACGTTTTACCGCCCAAGGCGACATGATGGTTTTCAGATAACGGTTGGGAATGTTGAATTCATCTTTTAACAGCTGTCCATCTTCTTCCACATCAAACAGGCAGAAGGGGTGATCGTTGACTGGGCTGCGGACTCCATTCGCGCTCAGAATGTAAATGGGCACTTTTTGCATTAGGGCTTTGAGTTTTTCGGCTAGCGATGACTTACCGCCGCCCACTGGGCCCAGTAGGTATAGAATTTGTTTGGATTCTTCTAATCCTTGAGCCGAGTGCTTTAGGTAAGCCACAATTTGCTCTATGGCGTCTTCCATGCCGAAGAAATCTTTAAATGCGGGATAGCGTGAAATAAGTCGATTCGAAAAAATACGGCTAAGTGTTGGATTTTTTGCGGTATCAATGACTTCTGCTTCACCAATTGCAAGCAGTAGTCGCTCTGATGCTGACATGTAAGCGCTGCGATCTCCCTTGCAGATGTCCAGAAACTCCTGCAAAGAATATTCTTCATCGAGTTTTTGTTCGTAGCGCTTTTGGTAATGCTCGAAAATGCCCATATAAACCCCCTTAAACGCCAGTGATGTCATGGAACGGATAACTGGCTAGCCAGCCTCCTACTCTAATCTTAGACACAAACTCACTATCTGTGTCAAAAAAATATCAAATAAAAACAATAACAAATAGTTGCAAACGCAATTATTGCACTTGTAGTTAGCGGAGGATAAATCGGTAGGATAAGGGATGGGCGGCAAACGAGTGGCATAAAAAAAGAGCCACTAGGGCTCTTTTTACTGGGATTAACCCACTGCTCATTCGGCAGTAAACAACGTTAGGTTAAATGAATTAACCTGCGAAGTTTTGGTTAACGAAGTCCCAGTTAACTAATTGCCAGAAGTGGGCAAGGTAGTCAGGACGCACGTTACGGTAATCGATGTAGTAAGCGTGTTCCCACACGTCAACTGTCATGATTGGCGTTACTGTGCTGTCAGTCAGTGGCGTCGCTGCATTGCTAGTGTTAACGATAGCAAGAGTGCCATCGGCTTTTTTCACTAACCATGTCCAAGCGCTACCGAAGTTGTTTACTGCCGAATCAGTAAATTGTGCTTTGAATGCGTCGAATGAACCGAAAGCGGCATTGATTGCATCAGCAACTGGGCCTGTTGGTTCGCCGCCAGCATTAGGGGCTAAGCAGTTCCAGTAAAAAGTGTGGTTCCACACTTGAGCTGCGTTGTTAAATACGCCACCCGTAGAAGTCTTGATGATATCTTCTAAAGATTTGCCAGCGAAATCAGTTCCTTCGATTAAGCCGTTTAGCTTCACAACATAAGTGTTGTGGTGCTTGCCGTAGTGGTATTCTATGGTTTCTTGAGAAATGTGTGGTTCTAGTGCGTTCTTTGCATATGGTAATGCGGGTAATTCGAAAGCCATTAGTATCTCTCCATGGTCTTAGGTTATCGTTTCTTAAACGTGCTCACTTAGGACTATTGTACCGATAAAATTTGTGATGTGAATCATTGTTTAGCTAATTGGCTAGATAGACGCCATCGAAAAATCAAATGTCGACATAACCTTACAAACTGTGGGATTTTGTTCTGCGTCTAGCTGACGTACAATAGTCGCATTGAGTCAACGTCATCCTACTTAGGAATCAAAATGGAAACAGTAGAGAAAATTAAGCAGCAGATCACGGAAAACCCTATCATTGTTTATATGAAAGGCTCTCCTAAGTTACCAAGCTGTGGCTTCTCGTCACAGGTAGCTCAGATCATGATTAACTGCGGCGAGCAGTTTGCATTCGTGGATATTCTTCAGCATCCAGACATTCGCGCAGAATTACCTAAGTTTGCTAACTGGCCGACTTTCCCACAATTGTGGATTGAAGGCGAGTTAATCGGTGGGTGTGATATCGTAGTGGACATGTTCCAAAAAGGCGAATTACAACCTTTGATCAAAGCGGCTGCCGCTAAGATCAAGACTGAAGAGTAAGAGTTAATTCTTACTTCATAAAAATATTGCTTCATAAAAAAGGCCGCCGTGATTGATATCACAGCGGCCTTTTTTATGGTGGTTTCTTAATAAACGATCAATTTTATAAAGTGGTCATTTTTCAACGATCTACTTCGAAATTGATCGTGTCTTCAAGCCGTAATTAATGAGGCGTCACATCAGACTCGTGGTGTTTATTGTGTGGCTTAGTCGCGGGTAATAGTAAGTTCATGGTAATAGCGACAATACCGCACAAGCTAATACCAGTCAGACTGAATGAACCTATGCCAAATGCCATGCCGCCGATACCAAAGACTAAGGTAACACCGACAATACTTAAATTACGTGGCTCTGATAAATCCACATGATTACGAATAAGGGTGTTGAGGCCAACTGCGGCAATGGAACCAAATAGCAAACACATAATACCGCCCATCACTGGGACGGGGATAGTTTGCATCAGCGCACCTAGTTTGCCAACGAAGGCTAAAGTGATGGCGGTAATGGCAGTCCAAGTCATGATCTTAGGATCAAAATTTCGGGTTAAAGTTACTGCACCTGTCACTTCTGAGTAAGTTGTGTTCGGTGGACCACCAAAGGCTGCGGCTGCAATTGTGGCAATCCCGTCACCCGTTAGCGTGCGATGCAGGCCGGGTTTTTTCATAAAATCTTTACCCGTGACGTTGGATATCGCCAGAATATCACCTATGTGTTCTACCGCAGGGGCGATTGCCACTGGGATCATAAATGCGATGGCATACCAGTTTAATTCTGGCGCGACAAATTTAGGAATAGCAATCCAGCTTGCAGCGGTCACGACGGCAAAATCAACAATACCAAAGGCTAGGCTTAAGCTGTAACCTACTATAATACCTGCTAAAATCGGCATCACTTTGAGTAGGCCCTTTGCGAAAATCGCCACCGCGATAGTGGTGCCAAGCGATGCGAGCGAAATAAATAACGCCGTATTTGTAGCGACTAAAGTCAAGCTACCATCACCACTCTTGCCTAATGCCATATTCACCGCCACGGGGGCTAAGCCAAGGCCGATAATAATGATCACGGGTCCCACTACGACTGGGGGCAATAGTTTGTGGATAAAGTCAGTGCCGCGCACTTTAACCAAGGCGCCGAGCATGACGTAGACCACGCCCGCGGCCATAATGCCGCCCATTGTGGATGGAATTCCCCAAGTCTGCACGCCATAAAGTATGGGGGCAATAAAGGCGAAGGAAGATGCGAGGAAGATAGGCACTTGGCGTTTAGTAATCAATTGGAAGAGTAGGGTACCGATACCTGCGGTAAACAATGCCACACTGGTGTCGAGCCCTGTGAGTAGCGGCATTAGCACTAGGGCACCGAAGGCCACAAATAGCATTTGCGCGCCCTGTAGGGGGATAGCGAGTCGTCTCATTTATTATTCTCGTTAATTTAGGGTAAACCGCCAAATGATAACAGTTTGTTGGATTTTGAGCAGAAGAAAATCGCCTGTTTTGCCGACGTTGATCACTGTTTGGGTTTTCTGTGCTATGGCAGGCACGGAAATGGGGCTAAATTTTGGCAAGACTCGCTTAAGGCGCTAACTATGGTACAATTTGCCTCATCTGACGCTACTTCAACTACTCAAAGATGCTGAAATTCCTATTGAAGCCGAGCTTAATTGCATTTCTATATTGTCTGTTCACGATTAATAGCGTCAATGCTGTTGAGGTGAGTAAATTAGATGAGGCCAATGTGCCTGTGTCTTCGCGCGCAGTTGCTGAACGCGACAAAGCCTTAAAAAGTGCACTTGAGCAAGTCATTATCAAGAACACTGGGACGGCGCGATCCCTCGATAACAGCCTAATCCAATCTCAGATCAGTAATCCTGATACCTTGCTGAGCCAGTATGGTTATATCGAGCAAAATGGCCAATTGCTGTTGACCGCGAGTTTTGAGCACCGCCGCATAGTGGCGTTACTGCGTCAGGCACAATTGCCCGTTTGGGGAACTCAACGCCCGCTGACGTTATTTTGGGTCGCTATGCCTGGTGATGGCGACACTATGATATTGGGTGACTCATCTGCGTTAGCCGAACGTAAGATTTTTAGCGATTTTTCCTATGCCCGCGGTATACCTGTACTCTTGCCTATCTTAGATCTTGATGAGTTGATGGGTATTAATCCTAACGATATTAAAGGGATGTTTGCCGACATCGTGGCGAGTGTATCTGGCCGCTATCAAGCTGACTTTTTGGCGCTAGTGGCAATTGATGCCGCCGGGAATCAGGTTCGTTATCGTTTAAATCTTTATACTAAGGCTACCATTGACTCTTTGACGCCACCGTTATTCAGTTATAACGGTACTGCTGAAAATTCGGCCCAAGCGATTACCGCTATGATGGCAGCGTTAGGTGAATACTATTTTACTAAGTATGCGATTGCTGATACTGGTACTCAGCTTGGTGCGAGTGTTACCTTCGTTAATATCCAAAAAATGGCGCAATTAGTTGAAGTTGAAAAATATTTGAAGCAACTCAGCGCGATTAAAAATGCCACGTTAACGCATATTCAAGGTAATACTGTGACTTTCTCGTTAGATTTATTTGGCTCAGAGACGGATTTACAACGCTTATTAAGCTTAGAGCCGCGTATTTCTGTGGTCGCACCTGTGAGTGCAGGTGAATTTAGCCCTGTCTCTAATCAAACTGGCAAACCTGTGTATGAATGGCGTTTACATTAAGATGTTATCGGCCGTGCTTAGTTAAGCACGGCATTGTTTTTATTTAATATTGAGAAGACCGAGTGCCCTTAAACTCACCTCTGCAACTCTCGTTACCTGTGCATTTGCCAGACGACGAAACCTTTAATAGTTATTACCCCGCCGCGGGTAATGATGAACTTATTCAAAAATTGAGAGCGAATGCCGAAGGGCATGGTGAAGCCGCCATCTATTTGTGGGGCCCAGTTAAATCGGGTCGAACCCATTTAATGCACGCTGCTTGCGCGCACGCTAATGAAGTGGAGCGTCGCAGCTTTTATATTCCCTTAGGCATACATGCGAGTATTTCGACCGCATTGCTTGAAGGCCTAGAACAGTTGGATTTGGTTTGTATCGATGATGTCGATGCCATCGCCGGCCACCCCGTTTGGGAAGAGGCGATTTTTGATCTCTACAATCGCGTCGCAGAAAATAATAATTGCGCCTTAGTGGTCAGCGGCAGCTCGTCTCCTGCGGATGCTGGGTTCCTCTTGCCAGATCTTGTTTCACGTATGCAATGGGGGTTGAATTACCAACTGCAACCCATGGCAGATGATGAGAAACTTGCCGCTCTGCAACGCCGCGCCGCCATGCGTGGTCTGCAATTACCGGAAGACGTTGGGCGTTTTTTGTTGAACCGAATGGCGCGGGATTTACGTACCTTGTTCGATGTATTGGATAAGTTAGATAAAGCCTCATTAGTGCATCAGCGCAAGCTCACGATTCCGTTTGCCAAAGAGATGCTACACCTTTAGATACAGCATGGTTTGTGTTCGTTCTGAAGATACAAAACCTACTGGCATTAAAGCCAAAAAGAGTAAAGCCCGTCATGTTTAATGCATACGGGCTTTTGTTTATCTAAAATTTAAAACGCTATTGTTGTGGATGTTGGTGACGGTCACCACTTAAGCGAAGTTCGGCTTCAAAACGAGACTCGGCATTAATTGCAGCTGCATTGCTTTGGCCTTTGAGCTGCGTATTCGCAGGCGATATTGCCAATGTTTGACGCCAGCTTTGACCTTGCACCATATTAATTGGCTCGGGTAGGCTTTCGACCAGACTGATCCCATTAAGCTCTGGCAGCATTTCATCAATCACCAACGCGGCGCGATTTTCTAGACTGTCTTGCGCAATTCTTCCCCTTTGTCCCGAGTCAATAATCAGCGAATCCGCAGTTAATATCGCAGGTTTATTGGTGACGGCGACATCACGCAATATTTGATAGCGATAACTCATCATGGCTTCCTCAAATAACATGGCCGTGTCTTCACGGGTACTGGAATAGGCATAGAAGTCGCTGGCGATATCGGCAGAAAAGAAAGTACTGACATCCGATGCTTGATAGGTCTTTTGCACATTACTCGCCGCTGCGCCGAGGAAACTAACATTGGCAAGTCCCATCATTTCAGTACTCGTTAATGGGTAGGTTTTGCTGACTTCATCTGAAATTAGACTCTTGTTGGCATTGCGGCGGCTGTAGTCATCTAACAGTCTTGGCCCTGTGAGTGTGGCATGCACGCTGCGTGGAAAAAAGTCATTGGCATGGGCGAGTTCGTGATACAACAAGGAGGCCAGATCGGGGTTGATTTGCGCTAATGTGCGGTTTGCTCTGACGGTGATAGGCACGCCAAGGGAGGCATATTGGTTATCTTTTACATAACGCCAAGGCATCACAAAGTTAAGATCATTTCCAAAATTACTGCGGTAATCCGGCGCTTCATTAATAGTGTCGCGTTGGCTTGGCGTAAGCCATAAATCATTGGGATCGAGATAAATCGCCCCTGTGACTACCCAATAAAAAGAAGGGCGTACATCATAGCTAATCACCACGGCCGTGACGGATTGTAATAGGCGAGCAAAATCGCTGTTGGGGTCCATCTGGGCTAAGAAAGCGGCAAAGTTATCACCCATCCAATCGTGGGAAACCAGTACTCGATTTAGAATCGTCTCGTGATTGAGATCGCTTGAGGTTTGACCTATCAAAGGTAAGGTATTGATAGTGCAGCTATCATTAAGCTGATTGGAGTAAACACAGTTTGCTAGCACATTGGCGTAAGGTGAAGCCGGACGATAGGCATGGGTGCGCGCAACTGGGGTATCGAAGTATGGTGAGCTGATCGCTGGCGCCGAGGTTGTTAGCACAAAGACATCATCGCTAAGCTGATTGCCATTGACGTTGGCATTCACTTTGAGGCGAGTGATTGTATCCTGGGTGACCGTTGGCGCGGTAAACAAGGGTCTAAACGGATCGCTCACATCGACCATTAAATCTGGGCCAGATGCTATACACCAAGAGATATTTGCTGCACTTAATTCCGATTGTTGTCCGAGTCTTAAGCTCACATTATTGCCTTCAACCACTTGGTGATCTTGACGGACGTTTAGCATACCCGTCGATGCGGGATCGACATTAATGCCAATTTCTCCGGTGACATCTAGATTACTGCCCGTCACATGCAAGTTAAAACGGTAGCCGCCTGCGGTGGGAGTATCAAAGGCTAATACCGGGCTGTTTTGACTGACGAGTGCGATGTTAGCGCCATCGATTTGCTGCCAACGGAAGGTTAAGTCTTGGCTGTCACGATTTAGGATATTGGCAATGATAGTACTGGATTGACCCGCCACATAATTTGGCTCGGTTTGAAAGCGAATTGAGGATGACGTGGTGGTAATGAGTGGCGAAATACTATCTGTGCAGCGTGCTAGTGAAGTGGAGGGGGCGTGACTACACTATCATCTGGTTGACTATCACCACCGCCCCCGCATGCCGCAAGTAGGCCCGAGCAGGCCATAAATCCGAAAAATTTCAGTGGTATCGACATTCCCATTACACCATTCTCCCTTGTTAACTCTGCTGTGCTATTTAGACTTTTGTGGCGTCATGGGACGCTTATACCGTGAGAAACTGACTATAACACGGGCACTTAGTTGCAAAAAGTCAGTGTAAGTATAATAAGTGTTAATTTTGTCGTGATGGGAATTGACGTCGGAACGGAGGTTAGAACTAAGGTTAAAATGGGTATTCAGGCTGAGATCATAAGGGATATTTGAGCCAAGGTTTGGCCTTGCAATATAAAAAGTGCCGCTATACCCAACAAGGTTAAACGGCACTGAAAATATATTGAACGGACTATTCTTTAGATTTTTTCTTCAGGCCTAATCCCAGTTCACGACCACGTATGCGGGCATAAAATGGGAAAGCGATTAGCAGTACGCCAATCAATAATACTTCGATTAAGGCAAAAGCGAAGGCATCATTGGTGACATAAAGCAGGGTGAGCCCATGTAACATATATAAGCACAGAATAAAACTCGCCCAAGCGTAAGTGTATGGATTACCTTGGAAAACTCCCTTTGCGGGTAGTAATAACGGCACTATCCATAAGAGACTAAATAGCAGGGTGTATTCACCGCTAATCCCTTGGCCAACAAACCAACCGCCTAATAGCAGCACTAGCGCAAAGTAGCCTAAACGGCTAAGGATAAATAAGGTGTTGGACGTCATAAGTCTACCTAAGGGTTGAAAATAAAAGCCATTTTGGTTTAAAAATCATGGGTTAAAGAATAGTGAGCACATTCTCAGGAGGACGGCCGATGGCTGCGCTTTGATTGGCGAGCACAATTGGCCGTTCGATGAGTTTAGGTGTGTTGACCATAGCCTCAATCAACTGCAATTCTGTTAGTGATGAGTCTGCAAGTCCCAAGGCTTGATATTCTGCTTCCTTGGTGCGCATTAATTCGCGAGCACTGATGCCTAGTTTAGCCAGAATGTCGCCGATGTCTTTAGCCGTAGGGGGATTTTTTAAGTAGTCCACTAGGGTAATGTCGCAGCCTTGTTGCTCGAGTAAAGCTAAGGTTTCACGGCTTTTTGAACAACGTGGGTTATGGTAAATCGTCGCTTGGGTCATAGTACTAGAGGCTCAATACGGGCTGAAATAACAATGGCGCGGATAATAACAGAAAAAACCGCGCCCCGTCAGTGTGTTCGGGGCGCATAAATGGGTTATTGTCTTTAATCTATTTGTAAAACAACTTATTACTTAAGCGCATCCATCTCTTTATCAGCCATTTTAAACTGGCGAATACGTGCTTCAATACGTGCAAGCTGTAATGGATTATTTTCGGATGCACGGTAGGCAAAGTTAAGTTGATCGATTGCGCCCTTATAGTTAGCACCTAAGGCCATCAGCTCTGCGGTGGAAAAATATTCCAATGCTTGATTGCCGGTTTTTTTATACACCATAGTCAACAATTGATAGGGCAGTTCATTTTGTTTATCGAGGAAAATCATATCTTCCAGCAAAGGGATTGCTTTGGGGGCTTGATCGGCTTCGATATATATATTGGCTAAGTTGGCATTGATCACTTGAGACGTTGGTTTCATTTTACGCTGGGCTTCGAGCATAGTTATCGCTTTTGCATAGTCCTTACGTTCGATCAGTAAATCAGATTTAGTGTC
Organism: Shewanella sp. S23-S33; assembly: GCF_043359565.1. Classification (NCBI taxonomy): domain Bacteria; kingdom Pseudomonadati; phylum Pseudomonadota; class Gammaproteobacteria; order Alteromonadales; family Shewanellaceae; genus Shewanella; species Shewanella sp. S23-S33. The sequence goes on along the minus strand of NZ_JBHFFD010000021.1, from coordinate 157,777 downwards.
TATATAAAACAGGTTGTTATCATCGATTTTTAACAGCTCATCAACGATTTTTTCTGATTCATTAAACTTCTTCAATCTATATAAAGCCAGCGCTTTGCCATAAAGTGCCGCCTCTTTGAAGCTATAGGTCTGTTTGTTGAGCTGCCGATCAAACATGCTTAATACTGCTTCGTCGCTATAGCTGGAAAAACGGACTTGAATACGGGCTTTTGCTAGCTGAAAATTAAGATTATCAGGGATATAACGTTTAGGGTATTGCTCGGCACGGTTACGGGCTTCAGTGATCCGCGATTCAGGTAATGGGTGAGTTAATAACATTTGTGGTGGTGTTGTGGTAAAGCGATAACGAGTTGCTAATTTACCAAAGAAATCCGCCGCAGCATTGGGATTAAAGCCTGCATCCACTAGAATTTGCATTCCGATGCGATCGGCTTCCTTTTCATGCAAACGGGTGTAGTTGATTTTCGATTGTGTCGCCATGGCTTGGGTTGTCGCAAGCGCCGCCATACCTGCTTGTGGTACTGCAATAGTTAACAAAATGGCGCCGAGTAAACCGGCAATTGTTGCAGGATTACTTTTTTGCTGTGCTTCAAGGGATCGGGCAAGGTGACGTTGAGTAACGTGAGTTACTTCGTGGCCTAATACTGAAGCCAGTTCGCTTTCATTGTCGGCATTGAGAAATAAGCCTGTGTGTACGGCAACATGGCCGCCAAAGAAGGCGAAGGCGTTGATTTCATCATTTTGTAATAGGAAAAAATAAAACGGCGTTTTTACGCCTGTGGCATGGGCGACCAGTTTATTGCCAAGCTCGGTAAGATATTGACTCAACACGGGGTCATTTAGCATAGGTGCCGATGAGCGAATGATGCGCATATAAGCATCACCGTAAACCATTTCTTTTTCAAGGCTGAAGGTGTTAACTGCGGCCGTACCTAAATCCGGTAAGTCATTGTTGGCAAAGCTTTTGGCGGCGAAGGTTAGCAGCATCAAGGAGAGTGCGCCTGCAACAAAAGGTTTGAATCGAGTCAAAAAAGTCAAGTTACGCAAGCGGATCCTTTTATTTCTAATTATCTCAACTAAAGGCAGATACTGCACTTAGCTTGTAGTTTGAGGTGCAACTTAGGATAATGGCCCAAGTTCGTCTATAGCAAGTTCATTATGATTTTTATTGATTTAACGCTCTTTCGTTGTCCAGTACCCTTAGTGAAAGTGAAGCTTACATTGAAGCCAATGCGAGAGGGTGAGCAGTTGCATATCTTACTCTTAGACTCTGGTTCGCGGCGAGATGTTCCCCAATATTTAAAAAAACAAGGGCATGTCGTGCAAGAGTTGCGTAATGATGCAAGTCTGTTAGCCTTGATGGTCACCAAAGTTGATCTATCTCAGGGATAAATTGAGGATTTTTATGTTTAAATCCTCTTAGACTAGCATCAAGCGCCTAATTTTGAGCCAGAGTGCCGCTCAGGCTAGGTTGTTTACTCCTATCAGTTTATTTTTTGATTTAGCTGACGTGTAGAAGCGAAAGTCTAACTGAGTAAAGTCTCGAATAACATCATGATAAATAAACTTTCCTGAGCGTTTGGGAAGCCTTGCCAACCATCACTATTGGAATGATCCATGTTTACTGTTTTTTCTCGTTGGTATCAAGAGCGCTTTAGTGATCCACAAGCTGTGACCTTAATGGCTATTCTTGTCGGGCTTGCGCTAGTGATTTATTTTGCGGCAGGTCTACTTGCTCCGCTGTTGGTCGCTCTTGTGTTGGCATTTCTATTGGAATGGCCTGTGGCGCAAATGCTTAAATTGGGGATTAATCGCACCGCTGGTGCGTCCTTGGTTATTGTGTTGTTTTTGGGAATCGTGGTTTTACTGACATTTGGCTTAATTCCGAGTGTGTGGCGTCAAGGTGTTAGCTTAATTGCCGACTTGCCTAGCATGATAGATAAAGGCTTGCTGACAATACAAACACTGATCAATCAATATCCACGATTTATCAATCCAGAGCAGTTAGATCTGATGGTTGGTGAGCTTAAAAAACTGCTCGATACTCAACATGTGTTGGATATTGCTAAGCAATTAATCGGTTATTCAGCTTCTTTACTCGTCTTGATGGTGTACGCGATTTTAGTGCCCTTACTGGTGTTTTTCTTTTTAAAAGATAAAGATCAACTGATTAGCGGCAGTAAGCGATTTTTTCCCACAAATCGCCAGCTAGCGCGTAAAGTGTGGTTTGAAATGCACCAACAGATTTTTAATTACATTCGTGGCAAAGTGATCGAAATCGTGGTTGTTGGTGTCGCAACTTATATTTTGTTTGCCTTGATGGGACTGCGATATTCGGTGTTGCTCGGTGTGTTAACGGGGTTATCGGTATTGATCCCTTATGTCGGTGCAACCTTAGTTACATTACCTATCGCCCTAGTGGCATTTTTTCAGTGGGGTTTTAGTTCTGAATTTGGCTATTTAATGTTGGGTTACGGTATTATTCAGGCGCTCGACGGTAATTTACTCGTGCCTATTTTATTTTCCGATGCGGTGGATTTGCATCCGGTGATCATCATAGCGGCCGTATTAGTCTTTGGCGGTTTATGGGGTGTATGGGGAGTATTCTTTGCCATTCCATTAGCATCGTTAGTCAAAGCCGTGATTAACGCTTGGCCTAAAACAGAGCTTGAGGCTGACAATAAACTTGATGCGAGTTGATGCCTACCTGTCTAATAGCTATTTGTATCATTGGTTATAGTGGGCGAGTTAACCGTTATCGCTAATTCCTTCTGGCATTTGAATTAAGTGCCAGAGGCGTTTTGGTTGAATGTTGTGCCTTCACTATTTAAAGCATCCTCGTCTAGTACTCTGTACCCATTCACTTATTGTCATTCCTTTTTATTATCACTTTGTCTTAAGTATCACCATGAATCGAGCTTTTAGTTTTAGATTAAGGGGGATTTATTCTGTCGCTTGCCAGTTTAGGGATTTACATTATGTAGCCTCTAGGTTAGGTAGATGTAAAACTCTTATATAAGCATGTGGTTACATGATGCAGCGCACATTTTACCCTTGAGTATGTTGATAAAGTTGTGTCGCTTAGTTTGGGTTTGCTTATTCGTTCATCCTTAGCTAAGTTATATCGAGTCGTGCTATTTATTTTGGTTGAGAGATGGAAGTCACCCTGACAAGAATTTCCACTGACAATCGCCATTGGAGGATACTATTGTGAGCAAAAAACTATTAAGTGCGCTTTTCGGGGCAAGTCTTGCAGCGTTAGCGCTGTCGCCAACCGCATTTGCTGCAGATCAAAAATTGTCTGATTTCCATGCTGAGTCGGGTGGATGCGAAAGCTGTCATAAAGATGGTACACCTTCTGCGGATGGTGCCTTTGAATTTGCACAGTGCCAAAGTTGTCATGGTACCTATGCTGAAATGGACGCTGTGCATAAGCCACATGACGGTAATTTAGTCTGTGCAGATTGTCATGCGGTACATGATATGAATGTCGGTCAAAAACCTACCTGTGAAAGCTGCCATGATGATGGTCGTACCCCTGCAACTGTTCTGAAAAAATAATCTCAAAAATACGTTTAGAAAAGTTGGTATATACCTTCATGTCTAAATAAATAACGCCAGCGAATAGCTGGCGTTATTTTTATCCGTTTACTAACCGATTACTCGTCTTTTGGTTGGCCTTGGATGATTTTTTTACCCGAAAACATGGCTGAAATAATCCCTGGTTGACGTTTTACTTCAGTATAAATCACCGCGAATACATGTAATAACATCAGCAGTAACAACACATAAACCGCATAGACGTGCACTTGACCTGCCAATCCTTTCATTGGTTTAAGTGCATCCGCTTTTTCTGCGTTCACACCCGTTGCATCATAGGGTTTTAAGCTTGTAGGTTCGACATTGGTATCGGCAAGATAGCTTTGTACAGCACTACCTAGCGGCGGATAATAAATATCTGTACCTGCACGCAAAAGTCCAGTGATCATTATGGTCACTAATAGCAACATGATGGCCAGCACGGCAAATTTACCTTTAGGGTTATGACCTAAATACTGCGGATTTTTCCCCGCGGCTAATTCAGTCTTATAAGCTATTAATTCGCTTTTGCTATTAGCATTGGGAAACATGTGGCTGAAACGCGCATATTTGTTACCGATAAAACCCCACACAAGGCGGACGATGAGGTTTATTGCGAACGCATATCCTATGCACACGTGTAAAGTTTTCAAGCCAATTTTACCTGTTAACTCAGATATGCCTAGCTCAGTGCGATACATCATGATGCCACCGACTAAGGTGAGTGCGAGCACAAGAATGACATTAATCCAATGAAATAATCGCGTCGGTTTGTCCCACACAGGATAGGATTTTATTTCAAAAGCGGTGGGGTTACTGCTGGACATGGAATTTCCTTATTTTTTGTGTTGGTATGATCTTACGCTTTTATCCTAAAATTTCAGTAACTTTTTTCAGTTTCAATTAAGACTTCTGATTGATAGTGTAGTCAACGAAAGTGTTAGAAGTTTTTGATTTGCGTACGGTAAATATTTTTTACGTAAGTCTTTTTAATCTGTTTTATCTAATGCTAATATCGTGACCACGGTAGACTTGGAAGTCTATTGAACGGATGTTGAAGTCGTATTTGGAGGATCTTAGATCCTTAAAGTGAATAATCGTTAACCAGACAGGGAGTGAGCAGGATGTTCAAAATATTACATTGGATTGTAGTGTCACGATCGCAAGTATTGATGGAATTGCTCGCAGGACGTTGGCCGCAGGAGTTTCTCGTTAAGTTGACCCAAGTCAGCCCTGATGAGATGTGTGAGAAAATCAAAGATAATAATGCCTCCATGGTCGTGATCGATTTAGCGACTGTTGATCTTCAAAAAGCACACCAATTTCAGCGTTTACTTGCCCGTGAGCAACCGAGTGTGCGAGTTGTCTATTTGCAGTTCCCTAAACAAGTGGATGCACGTTTCTTAATGCAAGCAGCCACAACTGCAGGGGTGTTTTATCTCGATGCAGGTTTAACTGAGATAAGCCTAGGACTCTCGAATATTTTACGAGGTCATAGGGTCATCCCAATTCAGCTCATTAATGGGGTAAATGATGATTTTGGATTGTTCGAAGACACTGAACCGTTAACTATCCGTGAGCGTGAAGTATTACAAGCATTGTTGACGGGAAGTACTAATTTAGATATCGCCAATCAGTTGTTTGTCAGTGAAAGCACGATAAAAACCCATTTGTACCGAGTATTCCGTAAAATTGGAGTGTCTAGCCGTGGTCAAGCGATTGCGTGGGCACAAACCTATTTGCACGATGTGGTGGTTTAAGTCGATATCAGTATTGATATACAAATGGATATACATTTAAGTTAAGTCTTATCTCAGATAAAAGGGGCTAAAGCCCCTTTTATTATTTCTCAAAAGTGTTCTTAAGCCGAAAGTCTATTAACGTCCAAGCCAAGCCGCTATTTTGCTTTTGTCACGAATGGATAGGGCGACAGTATCCTTAGGCGCGGCAGTTATCATCAATTCACCCGTCATCAATTCATCCCGTCTAAACCAATGTAAATTCAAGGATTCACCCAGCGGATACTGCTGTAGCTGCGCCTCAAATTGTCCTGTGACTTGTAGGTTATCCGCGGCAATTAACACATCACCTGCACTTAACCCTGCAAGGTGTGCAGGGCTGCCTTGGGTGACAGTCACGATTTTTAATCCTATAGGTGCTGCTTGGGTTTTCGCGCCGAATGCAATCTCATAACCTTTCGCTTGCCCGCCGCCCACGTCTTGCGCACCTTGACTGGCTCGAAGACTCAAGTTGACCCCAAATTCGGCGAGTAAAGCCGCTAACGGAATATCGTCAGTGCTATCTAAGTAGGCAAATAGATCTTGGCAATCACGACCAAGGAGTCGTTCAACGATGGCTTGATGGCAAGTATCTGTGGTGCCTTTATCTTGCAGAGCATATTCCTGCCATAAAATCTGCATAACATGGTCGAGATTGTATTTGCCCAGGGTTTCGCTGCGCAGGGTTAAATCTAAATACAGCGCAAACAGAGCCCCTTTAGTGTAATAACTGATGATGGCATTTTGTGCGTTTTCATCCTGCTTGTAGAACTTAGTCCAAGCATTAAAGCTTGAGTCCTTAACACTTTGTTTAAAGCGTCCCTGGCTGTGATAGACACGGGTGAAGGTCTCACTCAGCATATCTAAATAGCTTTGTTCATCTACCAGACCTGCACGATAGGTAAGAAAGTCATCGTAATAGGAGGTGATGCCTTCATAGGCCCATAATTGTGGCGTATAGGTTTCTGCCTCAAGTTTATAGGGTAAAAAGCATTCAGGCTTAATGCGCTTAACGTTCCAGCTGTGGAAATACTCGTGGCTGCACAGGGATAAATAAGTGCGATAGTCATTATTGATTGGCATATCTAGCGACAGCGGTAAGTCTTTGCGTGAACACATTAATGCAGTAGAAGCTCTGTGCTCTAAACCGCCAAAGCCATTGTCTAATACTGTGGTCATAAACAAATAACGTTTAAACGGTGCAGGCGTACCAAAGAAGTTAATCTGATACTCACAAATGGTCTTTAAATCTTGGCAGAGCCTTGGCATGCAAGCACGGTGGCGACCATTGAGTACGATATCATGCCGCACGCCACAGGCATCAAAACTCCCTAAGGTGAATAAACCCATTTCCACCGGATGATCGATGAGCTCGTCATAGCTTTTAGCTGAAAATTGGCCGAAGGCAAAATCGTCACCACTGGTGCGAGTCATGCTGGTAGCAAGGCGCCAGTCACTTAATGTTGGCTCTGTTGGTGGCTCTATAGAGACGGTGTGTAAAGTGTCTTCGAAACCATGGGCGGATAAAAATACGCTACTGCCGTTAAAGAAGCCGTGGGTCATGTCCAAATGCGCGGTGCGCACCGACAGATCCCAAGCATACACTTGATAAGTCAGAATAATTTCGCTGCTATTATTGTCAACCGACCAAGTTTGCTTATCTAGTTGGGTGAGCTTAAGCGTTTGGCCTTGTGCATCTTGTGCCTTGAGTTCAATGATATTTTTGGCAAAGTCGCGCACCATGTAACTGCCGGGCAGCCAAGCGGGTAGGCTAAAGACCTGCACTGGCTTGGGTTGTGATAATGTCATAGTAACAGCGAATAAATGGGCTTTCGGATCGACGGGGATTATCTGGTAATGGATCATATTTATCCTGCAAAACCTGAGTGTTTTAATGGTGGCCATGCTGCCAAAAATGCCTGCAACTGGCAAATGAAAAGCAAAATATCTGCAGACACAAAGTATTGAATTGCTAGTATACTATGCCAACTAACCCAAGGAGGACGCCCCATGGCCGAAGAAACGATTTTCAGCAAAATTATTCGTCGCGAAATTCCCGCGGATATTCTGTATCAAGATGAACTTGTGACAGCCTTTAGAGACATTTCCCCTAAGGCGCCAACGCATATTTTGATTGTGCCGAATCATTTGATCCCAACGGCGAACGACATGAAAGCCTCTGATGAGCCAGTGCTTGGCCGTATGATGACGGTTGCGGCTAAATTGGCGGCGGAAGCGGGTATTGCTAAAGATGGCTACCGACTGATCATGAACTGCAATCAACACGGTGGACAAGAAGTCTATCACATTCATTTCCACCTTGTGGGCGGGGAGCCTCTGGGGCCCATGTTGAGCCAAGGCAAATGAAGGTCAATTCGGATTTTTTCCCGCTGACCCAAATGGCGCAGCGGTTTGTGGATCAACTAGCCCAGTGTCGCCGTCTCGGTTTAACCGTATTGGAGGCGAGTGAGCACCATGTGTTGATTGAGTTGCCCTATAGCACTGAATTAATTGGGTATCCCGATACCGGTGTTATCCATGGCGGGGTGATCACTACTTTAATGGATACCGCGTGTGGCAGTGCAGTCGTGAGCGCTATTTTCCATAAATTCAAATTATTAGAAATATCACCTACGCTCGATTTGCGGGTGGACTACATGAAGCCCGCTCAGCCCCATAAGCCTGTATTTGGTTTTGCAGAATGCTATAAGTTGTCTTCTAATATTGCCTTTACCCGTGCAATTGCTTACCAAGACAGTATTGACGATCCCATCGCCCATGCCGTCGGCTCTTTTATGCGGATCAGCCCTGAAATGGTCGGTGATGCCTTTAGGCAAGCGTTAATGGGTGAAGCCGTGCCTGCGATAGGAGAGAGTGATGAGCGCAAATAATTCGATACTAGATGCAGCCAGTACAACTCAAAACGCACAGGTTAAAGCGCCTATTGATGTGCAAGGCATAGTTAAACGCGCGACTGAGCTTAACGATTTCGGTCATTTACTTGAGCACGTTCCCTATGCCAAATTTATTGGCATGAAGGTAGAGCGTTTTGGTGATGAACTGATTTTTAAATTGCCCGCTAAAGACGACAATATCGGTAATCCTGTGTTGCCCGCTATTCATGGCGGCGTGATTGCGGGCTTTATGGAAATGTCAGCGATAGTGCAGTTAATGGTATTTATGCAAACAGCAAAGGTGCCTAAAGTCGTTGATTTTTCAATCGACTATTTACGTGCAGGTCTGCACAAGGATAGTTTTGCTGAGTGTCGTATTACCCGTCAGGGTCGACGAGTCGCCAACGTGAATATTGATTGTTGGCAAACCAATCGTAAGCAGCTTATTGCTACGGCACGGGCACATTTTTTGATTGATTAATCTGATTAAGTTTAGATTGATGAAGCATGACTGATTCACTATTTTAGATTGAAAATGCTTTATTTAGCCTATGTTATTAAGCATGAGTTCAGCACTGTTCGATTAGTTTGTCGTTTAATGGGAAATGATGCGCTAGCTGCGTATTTTGTGGCGTGACTAGGAGAAATATATGAAACAAGTTTATACAGGGTTATTACTGGCCGCAGCGCTTACCTTAGGTGCTTGTGCCTCACATACCGCAGGGATTTCAGTGAGTTCACTGGGTGAAACCCGCGTCGATAATTCCAGCTTTGCCCGAGATATTGCGGTACAGAGTGTGGATGCACGCCGAGTCGGTGATTTAGTGCAGGGCTCAGCGTTGATTGTTAGCAAATCCTCTTCCGATATGCGTGTGCAATATAAATTCACTTGGTACGATGCCAGCGGCTTTACTATCGAAGATGAAGCGACCAGCTGGAAATCAGTGAAATTACACGGCAAACAGCAATTGCAAGTCGGCGCCGTAGCACCTAATGCCCAAGTGGTTAAATTTGATGTATACGTGCGTGAAACCTTTTCAAACTAAGCTTGAGTTTGCTTCTGTTTAGTTTATTCCGTGTTTAATTGATTTTTTGATATTAAACCCGTTCTAAAAAGGCTTACTTCTTTTAAGGAGTAAGCCTTTTTATTCTTTTTACATCAACGTTCAATGACCTTAAGGTCATTCAAATGTTATTGGCTTTCGTCTTTTTGACATTGAAAGTTGCGATAAATTACCCATTTTTAAGCAAAAAGGTTTACGGCAAGATGAAATCCGGACTTTAGTCCTAAATACATTCAGTGATTGAGCACTACTATCAGCATATTACCACATGAGGATAGAAAGATGACTGCTCATATTAATGCTCAACCTACTGATTTTGCTGAAACTGTTATTATGCCGGGTGATCCACTCCGTGCTAAATATATCGCTGAAACCTATCTCACCGATGCCGTAGAAGTCACGAATGTTCGCAATATGCTTGGTTACACGGGCTTTTACCAAGGACAGCGTATTTCCGTTATGGGTCATGGTATGGGTATTTCATCTATGGTGCTCTATGGCCATGAGCTGATTAATTATTTTGGCGTGAAACGCATTATTCGTATTGGCAGTTTAGGTGCAACACAAAAACATGTACAAATGCGAGATGTCATTTTAGCCCAAGCCGCAGGCACGGATTCACCTACTAACGCTAAGCGTAGTAGCGGCTACCAAATGGCGACTTCTGCGACCTTTTCTTTATTACATAAAGCTTATACAACAGCGAATGAGAAAGGCATTAGTGTAAAAGTTGGCAATATCTTTAGTGGTGATCTTTATTACGATCCCGATGAAGATATGATCCCCGCACTTGAACGTTTTGGGGTATTAGGTATTGATATGGAAGTGGCGGGGCTTTATGGATTGTCACACCAACAAGGTATCGAATCATTAGCCATTTTAACGGTATCGGATCATTGTTTAACCGGTGAAGAAACAACGGCCGAAGAACGCCAACTCTCTTTTAATAATATGATCGAGCTCGCGTTAGAAACCGCCCTCAATTAGGTTTAAAGCCATCCTTTGAACCCTTAGCATTTCACTTATGGAATGACATAATGAATAATAAAATTACTTTAACAGCCATCAGTTTTCTCGCCAATTTTATTATGGCGGGCTTTGCGACCCAATTTGGGATGTTGATTGAACCCATAGCTGAAAAATTTGCCGCTAATGTTAACGAAGTTGCATCAATTTTTTCATTGCTCAATGGTGGTGCACTCGCGGGGACGATTGCAGCATTTTTCTTTATTGAAAAAATGGGTATCAAAAGAATGACCTTGATAAGTTACAGTCTGGTTGCTCTTTCTGCTCTGGCTTTACATCTAACCAGTTCCCTACAAGTTGTGATGGTAGCAATGACCTTAATTGGTTTTTGTGGCGGTATCGGTCTATGTATTGCTGGTACGATTGTGGTGTCTGTGTGGCAAGAGAAATTACAAAGCACAATGTTAGTGGTGCAAGATGCAACGTTTAATATTGCAGGCGTTATTTTTCCATTGATAACGACTTATGCATTAACAAATTCATTATCATGGAGTTATAGCTATTTAGCCGTAGGTTTAGTGGCGTTCGGTACAGTCATTATTACCTTGTTCACTCATTTCTCTATTTGCGAGCAATCGTCTACAACACAAGAGAAACAACAGTCTGAATGGAATATCGGTATTATTAGTGGAGGTATTGGTTTATTTTTAGGAATGCTGGCTTTATATACTTTTTTAACTTGGGCACCTTTATTTGTAAAACAAAAATTTGATATTCCGTTTGAAGATGCCGGTAATATTATTACCCAGTATTGGTCCGCTGCGCTAATTGGTGCGTTAATTTCGACTGTGATTGTGACTCGTGTAAAAATTCACCATTTCTTAGTCGGTATTATTGCTTTAGCTATGGTGATCACCGCTGCCATTGTCAGTACCAATAATCTTAATTGGATAGCTTATTTAACCTATGGTTATGGTTTTGTGTGTGCCGCGCTTTATAATGCATTTATTGCTTATGGCGTGTCTTTTGTAAAAAAAGCCAGCAGCAAAAATGTGTCATATATACTTATTAGCGGAAGTGCAGGGGCGATGTTTAGCCCAGCCATCAGTTCTTTCTTTGAACGTATTATCGGATTACAAACAGTGATGTATGTGATACCTCTGCTTTACGCAGCGATATTTATGCTATTGATCGTTTCAAGTCGGATGAAACCGGCTATGGAACAACACTCGCCATCGGTAAGTTAATTTACCTGTGCATCCATCCCACACTCGGTTGTTAAATTAAGTCGAGTGTGGGTTATGTTGAAAGCGGTTATATACCTGCTTCAACAAATTTCTTGAGTGCGTTGAGATCACAAATCCGAATGCCATCTTTTTTCCGCTCAATTAAGCCTCGTTCCTCAAGATTTTGTAGTGCCCGACGGTAGACTCGGTCGGTAGTGCCAAATCGTTCAGCCTCTAAATAGCGTTTACTAAAGCCATCTACGGGCAAGTCATTTAAGTATTCATGGTAAATATCAAATGCCACGTTATAACTGATGGGATAGAGCAGTCGCCGAGTAAAAATATCCACTGTGTCTTGGTAGTCAATCGCAATTGCACTAGCGAAAAATAGCGCGAGTTGAGGATGCTGACCGAGGCAATGTTGTAGTTTTTCAGCGCTAATCAACATGATTTCTAAGGGTTCACTGGCAATAATGTCTAGTTGACAGTGGTACTGGGTGAAGAACTCCATTTCGCCAAACAGTTGTGAATCACAATCAATAGTGCCTAATTGAAAACACCGACCATTTCTCGCGGTATGGCCGAGTGATACTCGACCTTGCTTCACCAATACAAGTGATGCCATCGCTTCCCCCTGCGTCATGAGGTGAGCGCCTTTTTTGAGCATTTTTATTTCGCTGATGCAGCTAAGTACAACCGCTTCAATAAGTGGATAGTCTTGCTCCCATCGCTGGCTATAACGTCCTTTCGATAAAGGTTTTAGCTGCATCGACTATGATCCTCTTACTGTGTTCGAAATTGCGACCTTCTATAGCATTATCATGATAGGCGGTCAAATGGATGAAAGGATTTAGGCTGATACTAAATACATTTTCATCATACGAACTGAAGGGCAGTGGTTTTCGCGACATTTAATTGAATCGCAGAGATAAGAGTGCCCACTTTTTATTTCCGTCATGTATACTAGGCGCCGCCAAGGGGTGTTTGTTGTGCATTAATGTTACTCTGATTTTAACGTTAACGGCTGCAAACTGAGATGTCATCTGACGAACCCTTAGAACCTGATCCGGCTAATACCGGCGTAGGAATGGGCCAATCAACAGCACACTTCTGAATCGCTTATTCGTTGCCGGATCTCAAACATTATATTTGAGGTCCTATGTCAAACCGTAAAACGTCAAACCATCAATCCCCATTTTCAACCGTATCGCCAAGCTTATTTTTAGCCCGAGCACCGCTGGCATTAGCCATTGCTGCTGCGATGAGCACTTCTGCACTTGCACAAACTGATGCTATCGATAAACCCGATCCCAGCCCTGAGATGGAAGTCATGGTGGTGACGGCGGATTTTCGTAGTTCAAGCTTAGAAAAAATGCCCTCCAGCATTACCGTTATCGACAGTCAAAAAATTCAAGATGAAAGTGCGCAACACTTTGAAGATCTGCTTAATTCTATCGCCAATTTTAACTGGTCAGGTGGAAGCTCGCGGCCGAAATATTTTCAAATTCGCGGTGTAGGGGAGCAGGAACAATACCAAGGTGCACCTAATTCTTCCGTGGGCTACATCATAGATGATATTGATTTATCCGGTATTGGTATGGTGTCGAGTATGTACGATTTACAGCAGGTCGAAGTGCTTCGTGGACCGCAGGGGACGCGTTACGGCGCGAATGCCTTAGCGGGATTGATTTATCTGAAGAGTAACGATCCAACTGATGTGTTTGAGCATGGCGGCGAAGTGTCGTTAGGCGAGGATGATTTACGCACTTTTAGCGGGTTTAGCTCGGGCCCATTAACGGATTCTGGCAAGCTGCTTTATCGTGTGTCAATGCAGCAGCACCAGCAAAATGGTTACCACGATAACCTGTATTTAGACCGTGATGATACCAATGGTCGCGATGAATTCAGCGGCCGCGCTAAGCTGCGCTGGTATGCGACAGATGATTTGCAGTTTGATTTAACTGTGCTGCATGCCGATTTTGATAATGGCTATGATGTGTGGAGTTTAACTAATTCACCAACTCAGACAACATCGGATCAACCGGGTGTTGATAGCCAACGCACCACAGGCGCGGGTTTTAAAGCGACCTATTCTGGCGCAGAAAACTTCGAATTAACTTCGTTAACCTCTTTTGCGAATACCGATCACCATTACAGTTACGATGGCGATTGGGCTAACTCAGAATATTGGGCCTCTAAGCAATGCAATGATGACAATGGCAATCTGGCGCCGTGTCAATACGATTATTTTTGGGATAAAACGGGTCAGCGTAAAACCGTGTCGCAAGAGTTTCGCCTAAGTTCTACCGAGCAGGGCCGTATTTTTGCAGAGAGTACAGATTGGTTGCTTGGTGTGTATGCCATGAATCTGAAAGAAGATAACCAATTGTATTCTGAGTACAATGCTTCGCCGGATGAAGTCTTAGACTCAGAGTATGAAGCGACAAACTATGCACTGTTTGGCCAGCTCGATACGGATTTGGGCTCAAATTATGCTTTATCTGTGGGTCTACGTTTAGAGCGTCGCAACAGTCATTACTCTGATACGAATAACGATAATTTCGACCCGAGCGAAACCATGTGGGGCGGTCATATTGCTGTGAGTAAAGTGCTGAACGACTCGCACAATGCTTATGTCCGAGTCGCACGCGGTTACAAGGCGGGCGGTTTCAACATGACTTTACCCGTCGAATTGAACGATAAAAAAGAGTTTAGTACTGAGACGCTCTATAACTATGAAATCGGCCTTAAATCCCATTGGTTAGCGGGACTTATCGATACTAATTTGGCGCTGTTCTATATGGACAGACAAGATCAACAGGTGGCTGCATCACAGCAAGATCCTGATAAACCACAGCGTTTTATCTTGTTCACTGAAAATGCAGGCAGTTCGAATAACTATGGCGCTGAGTTAGATGCAACCTGGTATACCACGGATAATCTGCAAGTTTACTCAAGCATAGGTTGGTTAGAAACGGCCTACGGTGACTACCAGTATCAGGACAAATATGGCACTGAGGTGGATTTAACTGGCCGCGATCTGGCCCATTCTCCACACGTTACCTACAGCCTTGGCGGGACTTATCGTGCCAATTCGGGTTGGTTTGCTAACCTGAATCTTAGCGGTAAGAGTGAATTCTATTATTCAGACAGCAATGAATCCCGCTCTGAACCCTACACTATCGTCAATGCTCGCGTAGGTTATGAGGCGAACGCATGGTCGGCATATTTGTGGGGACGCAATCTGTTTAATGAAGAATACGGTGTGCGTGGCTTCTATTTTGGCAATGAGCCAGATAACGGTTGGGCGGAAAAGCAATATATTCGTTACGGCGATCCGCGTCAGATTGGCGTAACCTTTAACGTTAAGTTTATGTAATAGCTCATTTTAAAGTGAGCATAATCATTTAAGTGTTAACTGAACTGTAGCCCAGTATTTGGGCTACAGCCTTACTTCTGAATATCAAGGAATTAAAATGAAACTGACCGCAGAAATTAGCATGTATCCCTTTAATGAAAATTACCTCGACCCTATCCAGTGGTTTATTGGCCGCGTGGATAGCTATCCCAATATCGAGCGCGTGACTAATGCGATGGCCACTCAAGTGTGCGGTGATTATTTAGATGTGATGACTATGCTGGCGACCGAGATGCAAGCGGCCCATGAGAAGTGGGGCAAGGCAGTATTTGTGTGTAAGTTTATCGGTGGTGAGCTGAATTTAGCCCACAGCGAATAATGATTGACCGCCATGTAAGCGACAAATAGGCAATGAGAACAACACTATGACAGATTTATGGTTAACCTTGGTCGAGAGCGTTAATACGGCCTTTGGTGAAGTCCATGTGATGACCGTATGGGAAGCACTCGCGGTATTGCTGGCGATGGCATATTTACTGCTGGCTATGAAGGCGAGCGTCTGGTGCTGGGCGGCGGCCTTTGCCAGTACCGCTATTTACACTGTGTTGTTTTGGAAGGTGTCGCTACTGATGGAGTCTGTGCTTAACGTCTATTACATGGCAATGGCGCTCTATGGATATTGGCTCTGGACCCAAGGTGGTGATAAGCATCAAGGCGTAAAAGTGACCACTTGGCCATTGAAAACCCATTTAAAGTTGATCGCAGCGACGGGCGTGATTTCGCTTTTGGTTGGTCACGGTATGGCGACGTATACCCAAGCCGCATTCCCGTATCTAGATGCGGCGACAACCTGTTTCGCCGTGATGACGACTTATTTAGTGGCAAAAAAGGTACTTGAGAATTGGCTTTATTGGGTGGTTATCGACATAGTGTCGATTTACCTTTATCTCAGCAAAGGCTTGATGCTGACATCCTTGTTATTCGTGCTTTATGTGGGTTTAGCGGTCGTGGGGTATTTCCTGTGGCGAACCGCGTTAGCCGACGCCCGTGAAGCTAATGCCTTGAAGTTACTCAGTTAATGCTCGATATAAACGTCTCGATGCAGCGCTCAGTGGGCGAGCCATTCAAAGCACTTTACCCCATACTCAAAAGTGCTGGGCTAGTTAACGTGTTAAGTATTCATGAGCTTGCGGGCGGCTTAAGTAATCATAATTATAAAATCACTACGCCCACAGGCAGTTATGTGTTGCGGGTGAATGCCGATGCGGCGGACAGTTTTTGCAACCGCCAGCAGGAGCGTTTTTACTGGCAGCAATTGGCTCAAGCTAAACTTGCTCCTGAACTGTTGTGGGTGAGCGAAGATGAGCGTTATTACCTCAGTGATTTTATTGAAAGTGATTATATTGAAAGTGACGATATTGAAAACGAGGTCTTAATCCACTGGCCAGCGTTAGAGCGCCAAACGAGTGCTGCTGATTTTGTGCTGGGGCAATCGACGTTTAATTATTTACAGTATCCGGCAGCAGAACAAGAAACGAATCCTAACCAAGCCCATTGTTTGCTATTGGCGTTATTGCTGCAATTACGCGATCTGCCTACAGGGCCTTACGCTATTAGTATCACTGAGCAGTGGCAGGAATATCACCAACAAATGCTTGCCTATCAGGCTTCTGCAACATTTTGTGAGCCAGTATTAAGGCGTGCTGTGCCATTGAAGCAGGGTAGTGATATTGGTGATAGCAATACTCACGATTGGAATGAGCGGGTGGCTAAGCTGCTTGCAATTCAAATCGAAATCAAACATTGGTGTGATGAGTTAGCAGCCTGCATAATCAAGCCGCAGTTTTGCCATCGCGATCTTAATCCCCATAATTTGTTACTTAAAAATAACCGCTTGTGTTGTATCGATTTTGAGTATGCGACGGCGTCGCATCCACTGTGTGAGTTGGCTGTAGTGTTAGCGACCCATGCGTTAACGCCCTATCAGCAAAGTGTGTTGGTGAAACAGTATCTAAGTGGACACCCTTATGTTACTGCACAAGCCGTAACGGCAGTGCCTGCCGCTATTGACATGTATTGGGTATTTGCTTGTTACTGGGCATTATTGATGGCAGCGCAAACAGAACCCAGTCGTAGCGCCGACTACCTTGCTTGGTTTGATTGCTTCTGGCCGCTGATCACCCCCAAATAGTCATTATTGCGTGTGCTTAGTTTCCATCTGATGATAATGGTTCATTCCCTTATGGCATTGACCGCGCTATGGTGGGACATGCGGGTATAACATACTGAAAACCTTTATTAGACAAACTTGTTTGATATAAAAAGCAACTTTATATAGTCTCAAGCGTCTTATTAGCAACAATTCTAGGATGGATTATTCAGTATGAAAAAAGGCGTGATGCTACTTGTGTGTCTCTTAGGCTTAAGCGCCTGCTCCACTAAATTCAGTTACCATTTCCTCGACTGGGCCATCGGCTGGGAGCAAGAGGATTATGTTACCTTAGATAAATCTCAGCAAAAGGCATTCGATTCCCTCATTGAAAAATTTGTCATTTGGCATCAATCCAAAGAGTTAGCTCATTATGTGGTGCAATTGACCGAAGTCGAAGGCCTCATAAAAACCAATACGTTAACGCCAGTGCTATGGGCAGATCATGTGAATATTGCTAAGCGGCATTGGTTTCGATTGTTTGAGTTCGCCTTGCCCGAGCTTCTACCTATCATAATGTCTTTGTCCGATGAACAGGTGAAGCAGATCCTCACAAAATTACGGGAGGAAGAGCAGGAGCTCGTCAAAGAGTTTGCCGGCAAAACTCCAACGCAGTTACAAAAAGATGCCGATGAAAACCTTCAAACCCAATTTGATGATTGGCTTGGAAGTGTAACTGCGGAGCAAAAAGTACTTATTCACCAATATAATCAACAGCGTTTATCCACCTTAGATATGTGGCTTGAGTACAGGCACGAATGGTTACGCCAGTTTGAGGTTGCACTAGGTCAGCGCGCTGATAAAACATTATTAACCGAGCGTTTGACCTTGCTGATGACGCAGCCCGATGAGCTTAAGTCAGAGCAACATAAAGTGTTTTTACGTAAAAATACTGAGGCATTTGGGACTTTGTTGTTGGCGATGAATGCGAGCTTATCGGAGCAGCAGTCTAAGCATTTTTATAAAAAGTTAGGTGGGCTCATTCAAGATCTCAAGGAACTGAATCAGGAAGCGATTGAAAAAGAAGCCTAGGTCATGAAAGATTTATTGCCTTGCTAGGGTCTATTTCTGCAAGCCAATAAATCAGCCTACTAACGACTAAATAGAGACCTTATGCCACTCGTATCCCTTTACCAGAAACTACTCAATATGAGCCGCTATTTCGAAGGGTTAGCGCCATTAGCCCTTAGGATTTACCTTGCACCTGTGTTAATGCAAGCAGGCTATAACAAGCTCGCTCACTTTGAAGATACGGTTGCTTGGTTTGCCAATCCCGATTGGGGCTTAGGTCTGCCAATGCCGGCGTTAATGGCAGGACTGGCGGCGGGAACTGAGTTCTTTGGCGCTATCTTGTTACTGCTTGGGCTCGCGACGCGACTGATTTCTATCCCTTTAATGGTCACTATGTTGGTCGCCGCATTGACTGTGCATTGGCCAAATGGTTGGTTAGCGATTGCCGATGGTAGCTCTTTGCTAGCCAACGACAGAGTGCTTGAGGCTGGGGATAAACTGGCGAAAGCCAAAGAAATATTGCAGGAGCACGGTAACTATGACTGGCTGACTAGCTCAGGTAACTTAGCTGTGCTTAATAATGGGATTGAGTTTGCGATCACCTATTTTATTATGTTGCTGGCGCTTTTTACCTTAGGCGGTGGTCGTTACACTAGCCTAGATTATTTCATCGCTAAGCGTTGTGGGATTAAGTAAGTCTTTCTCAAGCGGGCCCAATTGTTAACTGCATCGGATTTTCAAGCGCATTTAATTTTGAAGCCCACTCGATTGTTAAGTGCACTCAACAAGTTAAATCCCACTCAAGCGGTGGGATTTTTTTATGCCTCTTTGTCAGCAATTTGCTATGCTTGAGCGCAATTTATATCGAACTAGGATAAGAACTTGGACGCTATTGAACTTTTACTCACTCGCCAATCAACCCCACGATTAACTGCTCCTGCTCCAGATGCGAGTCAATTAAAAATCATCTTAGATGCTGCCATTCGTGTGCCAGATCATGGCGCCTTAGCGCCATGGGAATTTATTATTGCCGCAGGACAAGGGTTAGAGACCTTGGCAGATATCTTTGTTGAGGCAGCGAAAGCGAGCGACGCCGATGAGGATTTTGTCAATAAAGCTAAGGGCATGCCAATGCGTGCGCCTATGGTGATTACTGTCGTGGCGAAAACGCAGCAACATTCCAAAGTCCCCGTACTTGAACAGCTCATTGCAGCGGGTTGCGCGACCATGGCGATGCAGCAGGCTGCCTTCGCCTTAGGTTTAGGTGCCGTGTGGCGTACAGGGGATTTTGCCTTTGATGCGAATGTGAATGTTGCTTTAGGTCTTGAGCCACACGATCAAATCGTCGGTTTTTTGTATGTGGGTACGCCAGCGGTTACTGCTCCTAAGAAACCGCAAAAGGACGGCAGTCAGTACGTCCGTTATTTATAAATCCGCCCTCTTTTTTAGTGGAGAAATTCTATGCAAGTTGCGCGTACTCCTAGACTCATCCTGCGGCAGTTAACCCCAGCCGACGCTTCTTTTATGTTAGTCTTGCTCAACAGCCAAGGCTTTATAGAGAATATCGGGGATAGAGGAGTACGCACACTTGTGCAGGCTAAGGATTATATCGTCAATGGACCGATGAAAAGTTATGCCGAGTGCGGTTTTGGTTTTTATGCTGTAGTGCTCGCCGAGAATGGATTCACCATTGGCATCTGCGGTTTAATCAAACGGCCGACACTGGACAATGTCGATATAGGCTATGCTTTTTTGCCGCAATATTGGGGCAAGGGCTATGCATTCGAAGCGGCTAAAGCCGCTTTTGACTTAGGTAAAAGTTTAGGTATTGAGCGTATTGTCGCGATTGTTAGCAGTCATAATAGTGCTTCAAAAGCTTTGCTGAACAAACTTGGATTACACTTTGAGCGTTGTTTGCAGCTTAGTGATCATGATGCGCCTGTTGAACTGTTTGGTTAACGTTAACGTGTTGTTTATATTGGTTTTTATTTTGTTGTAATTCCGTCTTCTTTATTCTAGAATTTCGCAAAATTTATCGTTGAGATATGGCAATCATATCTCTTATCGACGCCCCTCGAAAATCAGGCTCACTTAATCCCTCCTTGAGCCCTTGAGTACAGCAAAAGCGTAGCCCTTTTTTGGATGTAGCATAATGGTTTCGCAATTAAGTGAAGCAATGCTGGACGTGATCGCTGATGCCTTGGTAGACAAAGGCTATATCTTTTTATCTGACTTAGTTCCTTCCTGTATTAGTCAAGTACTATTGGAAAAAATTCAATCAACTGAAATATATGAATTAAAAGCTGCCTCTATCGGTCGAGGTTCTGAACAGCACTTAAATCCAGACATTCGCCGTGACAGAATACAGTGGCTAGAAGAGCAAAATGAGCCCGATGCCCAGTATCTTGAGTTGATGACACAACTCAAAAATGGCTTGAATCGTCGCTTGTTTATGGGCTTATTCGATTATGAAAGCCACTATGCGGTATATCAGCCTGGGGCCTTTTATAAAAAACATGTTGATGCACTTAAGGGCAGCCAAAATCGTATTTTAACCACAGTGTTTTTCTTAAATCCTGACTGGAAAGCGGCAGATTGTGGCGAGTTGATTATCTATGATGAAGCCGATATTGAGATTGAGCGCATCGCGCCTAAAATGGGCCATTTTGTGATTTTCCTCAGTGAGCGTTTTCCCCATGAAGTGACCAAAACCTTGGCACAGCGCAATAGCATTGCGGGCTGGTTTAGGGTCAGTAACAGTGTTCATGGCTTTTAACTTTAGCTTTTAACTTCACCTGAAAACAAACGCCTAAATGCTGCCCACAGGTTTAGGTGTTTTTGCTCTCGATTGTCGCTTTTGGTCATCACCAATCACCAATCACCAATCACTTATCGCGACTGCGCAATGTCATTGGCTATTTCTCGGATATTGATTGGTCATATCACGGCGTGTTCTTCCGCAGCAGTATTTATTCCAACCTGTTTTAACTGCCTTGTACTCATTTTTTCAATTTTTTTTACACTCTTAAGCTTTAGGTAATCTAAGCCGCCGACAATGGGGTAAATTTGTCCAATCATACTGAAAATAGGGTATTTTTTTATTCTCGTTTAATGTTAGGCTAGATAAAAACGTGCGCTACAACACACTTTTCTATCATCTAACGGAGGCGATACTGTGGGCTGTGAAGATAACTTAGGTTGTTTAAGTGGTGAGCATATTGTACTTGAGCCCTTATCTTTGTCCCATGTGGCGGCATTGAGTCTAGCCGTGACAGATGGTCAACTTTGGCGTTTATGGTTTACCAGTGTCCCTGAGCCAACGGAGATGAAGCTCTATGTGGCTAAAGCACTCGAAGAAAAAGCGCGGGGCCTGAGTTTTCCCTTTGCGGTGCGGGATAGAGTGTCAGGGGAAATCGTCGGATGCACGCGAATTTGCAACTGGGAGTCTGATAATCGCCGTCTTGAGATTGGATACACTTGGTATGCTAAACGTGCCCAGCGCACTGGGATTAATACTGAAGCTAAACTGCTGTTATTGACCTTTGCTTTTGAAACCTTAGACGCCATTGCCGTTGAGTTTCGTACTCATTGGCATAACCAAGCTTCGAGACAAGCCATTGCAAGACTGGGCGCTAAGCAAGATGGTGTATTGCGAAATCATAAGATTCTTAAGGACGGCACTATCCGCGATACCGTGGTGTATTCCATTATTGATACCGAGTGGCCAACGGTGAAAAACAGTCTGCAATTTCGATTGCGACAACGACCGCCAACACTCTAATGATAAATAGGAAAAGCCCATGGCAAGCATCATAACTCGAGTAGATGTGACTCATGTCCATGAGGTTGCAGTGTTATTCAATGAGTACCGACAGTTTTATGGGCGTAGGGATGATCTCGCGGCTGCGGAGCAGTTTATTTATTCAAGAGTGTCAGATGGCTCATCGGTGATATTTATAGCTAAGGATAATCAAGGGCTTGGATTAGGTTTTGTTCAAATGTATCCCAGTTTTTCATCGTTACGTTTGGCCCCTATGTTGATCCTCAATGATGTGTATGTGACTCAACATGCCCGATGTGTCGGTATTGGGCGGGCATTAGTGCTACAAGCCGCCAGTTATGCCAAAGCGCATAATATGAGTTATTTGATGTTAGAAACACAGCAAAAAAACCAGCGCGCGCAGGGCTTGTATGAAGGTTTAGGCTTTGTGCGTAACCAAGATTTTTATATCTACGAACTTGAGCTCCACCGAGGGCTTGAGTAGGTTTATTTATGGCGATTAAAAGGAAAAGTAACATGTTAACTCAGGTAAAAACGTTAGTATTAGGTGGTTTAGTCTTAAGTGCCAGTACTGCAGTTTGGGCTGATGAAGCAGAAAAAGCGTTTAGTAAAGAAGCCATTGAATGTGCCGCTTACTATCAAATTAGCTCAGAAGCCATTGGGGCGATGAATGCACCGCAAATGCAGGCCGTGGGTGAGCGTTTAAAAAGTTCTAAAATTGAGTCTGAGAATTTAGCTAAGAAATACAGCTCTGAAGCAGAGGTCACTCAAGCGGTTGCCGATGCTAAAGCCCGTCAAATCGAAAGCTTAGGTGGGTCAAGCAACTTAGGTGCGTTAATGGGTAAATATAAAGAAGAATGTAAAAACCTGTTAGCCGATCCACAAAAGCGTTTAAATTATTGGACTATGGCGACGATGTAATCGTAGGTTTTAGTCAGGGTAATCGTTTACGGATTGTGAAGAGAAGGAGCCTGATGGCTCCTTTTTTGCGTTAAAGTACAATCACTAAGGAGCTGATGGGGTCATTCATATTGAGTCGGTTTCCCCATAGATTTTAGCCCCGTTTGGTTTAGGGGCTTAGAACCAAGTTGCTTATTTTCGCTCGGCTGAAACTCAACCTCAGTTTTTAGGGTCTTAGTTACATGGTCAAGTATTTAAGCCTTGGGTTTAAATTCTCCTCAGTTTTAAATTCTTAGTTCAGTTTACGATATTCAAAGATAATCACATATGAGTACTAAATGGGAGCACTATGGTATTAACAATAATGGCAGCGACTGTTTTGAGTGCTGGAGTCTGTGGCTACCATTTAATCTATGGTAAGCGGGTTTTATTGGCGCCGCTCTTGAAGGCAAATGTGTCACAGCAAAGCAAGCAAATGCTACTGTGCTTATTTCACTGCCAATCGGTATTTTTTGTGGTTTCAACGGCTGCACTTTTAGCCTGTGCACTAAAGGTGATCCCTGGGATGTATGCCTTTAGCCTGTTGTTATTCCTCGGGATGAACTATGGGATCTTTGCGATTTGGCAGTTTTACATTGCCACTCTGAGTCCACCCAATAGTGGCCAGATGATCATAGTGCAAGCGCTGATTTTCTTACTCATTGGTATTTTGGCTATGCTAGGGCCACTCTTGTCTGCCGCGTAAATTGCTCATGATAGTTTGTAAATCATCGCGATTGAAGCATCAGAGTTTGAAAAACAAACAGCGAATTATGGGGTTAATTGAATACCGTATTGGGCGGCGAGTTCAGCGAGTTTACCATTATTGATGAGCAGTTCAATCCAGTGTGAGAGCCTTTTGCTATCGAGCTGTGAACTGGGGTTGAGTAAAATGCCATTGGCGTATTTTTGGTCCCATTCATCTGATATTAAAAGTAATTTTCTCTCTTCTGGATGAACCTTTAAATAATACTGTAAGTAAGAGTTAGTCACGGGCGCTAGGTCGGCGCGTTCACGTAGAATACTTTCGATAGAGGCGTTATTGTGACTGACGAACAAGGGACGAAATTGCTTTGCCAGCGTATTCGCATCGGTTTCAAAGTGGGCAAACTGGTAGTGATATCCTTTGATGAACGCAATTGACTTGTTGGTTAAGTTTTTGAAATAGCTTTGGTTATGAGCTTTAGTTTTAAGTGCAATAAAGACTTCACCATCTATCATATGTAGCGGAATAAACTGAGTCGCTATTTTTTGCCATCCCCAAGCGGGATTCTCAAAGAGCATCATGTCGAATCGACCTAAGGAATAGGCTTTATATCTGTGCTCAATACTGGTGACGGCAAATTTAAAGACCACTTCTTGTTGTACTTGATTTAATGCATTAATGATATCGAGTGTGAGACCTGTGTAACGGCTGTCTTGTTGTTGATGGACATAGGGAGCAAATTGATAACCACCGACATGAATTGTCGGAATTGACTCGGGAATCGCTGGCGACTGAACTTTATCTTGGGCGATAGCCGTGGTAAATGCGCTAATGCTTAAGGCTAAACAAAAGAGTAGACGACACAACTGGCTCAATATCATAGTCACCCCTTGTTATTTTTAGCATGAATGATTTTTTACAAGTATACACAATTTAATTTGTTCAATGCTGTCGATAAAGTGCGAATTTTAAATCTGTCATAGTAAGCTAGCGCAAACAGGATGAGGGAGATTTCACATTGAGCAAGATAAAATCTCAAGTGTGTGGTTGGGTTGAACAGGGACATATCACGCAAGAGCAGGCGAATAAGCTTTATCGACAGGTGACTGTCTTGCCGGATGGGTCGAGTTGGCGTCGCTTAATTGCTCATTTATTACTCTGGTTCGGTGCGTTAAGTTTTGCCTGTGGGGTGATTTTTTTCTTTGCCTATAATTGGCAATCTTTGGGGCGATTTGCCAAATTTGGACTGATTGAAGTGGCGATAATACTCGCTATCAGCGCATTTGCTTGGCTCTATTATCGTGCCAATATTTATTCCCCTGTTAGTTCTTATCGTAAAGACAGCACTTTTGGTGCGACGACCGCCAATGGCGTGCTACTGGCCGCAAGTGTGTTAGTTGGTGGCTTATTAGCGTTAGTTGGGCAAACCTATCAAACGGGCGCCGATCCTTGGCAGTTATTTGCGCTATGGGCATTCGTTATCTTACCCTTTGCTTGGGTGGCGGGATTTGATGGTTTGTGGCTGTTGCTGGTGGGATTGCTAAACCTCAGCATAGGGATATTTCTGGATTCCTTTTCCCATTTCTGGGGATTATTTTGGGGCGCTCAAGGACAATTGCTGATCTTTATCTGTTTGAATTTAATTATCTATTATGCTTTCGTACTTTTAGACAACAAAGTCGCGGGGCGCTGGCATGCGCCAATCCTTGAATATGTTTGTTCATTGTTTGCTATGGGCTGTTTTACTTGGTTAATCACTTGGCTTATTTTCGACGATTTCCTTGAACGTGACAGCTTCAGCACTGGGATTTTCTGTGGTTATTTTGCCCATCTTATATTCGGATTCGTTATTTTTCGTTATAGATTACCACGCATATATCCCTTGGCCTTGGGCGGTTTTAGCTTGATTGCCGTAGGCGCCGCGTTACTGATAAAGCTGATGTTTGAGGATAATGACCCCATAGGTGGATTTTTGTTTATTGGGCTTTATATCATTTTGGCAAGCACAGGTTTGAGTATTTGGTTGAGGGAGCTAAGCCGGAAACTTAAACCACAGTTTGTAGGAATCGCCAGCCAAGGGAGCGTGAGCGTGGGAGATGTTCATGAGCAACAATAATGGTTTACAGGATAGCGAAATGATCACTCGACCCTGCACTGATAGACTTAATTCAATCGACGCTTCGAGTGAATTAAGTCTAATCAAACTCTGGCAAGCTTTGTATGCCGAAGGCAATGTTAGTGCAGCTCAAATGTCAGAAGACCATGATATCCCTTGGTATATTGCCACTATGCAGGCGTTTGCTGCTTGGATAGCTGCGTTGTTTTTATTGAGCTTTATGATGGCAGCGTTTGGTGCCATTTTTGAGCATGTTGAAGAAGATGTCATTTTATTTATCGGCTTAACCTATTTAGCCTTGGGGATTGGGCTGTATTTTTTACCGCGGCAACAGATTTTTATTGAACAATTTGCTTTTGCCGCCTGTTTGAGTGGTTTGATCAGTGTGGCATGGGGATTATTTGATTTAATTAACAATGATTTTAGCCTCACATGGTATCTCTGTATGGCGGGTATTACATTGTTATTGTGGGGCTTGATTGCCCATGGGCTAGCCCAGTTTGTATTCGCTTTTTGCTTAAGTTGGTGCGTGATTGGCCTGATGGCTAAATTTGAACTGCTCAATTTTAGCCCGAGCCTTTTTGCCGTAGTCATTAGTCTAGTGTTATTAAATATCAATCAGTTCGGGCGTCATTATCGCAGGGCTCGGATGCTCATCTATGGTTTCGCACTCGCGTTGCTTTCGTTGCAGTTGATGCACGCTTTTAGTATGGACAGTATTTTTGAAGCCTTATTTAGCCCTTGGCAGCAAAGCCTGTGGCTGACACTGACTCATCTGTTGATTATTTTCGCTATTTGCGGATTTTTATTGGTGACAATCTTGCGCGAGCGCCAGCAATCACTAAGCTCACCAGTGGCGCTGGGGTGTGTTATCGGTTTAGTCATCGTTAGCGGTTTATCCTTACCTATGCAGGGTTTATCAACGGCTATTCTATTGATCTTGCTTGGTCATTATTGCAACGAGTCTTGGTTGAAAGGTATGGGAATGGTGTCGGCGCTGTTATTTGTCAGCGGGTATTATTATTCCCTAGAGACGACTCTGTTACTTAAATCTGGTTATTTGATGGGCTTAGGCGCCTTGCTGTTGGTGGCAAGGTTAGTGATGTGGCGGTTATTTCCTGCCAATGAAAATGCCAAGGAGACTGTGTGATGGGCAATGTGATGGGAAAACTGTCGGCTTCACATAAATGGGCGCTTGGGCTCGTATTATTCACAACAGTGGCGATTCTCGCTGGCGTGAATTGGCGCATTTTCAAATTCGAACAACTGCTTAATCACGGCCAAGTGGTGCGTTTTGCATTAGCACCGGTCGATCCGCGCTCATTAATGCAGGGTGATTACATGGCGCTTGAATATGCAATCGCGCGCGATGTGCGTAGCGCCTTAGCGCCGCAACAAATGCAGGGGCAGTTATTGCTGGCTGTCGATGGGCAAAAAGTGGCGCGTTTTGTGGACTTTTATACCGACCAAGCACTCGGTAAAGATCAATTACGAGTGCAGTTTCGTGTCCGTGGTAATCAAATTAAACTCGCATCGAACAGCTTTTTCTTTGAAGAAGGACAAGCCGATCATTTTAGTGCAGCAAAATACGGTGAGTTTAGAGTGAATTTGCAAGGTGAGTTACTGCTCGTCAGTTTACTCGATGAAAAGCTTCAGCCCTTATAACCCTGTGTCATGATTGTCAGGATTGCCATCCATTTGTTCTGCTTACTTGATTAACCTCGATTTATCTCTGGCCGCACTGTGTAGTGCGGCCAGCATCTCCCGTACTGCTTTCTTCCTAGTTCTGATCGCTAAATCGCACGAATAATATCCACCTTAAGTTGCAACTTTGATGCAACCAATTTGTAACCTTGACAGCCTATAGTATCGTCAGTCTTCGAGGTGACATCACCTTGAAGTATCTAAGCGCATCAATTAAATACCAAATATTAAAACAATACATTTAGGGGTCTCAATGTTTAACACTAAAACTGTGCTGGCGTTAGCCATCAGCAGCGTTTGTGGGCTTGCCCATGGCGCGGATAATTTGATCATTTCTGAATATGTCGAAGGCAGCAGCAATAATAAAGCTATCGAACTGTATAACCCAACCGCGGGCGCTATTGATTTAAGCCAATACCAATTGCGCTTCTATTTTAATGGCAGCACAAACGTCGGCACGACCATTGCGCTCACGGGCTCTTTAGCGGCGGGTGCGACTTATGTGGTTGCCGATAATGACTCTTCTGCCGATATCCTTGCGGTCACAAATCAACAGAGTAGCGCCAGCTTCTTTAATGGCGACGATGCGATTGAGCTGACCTATCAAAATCAAGTCATTGATAGTTTAGGCCAAGTCGGTGTTGATCCCGGTGCCGAGTGGGGCAGTGGTGATCTCTCCACTCAAGATAATACCCTGCGCCGTAATCCTGATCTGCTGATTGCCGATCCTATCAGTACTGATGCAGTAAGCTTTAGCACTTGGCTAGGTTTTGCTAAGGACGATGTTTCTGATCTTGGTAAGTTCAGTGCGGGTACGCCAACCGATCCCGTCGACCCTCCACCAAGCTCTTTAGTGTGCGGCGAAGAAGCCACAGCAATTCATGCGCTCCAAGGCGCGGGCGCTGCTAGCCCTCTCAATGGTCAAACTTTAGTGGTTGAGGCGGTTGTCGTCAGTAATCAAGAAGCAGGTCTTAAGGGCATTTTTGTACAAATGGCTGATAACGAAGCCGATAGCGATCCCCAAACCTCTGAAGGTGTGTTTGTATATACCGGCACTGCGCCCACAGCTTATGTGGCAGGCGATCGTATTCGTTTAAAAGCCAAAGTCACTGAATATCAAGGCTTAACTGAACTAACGACTTTATCTGATCACAAGTTGTGTGCCACAGGACAAACGTTACCAACGGCCGCGCTAGTGACCTTACCTGTTAACAGCAGTGATGATTTTGAGCCCTTTGAGGGCATGCGGGTTCGTTTCAGCCAAGATTTAGTGGTGAATGAAGTTTATAACCTAGGCCGTTATGGCGAGATTTCATTAGGGAGTCAGCGCCACTTTATTGGTACGCAGGTGGCTGCGCCGGGCGCGGATGCGCTGGCGGTGAGCGCAGCCAACCAACGTGACAGTATTTTATTGGATGACGGTTTAACGGCGCAGAATCCTGATCCTGTGCAATTCCCCGCTCCTGGTTTGAGCGCATCAAACACAGTGCGTGTAGGCGATAAAGCCACATCGCTTACGGGTGTAATGCACTATGGCTTTAATCTGTATCGCATTATGCCAATCGAAACGGTGAACTTTGTGGCGGAAAACCCACGCCCTGTTGCGCCCACATTGAATGAAGGTGGTAATTTAAAAGTCGCTAGCTTTAACGTGCTTAACTACTTCAATGGCGACGGCCAAGGCGCAGGTTTCCCAACCGCCCGTGGTGCCAATACCTTAAGCGAATTTGAGCGTCAAAAGGCGAAGATTGTCAGCGCCATGATGGGCATTAGTGCCGATGTATTTGGTTTGATGGAAATTGAAAATGATGGCTTTGGCACTAATTCAGCCATTGCCGATTTAGTCGCAGGTTTGAATGCCGCAGTGGGTGAAGCGCGTTATGCTTATATCGCGCCAACAGGCATGAATGCGATTGGCACCGATGCCATCACAGTCGGCTTGATTTATCGCAGTGATAAAGTCACGCCGCAGGGTGCTGCGCGTATTTTATCCAGTGCGAATTCGCCATTAGATAGCGATCAACAGCCCCTGTTTGACGATAGCAAAAACCGTCCAATGCTGACGCAAGCCTTTAGCGTGAACGGCAGTGAAGAAGGCGTGGTTGTTGCGGTTAATCACCTTAAATCTAAGGGCAGTGAATGTGCGGGCGAACCTGATCTTAACGACGGTCAAGGCAACTGTAATATCACTCGTACCCGTGCGGCGACGGCTGCAGGTCAATGGATTAGCGAGCAATATCCAGATCAAGGCGTACTGCTGATTGGTGATTTGAACGCCTATGCGAAGGAAGATCCATTAACGGCGTTAGGTAATGCAGGCTTTAGTGAGCTGTTTGCCAAACTTGAAAAGCCAAATCCTTATTCCTATGTGTTCTCGGCTGAATCGGGTCAGTTGGACCATGCTTTAGCAAACGCTGCCCTGCTGGATAAAGTGGTGGATGTGACGCAGTGGCATATCAATACCGACGAACCACGTGTATTGGATTACAACGAAGAGTTTAAGACGCCTGCTCAAATCCAAGACTTATTCGCAAGTGATGCTTATCGCTCATCGGATCACGATCCTGTGGTGATTTCACTCTTGCTCGAAGCGGAAAAAGTCGCGCCAGTGGCCAGTTTCACTCAAGTGGTGAATGGCGCCGCGGTGCAACTGACATCCACTTCAACCGACAGTGATGGACAAATCGTGTCAGCTGAGTGGAGCTTTGGTGATAATACCGTCGCAATGGGTGAGGTAGTGACTCACAGTTACAGCCAAAGCGGTGAGTATCTGGTCACGCTAACTGTGACTGATAACGACGGCCTAACCCATAGCACGTCGCAAATGGTGACAGTGGTTGCTGATAACGTGAAACAACCACCCGTTGCGCAAATTCAGCGTATCAATTTACTGTTCGTCGATATGTTTATCTCGACTAGCTATGATACCGATGGCGTGATCAAGCAACATAAGTGGACGTTCGACAATGGCACCCGCGCTAACGGTCAAGTGGTACTCCGCCTTGCCCGCCGTGGACAACACACTGTTGAACTGACCGTTAAAGATAACGACAAGTTAACGGATACCACGACGCTGACGTATCGTTAAGTCAGTCCTTGTATTCCGTTGATTTTAAGTGATTCAAAGCCCGCAGCCGCGGGCTTTTCTTTTTGCCTAAAAGCAAGATAAAGTTGTCGTCAGTTGTTGTGACGCATCAATTTTCATTGTTTCCCCAGTGACTCGCCGCCTCTGTATTTAACAAGAAGTATCCCTGAGGGTTCTAATAAAATATCCCTGTTTTAGAAGGTCACTGGTACAACAATGCCAATCTTAACTAACCCTTCTGCTGTTCGTTTAGCTAAAAAGCTATTGCCCCAAAGTTTACCACAGCTTGAAGTTCAGCCATTTGTTGTCTGATAATTTGAGATACATAAAGTAATGACTACCAAAAAGTAATGCCTGACCATCAGGGATTGCATAAATCGTTACAGTTGATCAGACTTTGAAGTGATTCTCGGGAGCAAAATCTAGTATTTGGCGTTAGCTTTGGGTTAAAGCACTTCTGCTCCATTCTTAATTGAAACCAGTAGACTCGTCGTATCAAGCTTGGATAATTGACCGGCCTTTGTTAATGAGTATTGTTGTGCTTACAGCTATTTTGGAAAAATAAGGCAACAAATCAACAAATAATAATGTGTGATTTTTCATTGTTTTCTATATGTATAGAACGTTAATTGGGATCTGAGGTGACGGTAAAACAAGAAAGTGGTCTGTTGATTTATTGAGCAGTAATAGTGCAACAATTCAGCGCAAAATGTTTAGCCATGATTCAACCATGTATGGTTGGGGAGTAGAGCCCCAATGCATTAATCTTTCGTTAATAACAACCGCTGGTGAGCTCACCACTCTATAGTCCATCATCACTTCTGGATTTGATTCCATAATCAAGTTAATACTGATGCCACGATTAGTCGCGATAGTAGTGATTAACGCTGCTGTACTTGTGCATTTTGTGCATCCATTGCCCAAAACTTTTATGTATAGCATTTTTTACACTCTCACAAAATGGATCATTCACTCAGTGCCACTGTTATTGGAGATAGGATAAGGACACTTTGCAAAAATTCACTTCAATGTGATAACGGTTAAAATCTATGTGCGCACTATGCCTTTTGGTTTTATTCTAATCAACTAGAGCTTCATTAAAATTTAGGTGTTTTTCTTAAATTTTTGTTAACCTTAGTGTGCTTAAGTAAGGTAAAAACGTAAGTGCTCCGTACAACTGATGACCTAAGTAGTCTTCGCTACTCATACACTTAAGCTATAATTTTTTAATATTAGAGCTTAAGTATCCGTACTAATTATGTTAATTACTAATACTTTACAACTCTCTCTTTTCGTTTAATATGCGAATTACAATCACTTTTTTATGTAGGATTATGGACCCTCACCGACGATACGCTGTAACTTCAGTTGTTGCAGCCATTATCAATAAACATTGTCTTTCCATTTATTTCAATGAGTTAAGACAACTTTCTACACAATCAAATACACGGCTAATCAAAAAGTTGATAGCAAGTAGTAGATGGTTTGTTCTGAGAATTTCAAATCATACCCCAAGCCCGTTCTGGGAAAGGTCCTTTCGTTATATTCTTTTGTTATTTAAGAAGATTATTTCATGAGTTGTATCTAAGCTATCTTTCGATATTTAGCTGAGCTCATTGAGTTTCAGTATCAATTGTCTATTCATTTTTTCTTGTTCAACTTAAAGCGGAACCCAGAGCCACGACTATGGAAATTTTTATTCTTATTGGTTTGATTGTGTTAAATGGCTTATTTGCTATGTCGGAAATCGCCATTGTGACTGCTCGCAAGTCACGGCTAACTGCCCTTGCTCATGGCGGTAGCAGCACTGCTAAAGCAGCACTCAAACTGGCAGAAGATCCAACGCAATTCTTGTCAACTGTGCAGATAGGCATAACATCAATAGGGATCTTAAACGGAATATTTGGTGAATCCATCCTCGCCGAACCTTTGTCACTTTGGCTTCAGACTTTTGGTCTAAGTCCAGATTTAACCAACATCTTTTCAACCGTTCTAGTGGTTATCATTGTCACTTATGTGTCAATTGTCATTGGTGAGTTAGTTCCCAAGCGAATTGGTCAAGTCAGTGCGGAAAGTATTGCCTGTCTAATGGCTAAACCAATGGTATTTCTAGCAATAGCAACCAAACCATTTGTATGGATGTTATCCGGTTCAACTCATGCTCTTATGCGTCTAATGGGATTTTCGCATAGACTTGACGACAATGTGACTCAGGAAGATATTCAGGCAATGTTGCAGGAAGGCTCATCTGCAGGGGTGATTGAGCACAATGAACATGCGATGGTTAAAAACGTTTTTCGATTAGATGAACGTACTATTTCTTCTTTGATGGTGCCACGGTCTGATATTGTATTTCTCGACTTAAACCAGCCTCTTGATGCAAATCTGCGAACTGTTATGCAGTCTCCTCACTCACGATTTCCTGTTTGTCGTAACAATGTTGATGATATGGTGGGTATTATTTCAGCTAAACAACTCCTTTCACAGTCTATCGCGGGTGAACGTTTAGAATTGGTGGATCTCGTTAAGAATTGTAACTTTGTACCCAACAGCTTATCTGGAATGGAGCTACTTGAGCATTTTCGTACTACAGGCTCGCAGATGGTGTTTGTTGTTGATGAATATGGTGATTTGAAAGGGCTGGTAACGCTTCAAGATATGATGGATGCACTGACTGGTGAGTTTTTTCAGGAAGATGTGAATGATCAGATGGTGATAAAAAGGGAAGATGGCTCATTATTACTAGATGGTCTAATCCCTATTTTTGACCTAAAAGACGCTTTAGGTATAAAGCAATTACCAAATGAAGAGGATGGGCGTTATCAAACGCTAAATGGATTTTTAATGTATGAATTAGGGAAAATACCTCAAACCACAGATATTGTTGAAGTTGCAGGTTGGCGACTCGAAATTATGGATATGGACGGTAAAAGGGTCGATAAAGTCCTTGCTCAAATGTTACCTGATGCTGATTCTTCAGAAGAATCTATATTTGTTGATTGATAAATTCAAAAGCATAGTAGTTGTCAGCTTTAGTGCAAAAAACACGTCTAAAGAGCGACCAACTAAATCTGCTCGGTGAGTCGAGCATTAGCCATAGATTTCCTCATGGTTGTTTAACTAAAAATCGTGCCCGTGAATCACTCTACATCAGACTGATTCACGCTATCCCCAATGCCCCGTTTGCAGCTATTCTGGGGCGCTTTTTTCCCTTGAGATGAATCAAATCTTTATAGAATTGATTTATGTCCCTGTTATGCCTATTCCGACTAGTAATATCGAGAGTTGATTAGTTTACAGTCAACAGAGACGTTACTAATAGAATAGCTAATCCGAATCTGACTAAGCAGAGTGAATTATCTAACAAGGTTTTGTCCAAAAGTATGTTGCGTATGCCTTTTAAACCTACAGGTTACGCGAATGCTCGAAAGGTGAGCCGTGGTGATTTGCGATACGACTGTCCGCCCCATGGACGGGGCGGTCGGGCATTCTAGAATGGACTGGAACAACATCCATGCTTAACTGCCAGTTCGCTCTCCATGGCCCTCGTTCATAAACTTAGAATCCCTAGGCTTCTATTCACCCTATCGACGAGCAAATACGATGGCAAGCCAGTATGAGTAGGTCAAACCAATAAGCGCTCCACGGTTAAAAATGGCTGGCCTAATTTATTACCCATCATTTTATCTGTCACTTTAATTAGTTTTTATTGGCAATATATATCTATTAAAGCTATATCATTTAGTTTTTCACTTAGTCGCTTGAGACACTAAAAAATGAATTCTGAAGTTTTGAAGTATGTAAACGAGCATCAGCTTTCGTCTGTAATGAATAAAACAAAGTGGTGCGAGCTTGAAAAGGCATTAAATGGATCTGAAGACTTTATTCCCTATGTGCGCTATAAATTGATTTATGATGAAAACCCTAATGCAGGTTTTACTGCCGTGTGGTGGCACGAGTTACTTGAAATAGCAGAAACCATTGAGTGGTTAGAAGTTGATCCATTCAAAAGAGAATGGCTAGGCCGATTAGTGACGGATCGAGTGACGGACTTTTCTGATGTTGTAAGCGCACAATTAGCCCAATATTCAATTCCTTATTCAATAGA
The DNA here is from genome assembly GCF_043359565.1 of Shewanella sp. S23-S33. NCBI lineage: Bacteria > Pseudomonadati > Pseudomonadota > Gammaproteobacteria > Alteromonadales > Shewanellaceae > Shewanella > Shewanella sp. S23-S33. The sequence goes on along the minus strand of NZ_JBHFFD010000021.1, from coordinate 123,253 downwards.
AAATGGCATGTTTCGAATTTGGGGTTATCTGAGGAGGAATGAGTCTCCAGAATTTATTTAACTGAAGAGTTATATCTCTGTAAGTCACTTATTTTTTTTCAAGCTAAACCACTCAAAACTGAGACGTCAATACTGATTGTTGGGATTGAGCATAGAGACAAAAGACATTAAAAAAGTGCTTTATTTTTCAATAAAGCACTCATTTTAAAGCGACTCAAGCACTCGTTAACCTATTGAGCACAGTACTGATTAAAGGACCGATCAAAGTACTATGTAGAGTGGCCAGCCGAGGAGGCCGACGAGACCTTCCTTGTGTTCGAATCTTTCTAAGCGTTCGGGTGAAGCGTCGCTGAGTAAGAGTTCGCGGTAGCTTTTCGCAAAGTGCAGGGTACGCAGTAGGGCGGGGGCAAAGTTTTTGCCGAGATCTTTACTGATGGTTTCAGCGAGTTCTGCGGGTAATTCTGCTAACGCTTTCTGGGTTTCCAATTCGATATGCTCACGGGTAAACCATTCCTCTTTTAAGGTGATTTTGCCGATACGCTTTTTCAAATCCTGTCTGACTTTGGCGCCATCAAACAACAATCGATACAGTACCGCTTCGGCTAATACACTCTCTAGATTGAGAAAATCTAGCGGATCATAGCTCGATTGCGCGTAAAACTGCGCCAATAGGGCCGCAATCGACTGTTGGCGTTGGTGTTCAAGCAGGGCATCTTGATAGGCTTCATAGCCTAACCATTCTTCCGCATCGGGCGGGCTGGACACTTGTTCGAGCAAGAACTTGTCGACATCACCGTACAGTGACTTGCCGTTGATGAGTTTATGCTTGCTGACAGTGCTGAGCATGCTCCAGCCTTTTTGAAAGCATTTGACTACGCCATCGGCGGTGATCAACAGGCGTATCGCCTGCTGTGGGTTTTGGTTTGATAATTCCATCAAACCAAGACTCACCACACCAATGACATCGTGCGCCGCTTGTTCGAGCAGGTGCATTTTGTACTTGTTGTAAAACTTATCGGCCAGTTTGAGGCTCATCAAAATGGCTTTGGATTTGATTTGTGACAGCTGTTCACCGCTCAGCGTTTCGTCTGCTTGGCCTTGGATCAATACCTTGCTCAGGTAGGGTCCTTGATCTACATCACGCAGTACCAGTTGCATCAAATAATTCCTTAATCCAAAAAGCTAAACATATCATCGACTTCAGCGTATTCATCCGTCACTTGGTTTTTCTCTTTGGCTTGAATAACCAGCTCGTTGACAAACTTGCTGATGATCACTTCCCAACCTGAGCTTTCGTTACGCAGCAGACTCTTAATGGCTTTTTCAACATCGGGCGCGAGCTCGTGGATCAAGGCCATTAGGCTGCGTGGGTCGTCTATGCTGAGGCTGTGTGCATCTTCACTGGCGACGCGGCTGTCGTAGCCGATGGTTTCAGTGTCTTCTTCGTCATCATAGAGATCTGTGTAGCCGTCTTCATCTTCATGTTTTTCGCCTAACATCATTTCGATGAAAGGGATCGACAGGTAGAAGAGGCCCGCAGGATCTTCGGCGATACATTCTAGAATCGCAGTTTGCTTTTCTTCGCTATCTTGAATGCGAATTAAATAGGTCAAAAAATCAAAGGTATGCTGAATAAGTTCTTCGGCATTGTTTTTGATTTTTTCTTCCCAGTACAAAGGTTGCTGACAGACGATGTCGCGAATTTGTTCCGGGGTCATGAGTTCAGACATGATCGAAGGACAAGAGATATCATGGTGACTGTTGATTTGCGTCAGCGTGACGATATCCATGTGTTCGATAACTTCGACTAATTGCTCGTCGCTCATGGTATTTGCAATGATTTCAAAGCGTTTGCTCGCTTGTTTTGGCTCTACGTCCGCCAACTCTTTAATTTCGGCGACGGTAATCTCAATGAGACTAGTGTTCATTAGCGGTCCTCATCATCGTAGTGATCGTAGTAGCCATCTTCCTCTTCGCCTTCATCATCATCGTCGTTATCTGAGGTGTCAACATAATCGTTGTCATCATCTTCATCGTCGTGATGTTTTGCTGCTGGCGTTGCTTTACCTTGAGTTTCAAGTAAATACAGCACGGCGCAGCTTTCAATCAGTAAGGTTTCCGAGTAACCACGCACGGCTAACACTAAAGGTAAATCAGCATTGTTAAAGCCAATCGTGACTTTAAACTCATCCCACTCGGGTTGAGTTGCCGTGTTTATCCAATGTGCCCACTTGAGTTTGGCTTCGGCGGGAAACTTAATTCGACCGTAAAGCGCGACAGGCAGGTACTCAGGCACAGTATCGAGCATCTTAGGATCGGCTTCTAACACCTTTTTGATTTGGCTAGTAAATTGTTCTAGCGCTTTAGGTGTATCGGGATCGTCGTAGGACTCGATATTGTCGTAGGCATTATTTTTTAGCTCATTAATGCGTGAGATATTCAGTTTTTTGACCATTTGACACTACTCTAGAAAACGCTCAAGGATAAAATTGATCCCACAGCTCGCGCATAGCGCTCGCGGGATCGGTCACTATGACGTTATTGAAATCTTTGATAAACGCGTTACGTCGCTTAGGATCGGACAACACATCATAAGCATTTTTAACGCGTTCAAGTTGTACGGCGGCTTGCTGCTTTTCCTCTTCCGAGGCGCCTAACAACTTGTCGGGATGATATTTGTTTGACAGCCGTCGATAGGCTTTTTTAATGTCGTCTTCTTTGGCACTGGGTTTTATACCAAGCACACTAAAGTGGTTAATCATACTTGTACCTGCAGGCGATGGGGCTGATATCGCGAGATAAAAAGGGTTTGACTCTGATTATCTTTAAATTCGTGGAATTATGATTAGTCAGTCGTGGATGATAGCAGAAATTCCCACTCAGCGGCAAACGCGCGAGCAGGAATTTGTGCTTTAGTGAAGGGTTAAAAATCCTTTAAACTTTAATCTGTTGTGGCGCATAGATTAAGTCTACCGCTATGCTGTTGAAATCCGGTTACCTAGCCAGATTGACAGCTAACTTAACCTTGTTTTAGGCGAGATAATGGCCCTCGATTAAGGGCAATATTTTAGCGCCGAACAGTGCCGAATCCTTCGCTAAATACACTCACACAGAGCTAACCCACACTCGCCTCGGCCACGTTAGGCTGAGCTAACGCCGTAACAGCTAAGTCAGACTAGACACTAAACGCAGGTTCATTCCAAGTGTGAGCATTTGTTTTTGTTCTCGCTGTAAATCTTTCATAAACAAGCTGATTTTCCGCTTATGGCTTGGTAGTACTAGCATGAGTCCATCGGGGATCACTTTAATATGATCTAAGGTCAGCGTCTTAGCGATACGGCCAAGATTGAGCAAGACAGCGAGCCTAAGCAAGCAGAGCAGGCGATTGAGCGTGAGCTTATGGTTGGGATCGAGCTCAGCGAGCATTAATTCGTTAGGCTTTTTTCTGTGATTGGTGATAAGTCGTGCTAAATCCAGCTGTAATGCTTCGCTAAACCCAGGTAAGTCACTGTTACTGATAATGTAACCGCCGTGTTTGTGCAGGGATTTTGAATTAATGTGTAATCCGATTTCATGTAAGGTCGCGCTATAGGCGAGCAAGCGCGCATGGGGCCTTAATTGCCATTCATCGGCGACCTGTTCAAACAAGGCCATAGCAGTGTCGCGTACCTTAGCCGCGTGGGCCATATCGATATGATAAAGCTGGGCAATACTGTCGACGGTGCGGTGGCGAATATCCTGATACTGACCAATCTTTGCCAGTTCATAGAGTACGCCTTCACGCAGTGCGCCTGGGCTAAACTCAAGTTTTTGAATAGGTAAGCGCCTAAAAAAGCTGATCAAAATGGCAAGTCCGGCGGGCACTAAGGGAATGCGTTTATCATCGACGTTGGCAAATTGGATTTGGCTAATATGGCCACATTTGATCAACTTGATTTTGAGCTGTTTGAGTCGTGGCAGCGTGATAGTTTCATCGCCGTGTTCTTCTTGAATCGCTTCGCAGATGGCTTTCACTGTGCCTGAACTACCCAAGGTGAGTTCCCAGCCGCCCGCGAAATATTCCTTTGAGAGCGACGCGAACTGCTTATCGGCCGCACTTTGGGCATCGCGAAATGAGGCTGGGGTGATGAGCCCATCAATAAAGAAACGCTCATTAAAACTCACACAACCGCAGCGCAGGCTAGATAACTGAGTTGGGGTATTTTTCTGGCCGATCACCACTTCGGTAGAACCGCCACCGATGTCGATGACTAAATTACTTTTTCCTAGCACTTGGCTTTGGGCAATACCGTTATAAATCAAACGCGCTTCTTCATGGCCCGAAATGACCTCCACCGGATAGGGCATGATGGCGAGCGCCGCCTCGATAAACTGATCGCGGTTTTTGGCGATTCTCAGAGTGTGGGTGGCGACTAATCGCACTTGCGCTTGGTCGAGATTGGAAAATCGTTGGTTAAAATCCCGTAGGCAATTGAGCCCACGTTCTATGGCGTCATTGTCGAGAATATTTTGCGCATTGAGTCCAGTGGCGAGCTGAACCTGTTGTTTTTCTTTATGTAAAATCTGCAAACTACCATCTTGCTCGCGTGCGATGACCAGATGAAAACTGTTCGACCCCATATCGATGGCGACAAAGTGGCGCGATTTAGAGTTTGCGAGTACATTGCTGGGCGTAGCGTGTGACTGTGTGTGCGAATATGTGGTTACCAATCGGATTATCCTTAGGCAATCAAAGCGATATAAAGCCAGCGATTAGCTGGCTTTGGCCCGTAACTCAGGTGTTATGTCAGGCTGAGTTTTCACTTCTCGCTCAGCGTCACCCTCATGGGTGGACATACGTAAGGCATTAAATTCTTGCAGTTGGCGCTTCTCATAATTAATCAGATATTGATAAATGGCAATTTGAGAACGCACTTTTCGTTTGTTACCGCGATTCCGATAAGGATTACTTTGTTCCTTGTTAATGACACGTGCTTTAGTGTTGTCATTGAACTGTAAGGATAAAATATCCATTATCATCTGTTTTAGGCGCAGATCATAAATCGGCACACTCACTTCAACGCGATTATCTATGTTGCGGCTCATCCAGTCGGCGGAGCAGATGAAGAGTTTGTTCTCTCCACCCGCGTGGAACAGCATCACCCGCGAGTGTTCGAGGAATCGGTCGACGATACTATAGACTTCGATGTTGTCGCTGATCCCCGGAATTTGCGGGATAAGCGAACACATGCCGCGAATAAGTAACTTGATTTTGACCCCTGCCGCCGAGGCTTCATAGAGCTTTTGTACTAAGGATTCATCGAGTAAGTTATTTAGTTTTAAGGTAATCGCCGCCTTCATATGGCTCTGGGCATTAACGATTTCATTATCAATTAAGTGACTCAGTTTTTGTCTGGCATCGTAGGGCGACACAATTAAATGCTGGAAATTATCGCGGCGATACGGATGTTCAATCAAGTCAAATACTTGCTCTACTTCTCGGGCAATTTCTTGATTGGCGGTGAACAGTGACAAGTCAGTGTAGACCCGCGCCGTGCCTTCGTTAAAGTTGCCTGAGCCGACGTGACAATAGAGTTTGATTTCCCCTTGTTCTTCGCGGCCAATCAAGCACAACTTGGAATGTACTTTTAAGCTGGTGATACCGTGGTGAACTTTGACGCCCGCTTCGGCCAAGATGCGGGTCCATTCGATGTTGGATTGCTCATCGAATCTGGCCCTGAGTTCAATGACGGCGGTGACTTGTTTGCCGTTTTTCACTGCATCGATAAGCGATTGCATTACATGGGATTTTTTCGCCACTCGATATAAATTAATTCGAATAAAGCGCACCGCCGGATCGTAGGCCGCTTGGCGCACCATTTCGGTAAAGTGGGAAAACTTATGGTACGGATAATTGAGCATGATATCGCCCATCCGAATCGCATCGAAACTGTTGGCACTGCGGCCAAAACCTGCACTATTGAGCGCCGGTAGTTTTTCGTTTTCGAGGTAGTCGCGGCTCGGGTTGGGGAAGGCGATAAAGTCTTTAAAGCTGTGGTAACGCCCGCCTGGGATCAAACATTCGGTCGAGCTGATGTTCAGGTTTTCTTTGAGCATCACCAACATGTGTTCAGGCATTTCTTTGTCATACACTAAGCGCACAGGCTCTGCAGTAAGACGTTTTTTCAATCCCTTGGTCATTTTCTCAAGTTGGGTTTGTTCAAGCTCGTCAGTGATATCAAAATCAGCATCGCGGGTTAACTTCATCGAATACACTTCGATAGCATCGTACTCGAAGAAGGGACCAAAGAGTTCATCTACGCAGTGGCGAATAATATTATCTAATAAAATCAGATATTTTTTCGCTTTACTCTTTTCAGCTGGGAGTTCGATAAATCGCGGTACATTTTTAGTAGGCACTTCGACTAAGGCGTATTGGCGACGCGCTTTAGTGAACAAACACACACACAAATAGGTGGCGTCGTCGTTGATTTGCTTGATCAGATCGCGATTATTATTGACCATAAGCGGCGCGATATGGCGTTTGAAATGGTCTCTAAAATGCTTTTTCAGCCAGTCGCTGTGGAACTCGCTTAATTGTTTCTCATTGATTAACAAAATATTACGACGTACAAGTTCGCGCATTAAATCCGTGTATATGCCATCAAACCTTTCTTGCAATGCCATCACTTTCGATTGGATCTTGGCCATTAAATGGCGGCTATTACTGCGACCTTCCTGCAGGGATGACAGCAAAATGGAGCGTCTGACCGCAGCCACACGCACCCTAAAAAACTCATCCATGTTATTGGAAAATATCCCTAAAAAGCGGACTCGCTCCACTAAGGGAACATTGTGATCGCAGGCTTCTTGCAATACCCGCTCATTAAAAGACAACCAAGAGAGTTCTTTATCAATCGAAAGTTTATCGGTATTCGGGGACACTGCACAGCTCCTTTAAGCAAGCGTCATGGCGCAATATACAATAGCATTCATCCGCCGTTGTGCAATCAGATTTACTGCCGACAAGTGAAGGAATTTCAATGATAAATATTGCGTACACGCCAAAATCAGTCTGGGATTTATCTGGGATAAAGATACGAGGGAAATATGTCAACTTGATGACGAGTGTGACAGAAATATGACCTTATGATGATCATCTTGGATTGAGCTTAAATTCTGTTCGCGTTACTGCGATTTAAGTCTTGAGAAACTGTGCAAGCGCGGCTTACTGGAGGATAAATCCGTCAGTGTTAACTCCTTGGGCATTATCGCAAACTATGTTATCTTGCTCGGCTTTTTTATCGCGGGAGTAAAAGGTATGTTTGTTGGATTTGATTATGGTAGTGCTAACTGCGCCGTAGGGATCATGCTGGATGATGGTGTGCAGTTATTGGCGTTATCAGAGCAATCAGCTTATTTGCCTTCGACCTTATACGCGATGGACAGGGAACTGATCGCCGAGGCGGTTTATCGTGGCCTTCCCACTGAATTAAAAGCCGATTACGCCAAAAAGCGCGCCGCGCAATTGAGTCGCGCCCGTATGGTGCGCCATGAGTTAGATCTCGATGCCGATGTTCAGGCTGTATTTGTTGGCGAGCAGGCGGTGAGCGCGTATTTAGAAATGCCGGAGGAGGGATTCTATGTCCGTTCGCCAAAATCCTTTTTAGGCGCGACAGGGCTTAGACCCGAACAAGTGGCCCTGTTTGAAGATATTGTTACCTTGATGATGCAGCACATTAAAGTGCGCGCCGAATCTGTGTTAGTTGAAAAAGACCTTGTGAAACAGGGTAGCACTGCGATGATCACCCATGCGATTATTGGTCGTCCGGTGAACTTTCAAGGCATAGGCGGTGAAGAGAGTAACCGTCAGGCCGAAGCTATTTTGACCTTAGCGGCAAAACGCGCGGGTTTCATCGACGTTGATTTTCTGTTCGAGCCGTTAGCGGCGGGGATGGATTATGAAGCGACCTTGACCGACAACAAAACGGTATTGGTCGTCGACGTTGGCGGCGGTACAACGGACTGCTCTGTGGTAAAAATGGGACCCGCCCATAAACAAAAAGCGGATCGCAGTGAAGATTTCCTCGGTCACAGCGGCCAGCGGATCGGCGGTAACGATCTTGATATCGCCCTTGCAATGAATGCCTTTATGCCGCACTTTGGTTTAGGTTCCTTGATGATCAATGGCAAACCTATGCCCAGTAAAACCTTTTGGAATGCGGTTGCAGTGAATGATATTAGCGCCCAGCGAGAATTCAGTACCTTAAGTAGCCGTAAATTGATTGATGAATTGGTTAAAGAAGCCGAGCAGCCACAGTTACTGAAGCGATTGTTAAAGGTGCAACAGCAGCAGTTAAGTTATCAACTGGTTCGCCAAGCCGAGCGTGCGAAAATTGCACTGTCAGATACCGATAATACTGATGTTAATCTGGATTTCATCGAAGCTGCGCTGCACGCGGGTGTGAGTCGTGAATTGTTTGAAAATGCCATTGAGCCGTCGCTGACGAAAGTGGAAGCCCTGATGCACCAAGCGCTCGCGCAAGCGGCAAAAACTTTGGCAGCAACAAATGTCGCGGTAAACCGCTCAGCAACAGAGGATTTATCCGCTGAAGCAGAGTGCAAACCCGATGTGATTTACGTGACGGGGGGGACGGCACGAAGCCCTGCGATTTATGCGAAAATCGCTGGTATCTATCCCGATATTCCGGTCGTGGTCGGCGATCACTTTGGCTCAGTGACAGCCGGATTAACCCGCTGGGCACAAAAGCTATTCGCTACGCATTAATATATAAGCGCTAACATATCAGCACTAATGTAAAAGGATGTATGAATGAAAACTCTGTTGAAGTGTGCGTTTGCGGCCTCTGTAGGTCTATTGCTTGCGGGTTGTGGTGACGATGTGGGTAAGGTGAGCTTAGGGCTTTTTACCACTAAAGATGTGATTATTGATGCTAAAAACGATCCTAAAATACCTGGGGTGACTTGCCATATCAGTCGTATCGAAGCCAATTTAGATTTTGCTGATCCGTCCGATATGGGGATCAGTTGCCGTCAAACTGGGCCAATTACTGCGGCCGATCTGGCGAAGATAGACATGGGGAAACACGGCGAAGTGATTTTCACTGAATCCCTGAGTATTTTATTTAAGTCATTAAAAGTGCGCCGGATTTATGATGCACAAAATCAGACTCTGTTGTATTTGTCCTATTCGACGAAAGAGACCAATGGCAGCCATAAACATGCGCTCTCAACAGTGCCGCTTTATGGCTCTGCGGCTTGGGTCGATCCTGCATTAAGTATTGGAACGAAAGCGCATTAATCGCCCTAGAGTTTATGATTTAGCGGTTTATTTGCTATAAGCATAATGATATTGCAGTAAACATTCGTATTTGTGTCAGTATCGATAAGAGAAGGGGCGGAATATTTATTCCGCCCCTTTTTTATATTCAGCTAGCACTTAGCACATTAAATATCGTTACTTAGCTTTGGCCGCCAATACAGCGTTAAAACGTTCAAACCCAGCACTGAGATCGGCGATTAAATCAGCGGGATCTTCTAAACCAATATGTAAACGGATCAAAGGTTTGCTCGCATCCCATTGCGTTGCTGAGCGGATTTTTTCAATACCGAAAATGCCGAGGATTAAACTCTCGTAGCCGCCCCAAGAAAAGCCCATCTTAAAGTGACTCATATTTTCAACCAGTGCGGTGACCGCATCGCCATCGCCCTGTTTTAAGATAAAGGAGAACAAGCCGTTGGAGGCACTAAAGTCGCGTTTAAAGAATTCGTGCCCAGGGCATGTATCAAACGCTGGATGACGTAGATGATCGACTTCTGGCCGGGTTTTCAACCAGTTGGCCACTTGCAGGGCATTTTTTTCATGTTGCGCCATACGCACGCCTAAGGTACGTAGGCCGCGGGCAGCAAGGTACACATCGTCTGGCGATGTGGTTTGTCCCATCAAATAGCTGTGTTCACGTAATTGTGGCCAGTATTTTTCGTTGGCCGTGGCCGTGCCTATCATCACATCCGAGTGACCGACGATATATTTGGTCGCCGCTTGAATTGAGATATCTACACCCATTTCAAAGGGTTTGCTATTGATGGGCGAGGCCCAAGTGTTGTCCAGCATAGTGATCAACCCATGTTCGTGGGCGATGCGGCACAAGGTCGGTACATCTTGCACTTCCATGGTGATGGAGCCCGGAGACTCTAAAAACAGAACCTTAGTATTGGGGCGAATGAGGTCGCGAATGCCTGCGCCAATCAGCGGATCGTAGTAAGTGGTTTCGATACCAAAACCGCCGAGAATATGGGTGCACAGATCCCGCGTTGGCTCATACACGCTATCAACCATTAACAGGTGATCGCCCGTTTTTAAAAATGACAGTAGCGCCGCACTGATCGCCGCAGCGCCAGAAGGATACAGCGCCGTACCGACGCCGCCTTCTAGTTCGGCAATCGCGGCCTGAAAGGCAAAATGGGTTGGGGTGCCACGGCGGCCATAAAACATCTCGCCATTGGTTTTATTTTTTGCGGCGTGGCGCATTTCATCCATGGTTTCGAAGACGATAGTCGAAGCGCGAAAGACGGGCGGATTGATCACGCCTTTGGTCCATTTTTTGTCTCGACCTAAGCTGACGATTTGGGTGGCTTGATGATGTTTATCTGTCATTGGATCATTACCTTGGCATTTAGGTTGAACGAAGAGGTTGAACAATTTGGAGAATAATTGGCGTTTCTTATCGATTGTTATGACGGTCATCTTAGCATCTGCCCGCATAAATGACAGGAGGCGCGTGATGAGTTTGGCTCATGTTATTGGCCTCCTGTATTTTAGCTGTTGAGATTATGACGCAGGGCTTAAAAGCTGTAACACGCTTAATTTAAAGGTAAGGTAACAAGGATATCCACACCATTATGTTCGCTGCGATTACGGGCAAGGATTTGTCCTTGGTGGAACTCGGCGACCAATCGCGCGATATACAGACCTAAGCCTAGGTGGGGTTTATCTTGGGCTTGATTAATCCGCACCGACACCATGGAATCGAAAATCTGCTCCGACATATCAATGGGCAGTTCAGGCCCTAAGTTACTGATAAGCAGAGTTGCTTGCTTACCCACTTGGGTGAGTGTGACTTCGATAGCACTGTCTTTATGGCAAAACTCAATGGCGTTGGCGATAAGTTTGTCCATTAACTGGGCGATATATTCTGGCACCCCTTGCATCATCAGTGGTTGTTCGGGCACTTTCACACTAAAGCCTTGTTCTGGATAGGTCATTTGATAACCTTGCATACAACCGCTGACCACTTGGGAGAGTGGGAACTTGGTGATATCGGCCTGCGTTAAACTCTGTTCTAAGCGTGTTGCCTCGCTCATGTTGTTTAAAATCATGCTTAAGCGGCTGACACCTTCTTGGGCGCGGTCGACATATTTTTGCGTGTCTTTATCTAAGGTCTGCAGGTTTAAATGCTCAAGGGATGAACGCACCACAGCCACGGGCGTGCGCAACTCATGGGACAGGCGCGACGACATGTTTTCTAGATAGTGAGTGTACTGCCCCAGTCGCCCCACAATGCTAGAGAAGCTACGGGACAGATCGCCAATTTCATCCCGAGCCTTCGACGGTTTGAGGTGATTACGCACACGGCCTTGGCTATCGATGGCATTTTCGGCTTCATCGCGCAATTTACGAATGCGGTTAGAAATACTCGAGGCGAAGAAGAACAGCGCCAAGGTGCCCATACTCATTATGGTCAAAATCACGTTAAAGAGTTTTTCCAGCGCTCGGTTGCGTAGGGTTCGAATTCCGTGGGTGGTTTCTTCGGCGACGACGGCACCCATCACATTGTTATCAATCCAAATGGGGCTCGCAGCGGCGAGTACCACAGCTTTGTTGTCTGGGGTTAACCGCCAAGTCGAACTTTGCTGACCTGCGAGGGCTTTTTGGATATGACTACCGTCAAGCTCGGTGGAATCTTGTAAGGAATCAATAAAGTCTTTGGGCGGTTTTGTGAGAATTTTATAGTACAGCGGATGCAGATAATCACGCTTGAAGGTATCCCACAGCGCGGTGCTCTTTTCATCTTCTAAGGTGCGGGTCCATACACTGTCATTCGCGCGAATGTCACCGGATTTTGCCAGTACGCGGCCGTGTTTATCGACCACCCAAATACGTGAGCTATAGTGGCTCATACCTTTGATAATACTTTCAATTTCCGGTGATGGTACCAGCACAGTGCCGAGATTGTCGACCGTATCTAAGGCCGAGGTGCCGACAACTGCAGCCACATCACGGTATTTGCTGTCGTTGACATCGGCAATGGCAAATCCGAGTTTGCTGCCGACCATGTCTAAGGGAATACGCAGCTCGACATTGTAGCCCACATCTGTCGTCGCCCATTGTCCTTGGATGCGCACCTCAGGTGTGACGGGTACAGTTTGCTTAGGATTAGCGGGTAATTCGAAGGCGCTGATCCAGCCGGGTTGAGTCGTGGCAACGATATAGCGTTTGAATTTATTGTCGGGCGCGAGTGTTGCAATCGAGAGATGATCGTTTCTATCGACACTTAGGGCATTTTTACCCCGCAGTACCACTGTTGGATCAATGACTTGAAAAAAAGCATACAGATAACCATCGTATTGTCCGACCATGTGGGTAAAGCTTAAGGTCAGAGGGGCGTTCGGATCGGCACGCATAATTTGGTGCGCCTCACCGTATTGGATAAATCTGTGCTGATATTCCTGCCATTCGTTGAGTTTGCCGTCGAGTAGAATCGCCCCCGCCAGTGGATAGGCGTATAGATCGCGGCTTTTTTCCACTTGCTTTAAAAAACTCGCTTGCCCATCGAACAATTTTGGCCGCTCGTGCAGCGCTGTGGCCAGTGCTTGAGTGGTGCCTTCTAAGGTGCGTTCTTGGCCGTGGCGAAGATACTTTTCCATTTCCCACACATATTGATACCCCAGCCAAGGTAGGCAGAGCAAGAACAGGCTAAGGCCGATGACTTTAGTGCGTAGACCAAAGGGGAAACGTGTCATAAGTTAGGGATCAGCATTAATGGGTTTAAAAGTTCATTTATCCAAGGTTATCTGGTTCAACGCCGCGCGCTTAAAGGTTGGTTAAGCCATAGATCAGGCTAAGCTGTCCCAGCGATAACCCATACCATAGACAGTATCAATACAATCAAACTCTGGCGCGGTAGCGATAAACTTTTTTCGAATGCGTTTCACATGGGAGGTGATCGTGCTGTCATCGACAAAGATTTTAGCCTCTTGCATTAATTCATGGCGACTGCGTACATGGCCTGGATGTTTGGCTAACGCATGCACCATCCAAAATTCGGTCACAGTAAGTTCGATTGGTAACTGGTTCCAATAGACTTGCATGCGGTTGGCATCAATGGTCAGTGGGCCACGTTCGAGCAGGTTTTCCTGCGCCGTTTGGCCGGCCGCAAGTTCAGAGCGTCGAAATAATGCGGCTAAGCGTGCGGTTAAATGCGGAAAACTCACTTCTTTACTCAAGTAATCATCGGCGCCTAAACGCAGACCACACACAGTATCAAAGTCACTGTCACGGGCGGTTAAAAAGATGATCGGCAGCGTGCTCGACATGGCGCGCAATGACTGACATAGCATAAAGCCGCCGTCAATTTCATTACCTAAGCCGATGTCGATAATGGCTAAATCCGGTAAACGGGTATTAAAGGCTAGCATGGCCGATGGTCTGTCGGCGTAGGTTTGCACGCTGTAACCGTGTTGTTGCAGCACGTCCTTGTAATTCTCGCGAATGGCCGCTTCATCTTCCACTATGGCGATACGCTTCATAGAGCCGTATTCCTATTGACTTGGGGGAGTAAGTTTTCGTGACTATACAGGATTTTACCCGAGAAAAAAGGCCACAAATGCAATTGCCATTTTGTTGCCACAATTGATAGTTGTATTGCCATTTTCCATCCCTGCTCATGCCATTCCACTTGTGTTTAATAGTCCCATTCAGTTTTGTACCCGTTTGACCTGATGTGGTGTTGAGTGGATTGCTTCAGGTACGAGTCCAAGCTCAGCTAATAATCAAAAAGGAATGAGATGATGAAAAAGACACTAATTAATCTATTGGTTTTGAGTTTATTAAGCGCACCTATAGCCAGTGTGTCCGCGCGGGTTTCACTGCAAAACCAAGTGATAGGACAAGACCTCACCCTAGAAAATGATGTCTATGCTAGCGGTATAGCGATGGATGACGAATACGCAAGCGAGGACGAACAACCGGAAGCCCTCATTGGCCTCGGTGGTGGAGCCTTAGTGGGGGCGTTAGTCGGTGGTCCAGTGGGGGCTATTATTGGTGCGTTCACTGGCACCTTAATTGGCAAATCAGTCAGCGATACAGACACTCTGCACGTTCAGCAAAGACAGATCCATTTGCAAGAGTCCCAGTTATCCGAGTGGAGTGTAAAACAGCAAGCCGCCGAAAAACGGGCGAGCGAATATACCAAGGCGCAGCAAGAGCTGGATGAGTTGCTATCCGCGCAACGTCAATTGCTCAGTGAACTCGCCTTGGGGCTTAGCGTACAGTTTCGTACCGGTTCCTCTGAGGTTGAATCGCATTTTTTGCCTCAATTAGATGATGTGGCTGAGGTGATGAATTTGTCACCAGAACTCAATCTTGAGCTGAAGGGCTATGCCGACCGCCGTGGTGATGAGAGTTACAACCAAGCCCTTTCTGAGCAGCGTCTACTGGAGGTGCGTGGCTACCTGATTAAGCAAGGCGTCACTGCCGAGCGTATGACCACTCAAGCCTTTGGCGCTTTATCGCCTTTGCAAGCCGACCAAGACAGAGAATCGGATGTGTTCGACCGCCGCGTGACATTAACACTACAGCCTCATTTGGCCTTGACGGCCAGGCACGCTGCTGACTAGCGGTCAATTTAAGCTGTCCATTTTACGTCGTTCATATTAACGACAACCAACATCAGTTCATATTTGTTAATAGAGGAAGCCTTTGTGATGATCACAGGGAAAAGGGTAAAAGAAGTGAGTGAAGCGGTAGCGGTATTGCTGATCAGTGCCGCCGTGTGTTGGGGTTTGCCCTTTGTGGCATTAGCTTCGCCGAATAGTACCAGCACATTGTCTGCGCCACAGAATATGGCTTCGGCATTGGTCGGGCAACATAGTGCTCACAGAACGGCAGAGTCACACATCATTAATTACGATGATATCACGCAGGGGCTGTTGCTTTATCGCCAGCCGAGCGGTGCTTGGGTGCCATCTTTGCCGCTCGATACACAAGTGTCGATGCAAGTCTCTGGCTTAAGTAATCGCGTGAGCGTGAAACAGGTTTTTCGCAACAATACTGAATTTGTGTTGAATGGGCAATATTTGTTCCCGCTGCCCAATGAGGCTGCGGTGGATTCGTTGCGATTACATATAGGCCAGAGAGTGATCGAAGGGCAAATTCATCCTAAGGCCGATGCCAAGCAGATTTTTGAGCAAGCGAAAGCTGAAGGCAAACGTGCCAGCTTAGTGAGCCAAGAGCGGCCTAATATGTTTACGACCGAAGTCGCAAACCTAGCACCTCAAGAGGAGCTGATTGTAGAAATCAGCTATCAGGAGACCATTAAATATGAAGATGGTTTGTTTAGTTTACGTTTTCCGCTGGTGGTCGCGCCCCGTTATATTCCGGGATTAACATCGGATTCAAGTGCTAGCGATTCACATGATCCTATGGCACAGGTGCGCCAATCAAGCCGAGTGACAAGTTCGCAGGTGTTTGATGCTGACCGGATTGTGGCACCAGTGCGGCATACGGCCAGTGGACGCGATCCTGTGCTGAAGGCAGACATTCAAGTTTTACTCGCAAAGGGGGTTGATAGAGCGTCCATTGAGAGTCCTTACCATGACATCAAACTCAAGCAAGACAACAGCGGCGCGGTCGATGTATCGCTGGCGCAACGTGTGCCTGCTAATCGGGATTTTGTGTTGCAATGGCGAGTACAGCAGGGCACTAGCCCAATGGCTTGGGTGTTTAATCAGCAAGGTAAAACCCATAAGCTCGATGGCGAAAATCTGTCTCAGGATACACTTGAGACAAGTAAAACCAGCGGCGTAAATGATGATAATTACAGTCTCGTCATGGTGTTGCCTCCTAAGGTTGAAAAGAGTACTCAGCCGAGTTTGCCCCGTGAATTAATTTTAGTGATTGATACTTCGGGCTCTATGGCGGGGGATTCTATCGTTCAAGCTAAAAATGCACTGTTATACGCGTTAAAAGGACTGAAGCCGGAGGACAGTTTTAACATTATCGAATTTAACTCCAGTTTGTCTCAGTTCTCAGCAGTGCCATTACCGGCGACCTCGTCGAATTTGTCACGGGCCCGTCAGTTTGTGAGCCGTTTACAGGCCGATGGTGGCACTGAAATGGCGTTGGCACTGGATGCTGCCTTGCCAAAATCCTTGGGCAGTGTATCGCTTGATGCAACGCAGCCTTTGCGCCAAGTGATCTTTATGACCGACGGCTCTGTGGGCAATGAACAAGCGTTATTTGATTTGATCCGTTATCAAATAGGTGAAAGCCGCCTCTTTACTGTCGGCATAGGCTCGGCACCTAATTCTCACTTTATGCAAAGGGCGGCTGAACTCGGTCGTGGCACTTTTACCTATATTGGCAAAGTGGATGAAGTCGATGAAAAGATCAGCGCCTTACTCAGCAAAATTCAATATCCAGTGTTAACCGATATTCAAGTGCGTTTTGATGATGGCAGTGTGCCCGATTACTGGCCATCACCGATTGCCGATCTGTACCGCGGTGAGCCAGTGCTCGTGAGTCTAAAGCGCAGCGCCCGTGAGCCACAGGAGTTAGTGATTTCAGGACGCCAAGGGCATCAAAACTGGCAACAGTCGCTCTCGCTGCAGGACAACTCCGCAGGATTGATGACCCATCAAGGTGCGGGTTTAGATTTGCTGTGGGCGCGTAAACAGATTGGTGCATTGGAGTTGAGTAAAAATGGCGCGAATGATGACAAGGTCAAACAGCAAGTGACGGCCTTATCAATGAATTATCACTTAGTCAGCGACTATACCAGCTTAGTGGCGGTGGACTTAACCCCAATTGATTCAACTGCAATGAGCCGTGATGCCGTGGTTCGTCAGCACTTGCCCTTAGGTTGGCAACCTTTTGGAGCCTTGCCGCAAACCGCGACTTCAAGCCGTTTGGATATGTTATTAGGTGCGCTGACCTTGCTACTCGCTTTGATTCTTACAGGATCGATTCTTCGACAAAGACGTGAAGAGAACGCGGCCTTGGTGGCACTTGCCAGTGAACGATGAGCGACGAGTTAAGCGCGATGAGCAAACGCAGAACACAGCGATTTTTAGTGGTGGGATTATTTTTAATTGGCGCAACATTGTTAGGAAAGGGACTCTATATGCAAGCTAAAGCACACTTTGCCCAGTATTTGATTGAACAGGCGTGGACTAAAACCTTGGCTGATGGCCAATCCCATAAACCTTGGTCATGGGCGGATACCTATCCCGTGGCAAAGCTGTCTATTCATCGTGAGCAAGTGGCGGCGAACAACAATATTGAAGCAGAGCTTAATGACAGTTTATATGTTCTTGCGGGGGCTTCTGGGCGAAATTTGGCCTTTGGTCCGAGTCTGGTGTTGTCCAGTGCGCCAGCGGGGCAAAAAGGCAATACTGTGATTGCCGGCCACAGGGATACGCATTTTGCGATACTCAATGGCATGGCGGTGGGGCGTCGATTATCGTTACAAACGCTTAAAGGTAATCACATTATTTATGAAGTGGTGGCGACTCAGGTCGTACATGAAACAGAAACTCACTTTATGGCGCCATCCGATGATAATCGCTTAACGTTAATTACGTGTTATCCCTTCGATTCACTTCAAGGCGGTGCTGAACTGCGGTTTGTGGTGCAGGCGATCCCCGTCGAAAATGAGTCGATGGAAACACTCGGTACGAATGTATCCGTTTCAATAGGGAGTGGCGTACAAGGGAATATTGGAACTGTTTCTCGCAGTTTCAAACATTAATCTGAAATCTCATTTAAATCCTTCATGTAGCTTTCAAAAAATGCTCTTTTGTTAATCATCTTAGCCTGAAGCTGAATTATCGGCTTCAGGCTAAGTTATAACCATCAGTTACTGATAGGCAGCACACGATTTCGTCCTAAGCGTTTGGCTTCATAAAGTAATTTGTCTGCCGCTTCAATCAATTGCATACCCGTTTGTTTTTCTTGCCATTGGGCGACACCAAAGGAAGCACTGATATTATTAATGCGTTCGTCTTTGCGTCTGTCTTTTAAACTGAGTTTTTCGAGTCCACGGCGCATAGCTTCGGCCAGTTGCCTTGCGATACGTAGCTGACTTTTAGGGACAATAATCGCAAATTCTTCACCGCCAAACCGATACAGTTTCGTGCCATCGCGGCAGGATTCCTGTAGTCGTTTCGCCACGGCGCGTAACACTTGGTCGCCGAGCTGGTGGCCATAGGTGTCGTTAAACACTTTAAAATGGTCGATATCGGCCAAGATCACACAAGTGCCTAAGGGGGCTTGGGCTATCATTCCTGCAAAATCAGTGTCAAAGGCGCGGCGATTAAAGCAGCCCGTCAGTGCATCGTAGAGAACGTCTTTTTCTGTTTGTTCAAGTTTTTTCTTTAGTGCGTCTATTTCGGTTTGAGCCTTCTGCAGCTGACCGGTAAAGAACTCTGTGCTCGAGCGAATATTGTCCGACTCTTTCACTAAGCTGCGGACCAGATCGAGTACTTGCTCAACGCTAAAGCCTTCGTCTTCGATGCGGTTGAGCTTTTCAAAATTACTTTCGATACGTGACTGGAAGTCATTGGCATCTAGATTGGTATCTTTGAGTGATTGGGAAAGCTCAGTCACCATAGCATCCAGATTTTGGCGCATTTCTCTGACATCGAGTTCAACTGGGTCGGCAACATATTGGCGATACAAGATTTCGCTACTGACAGGAGGGCAAGTATTGTATTGGGCAATAACAGTATCGAGTTGTTGATTTAACTCCGGATTTTGTTCACCAACATAAGTGTACCAAAGCGCATAGTTAACGGGGGTGGTCGGAATTTTATGTTTGAGCATCAGAGGCACTGCTTTTTTGAGGTTCAGTGCAGCGGCTTGTAATAACTCTAGCGACATATTGTTACCTTACTCAATGAAAATACACGGATATTTTAAAATTTCGCTATTTTTTATTCTGTTGCAGTCAGATTTAGGTCAACGACAAGAATATCGGTTAGATGGAGACATGATTACCGTTAACTCCTGGATGCAGCGACTCCGTTTGCGCTAAGACTTCCATCATAAATTAAAGGTGATATGGTAAAGTCTATCCTTAAAACCAAATAATGATAATAACTTGGGAGAAAGTTGTGAAAAATTTAATCATAACCACAAGTCTGTTGGCCACTATCTCATTACCTGTCTTTGCTGAAACGGCATTTGTGAAAAGTCTCGATCTCGTGCAATACCGAACCGATGTGAAAACCTTAGCGAGCGATGCTTTTGGGGGACGCGCGCCCTTATCTGAAGGAGAGACGTTAACTTTAGACTATTTAGTGACAGCATTTAAAGATATGGGTCTCAAACCCGGATTTGGCGATAGCTATTTACAGGCGGTTCCTTTGGCGCAAATTAGTGCCGATCAAAACATGCAGCTTGATATCGGCGGACTTAAATTTGCCAATGGCAGTGAATTTACCGCGAGAACCCAAAGAATCGCTGAAACCGTGAGCCTGAATAAAAGCGATGTGGTATTTGTTGGCTATGGTATCAATGCACCCGAATATGGCTGGAATGATTATCAAGGGTTAGATGTAAAAGGCAAAACGGTCATCGTACTCGTGAATGACCCCGGCTTTGCGACCCAAGATCCAACAATATTTAAAGGCAATGCTATGACCTATTATGGTCGCTGGACTTATAAATATGAGGAAGCGGCGCGTCAAGGCGCTGAGGCCGTGTTTATTGTTCACGAAACAGCGCCTGCCGCCTATGGCTGGGGAGTGGTGCAAAACTCCAACACGGGCACTAAGTTTACTCTGGTCGATGCCAATAATAACCAAGGTCAAGTGGGCGTGATGGGCTGGGTTCAGCACGAAACCGCACAAAAAATCTTTGCCAAAGCGGGATTGGATTTCGATACCTTAAAACGGCAAGCAGCCAAGCCAGACTTTAAACCAATCCCCCTTAAGTTGACGGCACAACTCACGTTAAACAATAAAATTGAACGCGCCGAGTCCCATAACGTTGCGGCTTTACTACCCGGTAAAACGCGCCCAAATGAAGTGGTGATGATGCATGCCCATTGGGATCACCTCGGTACTGTGATTGAAGACGGTAAGTCAGAGATTTTAAACGGTGCGGTCGATAATGCCAGCGGTGTGGCGGGGGGTTTAGCGTTAGCGCGTTACTTCAAACAGCAAGCTAGCACGGCGCCACTGGATCGCTCGGTGCTCTTCAGTGCCTTTACTGCAGAAGAAACGGGTCTGATTGGTGCACAGCATTTTGCTCAGCATCCCAGTGTGCCAACCAAAAATATCGTCGCCTTTTTAAATATCGATGGCATGAATGTAAATAAAGGCGTGGATTACATTTTGCGCTATGGGGAAGGGGTATCTGAGTTGGAGCAATACTTAGATAAAGCTGCCAAAGCCCAAGACCGTTCGGTAAAAGCGGATCCAAGACCACAGAATGGATTGATGTTTAGATCAGACCATTTTGCGCTGGCCCAGCAAGGTGTACCAGGATTGTTATTTATGAGTCTTGGGGATACAGATCCTGACTATATTGCACATAAATATCACCAAGGAGCCGATGATTATGATCCAAATTGGACGTTGGAGGGCGTGAGTCAAGACCTAGACTTGATCGCCAGTATGATAACCACTTTAGCGAATGGTTCAGATTGGCCCCATTGGCTTGAATCATCAGACTTTAAAGCCAAACGTGAGCAGGATGGCCGTAAATAGGTTTAATGGGTTGGATCATGAGGGCGTCCAGTAGGCGCCCTTATTTTTTAGCACTAATTTGGGCCAGGGTTCGGGCAACTGTTTGAGCTAGAAGGGGTGTTTAATACAATATGGGAAGAGATTTTTTATAGAATTAAAATTAAAAGGAATAGCTGATAGAAAGCATAGGGCCAATAAAATTGTAATAGATGTTGTAATCGGCGATTTGAGTATCTTTATTCGGCGAATTTTGGGCGATATCAACGTCAACTTTATAGTAGTTATAGGCCACGCTCATACGCCAGTTTGGGGTGATTTGTGCATTAACCCCCACTTTAATATCAACCAGTTCGCCTTTGACATCATTGAGTTTGATGTAAAAATACTGTGCATGGCTGGTGATTTGCCAACCAGGAACAAATTCATACTGACCATATATGCCAATGTCGGGCAGTGGCGCAGTGACATTTTCGTCAACAATGCGCGGAATTGCTTGGCTACCGCAGACATTATTGAGTAATTCCGATGAAGCGCAAACACCAATCACCCCTTCAAAACCTGTCTTGATAAACATAGTATGTAAACCAAGTGATAGACCGACATCATAGTTACTGCCTTGAAATACATCATAGCCATAGCCGAAGCGCAGTACATCAATGTTTAAGGTTGAATTTAGATTACCGCCTGCTTTGATATCGTAAATGGTGTCGTTAATCTCGAGCTGGAAGGGTTTCGTTAAGGCTTGGGTTTCGGCGTTACGATGAAGCTGTTTCCAGTCTAGGTAGATATTGTGCCGTTCGTTAAAGTGATAATTTAACTCGATAAAGGGTAAAAATTCGTTTTCTGCAAGTTGTAGATCGGACTCATAATCTAAGGTGAAATTATTACCCGAAATAGGGTTAGTGACTTCCATATTGGTGTCTGATTGCGAATAAAAGCCGCCTAACTGAATAGTAAAATCATCGGCTTGCACTTGAGTGCTGAGCAGTGACGCTATGATTAGGGGTAATAGGCGGATCGACATGTTAAGGAGTGACTCCTGCATTATTCTTATTATGTTTAGCGATAAGGTCAGAATTTAGTGCCATAAAAAAACAACATTTGGAGTTTAACAGCAAATTTTTTAATGTGAACAAAATGTTTTAAAAAATGCAAAAAATTGTGATTCAAAACAAAAGTAGAGCTGGTTCTCGTGAGGTTGAATGAAATTTGAGTGAGCGATCACATCAATTGTGGATTGAAAGACTAAGGGCAAGTGCTTCCTGAACGGCTTTAGGATTGTTGTGTTGGATGGGGCGAGATACAAATGGATATAGACACAAACATGGTGGAGAATCATCGATATTGAGAATATCTAGCGGTACGATCCCGCTAGATATTGATATGTCCTAGTACTTCTATTTCGTCTCGATAGAGGACGATAGAGGTGACGGGGTAGAAGTCTCAGCCTCTACGCTATCAGCCACGATTTTTGGGCTACTTGGTTCATCTTTATTAAACATGCCTAAACGGATGCGAATAAAATGCAAAATTTGCGCGGCAATATCCACATTCAAACAGGACTCTAAGCCCTCAAACCCAGGAGATGAGTTAGCCTCACAAATTTTGTAATGGCCGTTATCAAACAATAAATCGATACCTGCAACATCAAGATCGAGAATATTGGCTGTTTGGGTGGCAAGCCATTCAATTTCAGGAGTGATCTGAAATGGACGCGCTGAACCACCGGCACTGACATTGGCTTTGAAGCTGTCTTCTTGACCACGTCTTTCATAGCAACCCGCCACACGACCACCAATAGTGAATACGCGTAGATCGCGCCCATGACTGTTAGCGATAAACTCTTGCAGAATGATGTTAGCGTTTTTATTGGTCGCTTCAATCAACTGCATTAAATCGTCAAATTCACGCGCCTTATGGGATAAAAACACACCACTGCCCTGTGAGCCTGAAAGTGTTTTTATCACCACAGGAAAACCGAGATGGCGTTCTACGAGGGCGATATCGACGGGGAATTTAACCAACATGGTTTTAGGCGTAGGCAGATTCTTCTCGGCCAACAATTGTTGGGAGAATAACTTGTCTTTAACGATTTCAATGGCTTTAGATGGATTGAGGCAATATACCCCTAATCTTTCTAAGTGACGAATAATGGCTAAAGCAAAGTAGGTCGTGCCTGAGCCCATTCGCGGAATGATAAAATCGGGCAGCTCGACGGCTTGCCCATTCAATAAAATACTCTTGTTATCTTCTCTGGTGACAGTCAGATCAAATTCATCAGGTGCGTAAACTTCCAACTCTATGTTATCGGCTTTTGCTGCCGCCAGTAGACGCTCAATTTCATACCATTCAGGTTTTAGCTGAGTCGCGGTTTCTTTATATAAAATCCAACCACGCATTTAGTAGCAAACCTTAATCTTCATTCTTTATCCTCGGGTTCAGGTTCATCCTGAACATCATCTTCAATATCAAATACAGCCTCAGCCTCTATTTCTATCTCGGGTTTGGTTGCAGGCAAATGCACTGTACCAACCACGGCATAAAAGGGTTTCCCCATGGCGAGCCTGCGATACTTTACCCAGATCTGCTCTAACAAGCTACTGGGGGCGATATTTCCTTTGGCGACTTCCACAAATTGGGCTTCATCAGAGGTGCAAGGCAGCGTTTTCCCTTCCGCTAAATTCTTCATCGCATGACCATGCAATTCAAGGAGTTCAGCTTCTTTATTGGTAAAATCGCCGCTTCGTTTAAAGCCTTTGGGGAAATTAGCGTCGTCGTAGAAACGTTTTTGAGAGACAAAACTGGCAGCAACTGAGCCGTTAAACGTCTCAGAACCCTTGTTAGCGTTAAAAAAAGACTGTTCAGACATGGCAGATACCCTCTAGTTTTTGATATACAAAGATTTGCAACTGGAGTATTGGCTAGTATTATTGATTTATAAATCAAAAAAATTTGCCTATGTTGGTCAAGAATTTTTATGGATACCGATTTACTAAAAACCTTTCTCGAAGTCTCCCGTACTCGCCATTTTGGTAAAGCGGCTGAGAATCTTTACCTCACCCGAAGCGCTGTGAGCTTTAGGGTGAAACAGCTTGAGAGCATTTTGGGTGTCGCCTTATTTGAACGGCAACGTAATAATATTCAGCCCACGCCAGCAGGCGAACGTATGCTTGGTCATGCCGAGGCGGTGTTAACAGCATGGGAGCGGGCTAAGCAAGATGTTTCCCTCAGCCAGTTACAGTCGACTCAGCTTGCCATTGGTGCAGGGCCGAATATTTGGGACGCTTACTTGCAAGGTTATTTACAGGGACTGCATGTCGGTTTACCTGGCGTGGCGTTGCGCACCGAAGTGCTACCCGCGAATGCAATGACGCGTCAGCTAATGGACCGTACCCTAGATATTGCGATTTCATTCGATCCGCCAAAGCTTGATCAATTTGAGATAGTGCAACTGGGGCAAATTAATTTGTTGTTGGTGTCGAGCTTAAAAGGTCAAACGGTAAAAGCGGTTGTGCCGGGGCAATATGTAAAAGTCGATTGGGGTACGGCGTTCAATATTGTTCACGCACAGGAATATGCCTCGCTGCCAGTGCCAACGCTGCACACGAGTTCAGCACGTATTGCGTTAGATTTCATCTTGAATAATGGCGGCTGCGCATTTTTACCTGAGCATCTAGTGCAACATGCATTGCGCGGCGGCGAATTGCATCTCGTCAGCGGCGCGAATGCCATTTCACGAAATGTGTATCTTGCGTATTGGGCTGAGAATGACCGCTTAGCCCAGATCAAACAAGCCATCGACTTTTTAAGGGACGATGGCTCAATGGTTGTTCATGCGACGGTTTAGAAACTAAGAATTAAAGCACTAGCGGCGTTAATACAACCAGCCAAGTTAATCCACAAAGCGCAAGACTCATAAAGACGGCAGCCGAGGCAATGTCCTTGGCTTGGCCACTTAACGGGTGTATTTCACTGCCGACACGGTCAACCACAGCTTCAATCGCCGAGTTTAATAGCTCAACAATCAACACGATAAACAACGTGAAAATCAGCATAAGGCGTTCAATAGTGCTGATATCAACCCATAAGGCTACGGGTAACATGACTATCGTTAAGATTAATTCCTGTCTGAAGGCGGCTTCGTGGATCCAAGCGGCCTTTAGGCCCTTCATCGAAAATCCCGTCGCTCTGAATATGCGCTTAATACCGTGATTATTGGCTGGTTTCATAGTGTTTCCAATTGACGTTAGCGACAAAGCGCTGAGGTTCTGCTCATTCAAAACAGGGGGGAATAAACCCTACTGTTGTCTTTGTTAACATTTGACTGAGTCATAAATTTGGCCGCAGTATAGCCTGAGATGAAAAGTGCATAAACAATTAACTGAGCAAATTTGATCATCAACATTCGTTGTTAACTTAGGGAGTTAGTGACTTTTGCGGTTATTTTAGTGCAACTTTAGCCGTGCGGCCTAAGCTTGATGAAGGATATATTGCAGCGTGGGCAAGGGAATGACTCATACAAACCCGTTACGAAATTTAACATTTAATCATTTCATCCGTTTTAGTGCTTTTAAGCTCAGCTTGCTCATACTTTGCGGTTTAGCTCTTTCGGTTAACGCACAAACCTCACCACCTGCGATACAACTTGCTACCGAGTTTGATGCGACTCGAACTTCGCAAGATATTAATATTCAAAATTTTTTGATTAGTGAGAAACTCGACGGGGTTCGAGGTTACTGGAATGGCAAGGAATTATTCACTCGGCAGGGAAATGCCATCGCTACACCTATTTGGTTTACTGTAAATTTTCCGAATTATCCTCTCGATGGTGAATTATGGCTTGGGCGAGGTCAGTTTGAAGCTATGTCGAGTTTAGTTCGACAAGCCTCAGCGAAGGATGATGATTGGCGCAAAGTGCGATTTATGGTGTTCGATGTCCCTAAGGCGAGTGGCGACTTTCAGCATCGCTATCAATTTGCGCTGACTGAACTGAGTGGCAAATCGAATTATCTTGAAGTCATAGTGCAGTTCCAAGTAGAAAGCCTTGAAGCCCTGTATCAAAAACTCGATGCCTTAGTTGCAAAAGGCGCCGAAGGCTTGATGCTGCATCGCAGTTCCGCGACTTATATTAGTGGCCGCAATCCTCATCTGATGAAGTTAAAACCTTATTATGATGCTGAAGCTACTGTTATCGCTTATATCCCTGGTAAAGGTCAATTTGTAGGGCAGATGGGCGCATTAAAAGTGCAAACCCCAGACGGCCGAATTTTTAGTATTGGCACAGGTTTTAGTCTCGCAGAGCGCCAACATCCCCCTGCAGTGGGCACTATCATCACCTATAAATACCTTGGGCTTACCGTTAACGGTTTACCGCGGTTTGCCAGTTTTTTACGGGTAAGAACCGATGTTGAAACTGAGTAGCCGTTCCTAGTAAATCAAATTGCGCATAAGTCTTTACGCTGAGTAATGCGCAATTGATATTTTGATAGTATTATTCGTAATAGGCGACTGTCGATAATAGTTGTTCACTGAAATTAAAAATATCATCTACAGAGTTAATAGGATGACGAGTTTCATTTTTATTTTCATCCACTAATCCTAGATACTTTTGTTTAGCATTGAAGTGTAAGCGGCATAAGGGTTTTCGGTTATTATCATCCAATAGTATGCCAAAGTAACTTTGGGTATCCCTTGCGATGATTCGATTAACTTCTATTTTTTGCCTCAATATAGCTTTTATCACATTGAAACCGTCAATTTCTTCTTCAGTAGTAACTACTTTAATTTTTTCATCATTGGATGGGATTGGGGTATCGATTAAATTTTTGTTTTCATCAGTTGGTTTATCATTGCCAATAGCGGATTTTAAACGTTCATTAATGCTGTCGTTGAGAAATTGCCTTAGTGCTTTATGAGTAATTTCAGCAAATTGATGTTTTACTTTAGGTGTAAGAACCCCATCATAAGCCCTTGAGGCAAAAAAGCGAATAAACTCTTCTTCAGGTTCTTTAAATTGCTCACTAATAATACGTTTTATCTGACTCAAGTATTTTAGTTCTCCTGCCGCGCTGACTATTGAGTTAACGTCGAACGAGTTTTTAGTCAGCTTTTTAACTTCAGGAATTAAGTGTTCATCAATATTTTCAAGATCTAAGATCAGAAATGGTTTTTCATCCATTTTGTTAGGAGCATCAAGATCGGTATAAAATTGATATTCAGTACCGTTTGTAAGAATAGCTAAGCGTGCGTTTGTGACAGAAAAATAACGAAATAGTTGTGACGCATGCTTTATGGACAGCTTTTCATTGTACTTTTTGCATTCAATAAGGATTTGCACTTCACCTTCCTTAATTAATGCGTAGTCAACTTTCTCACCTTTTTTACCTATAGTATCTGCCGTAAATTCTGGGACAACTTCGCTAGGATTAAAAACATCATATCCTAGAACTGTATGCAAAAATGGCATGACTAAGGCATTCTTAGTCGCTTCCTCAGTTTGAAGGCTATTAGCAATTTGAGGGATGCGTTTTGATAGAACATCGATTCGTTCAATAAAATCCATTTTACTTTTCCTCTTCTTGTACTTTGTGGTGTATTTTTTATTTGAGCGAGTATGCGGTGAACATTCAGTTTTATTTTAAACCGTACTCTGACATATAAACCTAGTCGATAAAAAATCCTTAGCAAGGAGGCTAATTTGTTTCTGTGCTGTTTATCGTATATTTTACGGGTTAGGTTAAATTTTGTGCGTGCTTGGTATGTATATGGCTCAAGGGGAATATTTTAGCTGAGGTGACACCCTTAACTTTCGGATCGTAGCGCGCATTTTATTTTTGATAATGGTTTGGCGTAAGAATATTTTTGTATTTATAGGTTTAACATGTTGTATTTATAGGTAAATAATTAATTTATTAAGCTGCTTATCATATTAAGTTTACATCTAGGTTTAAGCACATTAGATAACTTATTGATAATACTAAGCTATAAGGTATTCATGTTAAAAAATCAAAGTGTACGGCGAATATTGATGGTTTGTATGGGTAATATTTGTCGCTCACCGACGGCAGAGGCGGTTTGTCGTTTTAAGATTGCTGAGCGCAGGCTTAATATTGAGGTGGATTCGGCGGGTACTATTGGTTATCACCAAGGGGATAAGCCCGATAGCCGCGCTATTGAGGCTGGTAAAAAGCGGGGTTTTAGTTTCGAGGGCATGCGGGCGCGGCAGGTGGTGAATGATGATTTTGAGCATTTTGATTTAATTCTAGCTGCGGATAATGCCAATTTGGCGGATCTGCTTAGCCGTTGTCCGGTTGAGTATCAACACAAGTTACAGTTAATGTTGTCCTATGCTGATACGCAAATAACGGAAGTACCAGATCCTTACTATGGCGGCGCACAGGGTTTTGAACTAGTGCTCGATCTCCTCGAGCAGAGTATGGAAGCTTTATTAGATCAATTGACCGAAAAGTTCCGTTGAGATGCGTATTTCCATTTACGGTTTGGGTTTTATGATAAGTTCGGGTAAATCCCCTTATGCGAGATAACGATGAAAGTAATGGATTCTGAAAACCGAGTATGGTTCCTTTTGGAGCATGAAGGTCGCTTGTACTTGAATGCAAATTGCAACATGAGTGCATTTGGCTATAGCTATATGATCCAGCTCAATGGTCAGGAACTGCAAAATTATGAAGGTGGTGGCCGCGAGTATCTAAATAATCTTGCTCACGATATTCATTATTCTGTTCCAATCGCAAAAGACACAACGTCAATTTACAAAGGTCGTGAAGTTTCAAAACAGCTAGCTGGTTTAGCAACAGAAGCGATTAAAGCGTGGTGTGCTTAAAATCGGTTAACTCTAAAATGCCCCAAAGCTTGTTTCAAAGTTTAAAATGCAAGTAGGGCGAATAAAGTTGTGGCTATAAAAAAGCTAATGTGATGAGGTTACTTTCAACCTAGAAGTCATGCCAGTCCGAACTTTCAATAAAGCCACAGCAAAGTAAACATCATCATAAAGTCATTAATAGATATCAGTATAGTTTGACTACAAACATCAATGGTTGTGGGCTGCTTGCCTTACAAGGTTAAGTTGGTAAGATGTTGTTCATAAAGAAAATGAAATCGTTGTACATCTAAGGACATATATGGAAATTTCATTACTTGCCGATAATCCCTCTGCGATAGGCACGGTAGCTAGTTGGTATTTCAACGAATGGTGCCAAGACAATGGTAGCTATACCAAGGAGGAAGTCGTTGAAAAAGTCTCTGCATCAATAAATCGTGATACCGCGCCTATTCTGATCATTGGAAAAGTAAATGGTGTTCTTGCTGGTTCAGCAGAGCTAAAAATTCGAGAAATGGACATATACCCAGAATTTGAATTTTGGCTTGGTGGTGTTTACGTCACTCAGCAGGCTAGGGGACAGGGTGTCGCCTCAAAACTTGTGAAAGAGATAATATCGCTAGCACATAAAATAGGCGTGAAAAAATTATATCTTCAAACAGAAGATTTAACTGGAGGTTTATACTTACATCATGGGTTTAAGCCTATAGAACAAGTGAATTATAAAGGTATAAATGTATTGGTTATGGGCACAAACATCGGTGAATAACAAGTTTGTGAAGGTACTCTGCGGCTCAATTGAGGGAAGCAAGTGGAACGACATGGTCATATTTCACAGGGCTACCTAAGTAGGTCAAAGCATCCCCAAATGGCATCATTTTTAATCTTAGAATTTTAGTCAGTACAAGAAAATAGATTTCCTGTTTCAACAGTAAGAACCAGTTGTGTTCTGTTTCAGTCAAAGTGTTTATAAAGTCATTAGCAAGGCCATATAATCAGATGCTGAGTGACTCTTTACAGAATCTAATGATGAAAATGAGTCGAAATCTTCCAAATTTTGACAGTTATTGTTGAATCAATGGCTACCAAATAAGAATAGGCCGCGTGTAGTTGCGACCGATTTTACGATCGCTTAGTTAGTTCCTGTCCACGCTTGGTCCTCGCAGACTTCAGATCAATGTTGAACTCTTGATATCACATTATGCTTTTTACCGCTGTTATCGTCGTGTCGTGCGGCGAGCTTTTTTGCAAATAAAATAAACCTCCTGCCTCACGCTTGACAATAAGTGAAACGTAAACAATCTTTTAACATGGAATATTTTCAGAAGGTTACTTTTCTTTCTGCAGAATAGAATTATTTTCACTACGGGAACACAGGAGTGTTTAACCCTTCCACTGAGATAACTAGGTTTCATTTGAGGTGATCCTCAATGAATAATCTAGACTCAAGGTATCGTGATAAAACGCAATCATGAAAAGGAATTTCAATGAAAGACGTTAATATTTATCCGTATCAATCAATCTGTTCAGACCTGCTCAGTAAGCCAGAGACTGCGATCAAAACAGCAAACTTCAATTTTAATATCGAAACCCATTTATTTGGATTTGGTTGAGGTCAAGTCTTGTACGCTATTTGTATCGTGACATCACGCCTGCAGTGGCGGGTGTTGTGAAAGCCCTGATTTTAAGTCGTTAAAGAAAGTGGAGTTGTAAACGTTTTAAGCATTGAATAAGTCCCAATAACAAGGAGAGTTAATTTCATGTCTATCAAATCTTTTAGCTACAGTACGCTTTTTTTGTGTATGAGTGCTGCTGTACATGCAGAAGCACCAGTAGAGACAAAAGCAGCTATAACGCTACCCACGTTAAGCCCTGTTATGCCGCTGGAAATTACAGCAAAATCCCCGGTCTCACTCGAAAGCCTGCAACATGATTTTGATGATTTTTCTTGGCAATCGTTTATTGCACTTAACTGGCCAGCAAATGCCGATGGCACACCCAATACTATGTCCACCATTGGGCAAAAAACTAACCAGCCAGTCGTGTGGCTGCATTGGAAGGAAAGCCGGGAGATTTTTTTACCCGATGGCGTAAAACCACCTGGGTGGGATCAGTCCAATAATGTGCCGGATGTTTGCAAAAGTATTGATCCAAAGTCCATTCCTGAAGGGACTATTTATTTAACGCAAGTGGGGAAGACCCCGAATGTGTTGGATGAAAGCGGTGAGCCTTTTACAACGGGTCCATTGATTGACCAAAACGGGCTTTATACCCGTTATGAAATATTAACCAATGAAACTATGTTCAATTTTATTTTGAACAATAACCTTTACAGCAAAAAAGGACAGAAACAGTTTAATGCCGATGTCGACTTTACCGCGAGCGACAGTAAAACCGGGCAGGTAGGTTCTATTATGCTTAAAGCCTCATGGATAAAAATGGGCGGCAAGTTTGATTCGACGAATTACTATACAACTTACGCGCTAGTTTATAACAATCCCGAAGAGCAACACGGGGTTAAGCCAGCTTGTGCGCTTGAGCAAGTCGGGTTAGTGGGTTTTCACATTGCCCACAAAACCGCAGACGAACCACAATGGATTTGGTCTACCTTTGAGCATGTCGCTAATGCGCCAACACAAGGTGAGTCAGCATCATTGTCGGCATATAATTTTTACGATGCTAAATGTACTGACTGCAAAGTGAATGAACCACCAGCACGCCCGTGGGATCCGGCAAACCCGCACACTAAACCAACTCAAGTGGAACGCGTCATTCCTATCACTGCCGATGCTAAAGCCTTAAATGCCAGTTATCACGCAGCACTCGACGCTGTAGTGCCGGGATCGGTATGGAAGAACTACGAATTGATCAGTACGCAATGGCCTACCGATGCCAAAAATCCCACCGATCCAACGGGCGTGCCTGCTCCCTCATTTTTAGCGAACACCACGCTCGAAACTTATATCCAAGGTTCGGTAAAGCAAACATCAAGCAGCTGTATGGCTTGTCACAATAATGCGGCAACCACTAACGGTAATTTTGCAGATTTCACTTACTTGCTGCAACGCGCGCAATAATTTACGAAAGGAACTCATCATGACTGATATTACAGGCGCGACTGCCGACTCTATGAATCATTTTATTGGGTTGAGCGCGGTATTAACCGGCTTTGCTACCAGTATTATTGCCCCGACATTGGATCCCGTGGATATTAAATCTGAATACTTAGCCGTGTTTATGCAAAAAATAACTGAAGAATCGAAGGACCCAACTTTAGTTACAACTATTCTGCAAAAATTTGCGGCGTTAAAAGCGCAGCAATTATCAGATCAACAAATTGGTACGCAAATGCTGGCGCCAGACAACGGAGCTAATTTTGTGTTGGCCTGTCGTAAATTGATTTTTATGTGGTACTCAGGTGCATGGCCAACCATTATTCCCGCGACGGATAAAGATCCGGAGACCACAGTTAGCGATATGATTTCGGCAAAAAGCTATACCACAGGTTTAGTCTGGCAAGTTATGCAGGCTCATCCGATGGGGGATTCAAATTATCGCTATGGCTATTGGGCGAAACCACCTGCTGTACTGTCGGCATATACGGGTCATCAAGGAGGTGCAGTATGAGCACTCAAACCAATTACGATGTCATTATTGTGGGATCAGGTATTGCCGGCTCTATCATGGCTTATCAATTGGGGATGGCGGGGAAAAAAGTATTAATCCTCGAAGCAGGGCAGGAAGTGCCTGTTGACCGCAGTGGTTACATGGAAACCTTCTTTAAAGCCAATGCCAAAACACCTGAGTCACCTTATCCTCCAACCACACAAAATCCAGCGGCATCGACGGCGGATAACCCACTCGGATTGCCTGATCCTGCGAAGGAGAATGTGCCGCGTTATACCGTGTTGCAAATTGGCGCATGGCGTAATCCAAAGCAATGTTATTTTGATTACACGCCGCAGCCTGAACATTTGAAACCTGACAGCCCTGAAGCAAAGTTTGCTTTTGCGAGTTCCTATGAGCGTATTGGCGGCGGCACAACTTGGCATTGGCTAGGAACCAGTTTGCATTTATTGCCTAATGATTTTGAGTTGCAAACCCAGTATAAGCAGGGCGTGGATTGGCCCGGTGGAAAACAATTTTACCAAGCGCTGGTTCCTTATTATGAACAGGCGACCAATGAGATTGGCGTCGCCGGTGACAAAGAGGCGATGGATCAGCTTTATCGCGGATTTCATGTTTCACCGGATGGTGTTTATGGGCCGAATTACGATTACCCAATGCCTGGCATTGTTTCATCTTTAGTTGATCAACAATATGAACAAGCTGTGAGCGATATGGTGTACGACAATATTCAATTGTCAGTCACGCCAACCCCTCAGGGGCGCAATTCATTACCGGGTGAACGCCGTCAATGTGCGGGGAATACAAATTGTATTCCTATTTGCCCAATACAAGCCAAATACGATGCCACTGTGACGCTCGGGCGAGCATTGCAAACCGGCAATGTTGATGTGTTTTATCGGCACGTCGCGACAAATGTTCAAGTGGATGAAAATACAAAGGATGTTGTTGGTATTGATTATGTGACCTATCAAACTCACGGAGGGATAGCGACGGGCGGCGGTACCGTTACGGGTAAAAAATATGTGATTGCAGCTCACGCGATTGAGACGCCTAAATTATTGCTCATGTCTAAACGTAATAAAGCCTGTCCGAACGGCGTCGCCAACCATAGCGATCAAGTGGGGCGTAATTTGATGGATCACATTATGTATTTGGCCTGGGGTCTGGCGAAAGATCCTGTCTATGGTTTTCGGGGGCCTTTATCTACTGCGGGTATCGAAAGTTTACGCGATGGCGCCTTTCGTAAAGACCGTGCCGCCTATCGTATTGAAATCGGCAATGAAGGTTGGCAGTGGGCAGCAAATGATCCATTCACGACCTTAGCTGATTTTGTATTTGGGCAAAATAATTCGCAATTAAATGGGGATTCTGTCAATCAGCAGGGGATTCCATTACGGTTTGATCCCGCCATGTCTGCGAATAGCGCCTTATTTGGTGCCTCACTGGTGAATACCTTGAATGGTATTTACACACGGCAAATTCGTATGGGCTATTTAATTGAACAATTACCTGATCCGGAAAACC
Organism: Shewanella sp. S23-S33; assembly: GCF_043359565.1. Lineage (NCBI taxonomy): Bacteria > Pseudomonadati > Pseudomonadota > Gammaproteobacteria > Alteromonadales > Shewanellaceae > Shewanella > Shewanella sp. S23-S33. The sequence continues at coordinate 89,289 of NZ_JBHFFD010000021.1, read as the reverse complement.
GTGTCGAGTTGTCGGAGACGCTGAAAGATAACTTAGGTTTGCCGCGCCCCAAATTAACCTATCGTGTACGCGAGGATTATGTGCGCAATGCGTTCGTGTCGGCTAAAGATATTTCGACCAAACTCTTTGACGCCCTTGATGCGCGGGAATATACCAAGGCTCCGCCTGCGCCGGTATTTTATGGTGATAAGAGTCAAGTAACGTCGAATAATTTTGAATATCAGGGCCATAATTTTACGTTTTACGGTGCTGGACACATTGTGGGGACGTATCGAATGGGGGACTGCAGAGATACGTCGGTGGTGAATCCTCGTCAGCAATCTTGGGATCATAGCAATCTGTTTTTAGTCGGTAGCGGAGTGTTTCCTACGGTTGCAACGGGTAATCCAACCCTCACTTTGGCTGCGTTGGCATTCCAGGCTGCAGATCATGTTTTGGAAGACCTTAAAATAAGTTAAAAAAAGTTGTAATTATTTATTAGCTTGCTGTTAATTTCCATTGAAAACCGCGTGCAAATTGGCGCGGTTTTTGGCTAACTGAATATACCTTCATATTACGCTAACTGGCATTTTCCTACTCATAATGCAGTTTATTGTCATCGTATTTAAAATCAAAATATTACAGTTTTTTATGTTGATAATTAGTTTGAAAACTGTGTATGCGTGTGTTGTCGGATAGTATGTCTGATAGAAAACTGATAAGTTTCACTCAAACTGAGCGTTAATTGGGCGTGCTTTAATAAGCGAATAAAGTTAATTTTTATGATTACTTATCAAAAGGTTAGATGAAAAAATGACTGCTAAGAAATATATCGTTGTCAATCCACATGAAAGCGAGTTTCCTAACCCCATTACGTTCAAAAAAGGTGATTCTCTTACCGTTGGAGACAAATATGCAGGCCCTGAAGGCTGGGATCTCTGGTTCCTTTGCACTACGCCAGGGCAAGATGCTGGTTGGGTTCCTGGTCAAGTGATTCAGCGCCTAAAAAATGCCAACGGGCTGGCGCTTGAGGACTATACGGCAAGAGAACTTAATGTGCATGAAGGTGAACAACTCATTGGCACACGAATGTTGAATGGCTGGGTATGGTGTATAAAAGCTGTCAGTGAAGAATCAGGGTGGGTACCATTAGAAAACTTGAAAGAAGTGGTAGATCCATCCCGCGACTAAAGCACCTTTGCTGTGCCGTCAAACCCAAGATGGCTCCTTGGTGTATTGTGCCAAGAGGATGATGACTGGCTGATATTGAGATCTTATATCAGGCACGCAGAAGTCATTGGCGTAAAAGTTTTTTTTAACGCGAAAGTTTCGTTTCTGATAATAAAAAAGCCAGTATATTCAATATACTGGCTTTAACTTTAAACTTGATGAATGAGCGCCATAAGCTGGAATATAAAAGTCATCAGCATCTTGTCTTTAACAAACTATGCGCCTTATATTCCAAATGCAGAGTGACAGGCTGACTAGTCGTTATGACGTTTGCCTGAACGTTTAAGTCTCTCTGCTGCCAGTTTGGTTTCTTTCTCTGCTTCTTTTTCGGCCATGATACGGGCGACTTCAATCTTTTCAAGCTCTGCCATCGCAGGCGTTTCTAGCGAGAGTAAGCCTATTTTCCCCGAGCGATATTCATGCAGTAATAACTCTGATGCCTTGTGCATATCGATGCGACCACCGGGACGCAGCGCACCACGTTTACGGCCGATTTCCTCGAGAAGTGCGACATCATCCTTGGGTAATTCACTTAAGTTATAGCGCTCACAAATCTCTTTTGGATAAGCGGTTAAGAAATACTTGGCGGCGAACAGGGCCACATCTTCATATTCCATCGCCGTATCTTTAATCGCGCCAGTGACGGCAAGGCGATAGCTGCTCGCTTCGTTATCCACTTTGGGCCATAAAATACCTGGGGTATCCGACAGCACGATACCGTTACGTAAATTGATCCGTTGCTGGGTTTTGGTTACCGCAGGTTCGTTACCAGTTTTGGCGATAACACGGCCAGCTAAGGTATTGATAATGGTAGATTTCCCAACATTGGGTATCCCCATGATCATAGTGCGAATGTCTTTTTCGGTTTTATCGCGACTTGGCACTAGCTTACGGCAGAGATCAGGGATTTTTTTCACCATTGCCGCTTGCAGTGTCGTGATCGCTGTGGCTTTGACGCCTTGCTCACGCTCTAAGTATTCAATCCATTGTGCGGTGATCTCTGGATCGGCCAGATCAGATTTATTGAGCAGTTTGATACAAGGTTTGTCGCCTCGAAGCTGAGCCACCATGGGGTTTTCGCTACTGTAGGGAATACGCGCGTCCAGCACTTCAATAACAAGATCGACCTGAGGCATTGCCTCTTCAATCTCCTTGCGTGCCTTGTGCATATGCCCCGGATACCACTGAATTGCCATGATAACGCCTTGTCCTAAATAACTTAAAGAACGGCTATTCTACCTTGAAGGTGGCGAATGTCATAAAAAAAGCGCCCTAAGGCGCTTTAATCGCTTAATCCTTGACTGTCTCTTGCGATTGTTACTTGTATTAATAGGCTGAATTAAGGCTTAGATCACCCCGAGTTCGCGCAATCTTTCCATCAGATAACTGTCAGCGGTATAGCGATCCGATAGCACGACTGCAGGGTTTGGATGTAAAAATAACGGTAAAGAGATCCGTGACTTGGTTTTATCCGTACCTTCAGGATTGATGACGCGGTGTGATGTCGATGGGAAATAGCCGCCAGAGGCTTCCTGTAACATGTCACCGATATTGATAATAATGTTGCCAAAATCGCTTGGGACATCTAACCAAGTGCCATCTTTGGCTTTCACTTGTAACCCAGGCTCATTGGCTGCAGGTAACACTGTGATAAGGTTAATATCTTCGTGGGCCGCGGCGCGAATGGCGCCCATTTCTTCACTGCCCGTCATCGGCGGGTAATGCAGAATGCGCAGCAAGGTTTTTTGGCTGTTGGCGATCATTTCTGGCAATGGCATCGAAAACTTGGCTTTTACGTCTTCTGGTGAGTAGGTTTCGATCCACTCTAATAGTTCTGCAGCCAGTGCGTTGGCTTTATCGTAATAGGCGAGAATATTGGCACGCAGTGAATCGGGGATACGGCCCCAAGGGTACACGTGGTAGTACTCTTTAATGTCTTTGACTGTGTTGCCTTTGGCGGTTTCAGAAATCGACGCAGGGAAGAAACCGTCGTGGGTTTCTTTTTTAAACATATAGTCGTTTTTGGCTTCTGAATTAAAAAAGGCTTGCCACTCGGTGTAGATGTCTTCAACTAAGCGCTTATCAATCGGATGATTAGATAAAACACCAAAGCCAGTTTCCCGAAGTGATTCAACGAATTGCTGGGCACTGTTTTCAGCGCGATAATCAATGGTTTCTAATTTCATTTTGGTTTCTACTTGTTATATTTAGTTGTAATTTGACCCGCTGCAAGTGTAGCCGTGCGCTGATGTGGGTGCAAATACTCAGCGACTGTGATCTGGATCAACTGCCGTATTTTCCGTCATTTATGCAGTTGCTTATATGAGTACTTAATATGAACACTTATATTAGTACTTACTTGAGTGGTAAGATTTTAGTCACCAAATCCGTTAGTATGAGTATTAGATTTGTTGTGATTGGATTGATGTCAGCTGCATTTTGAAGCCGAGTGCAAGAAATCTTGCTTGGAGTGGGTCTTATGTTGGCTTCCTTATAAATCAGCTTCTTAATCAAAGAATATTGAAATACACAACGACGTGAGTCGAAAGGGCATTAATATGAATAAACTGACCGATTTTGAACGCTATGTTATCGAAGAGAAAGGCACTGAACGCCCCTTTAGTGGTGAGTATTATGAGCACGATGCTAAGGGTTTGTATTTATGCAAAAAATGCCATGCCCCCTTGTATCGCTCTGAGCATAAATTTAATGCCCATTGTGGCTGGCCTGCCTTCGATGATGAAATTGCCGGCGCTGTAACCCGCCATATAGACGCTGACGGCCGCAGAACCGAGATTGTTTGTAGCCAGTGCGGCGGTCACTTGGGGCATGTCTTTGAAGGTGAAATGTTAACACCTAACAATATCCGTCACTGTGTTAACTCCGTATCTATGGTGTTCAAAGGGATGGATGATGCTGTTGAACCAGCACCTAATCACTTTGCGACTTTTGGTGCTGGGTGTTTTTGGTGCGTCGAAGCGATTTTTAAAAGCCTAAAGGGCGTGGTGAATGTCACTTCTGGCTATGCTGGCGGTGATGCCCATGATGCCGATTATAAATCTGTTTGCTCGGGCCAAACCGGCCATGCAGAGGTTGTGCATATCGAGTTCAACCCTGAGGAAATTGATTTTACGACGTTATTACAGGTCTTTTTTGAGAGCCATGATCCGACCACGCTTAATCGCCAAGGTAATGATAAGGGGCCACAATATCGCTCAGTGGTGTTTACCCATAATGCTGAGCAGATAGAGCAAACTACCGCTATGCTGACTCAGTTAGCAGCAGCCAAGGTTTTTGATGCGCCGATAGTGACCCAAGTTTCAGCATTTGATACTTTTTATCCCGCTGAAAATTATCACAACGACTACTTCGCTTTACACGGTGAGCAGCCCTATTGTCAGATGGTCGTGCGTCCTAAAGTCGAAAAAGTGAAAGCCTTGTTTACAAGATTGCAGAAGGCTTAAGCGATTTAGCACAGGGTGTTAAATACAAAGACGCCACCGATAAAGGTGGCGTTTTTTTATGGGTTTTCTAAAGTGCAAAACCTAGTTGTTCTCTTAACAAGCAGCTTAGCTATGGGTTTAACGATTAGCGTAACTTTTGATTAGCTACTGACGCAACTATCGGCTTTCAGTTAACCATTGGGCGTATTGTTTGGTGTAATAGCTGACAATCAAATCTGCACCCGCCCGCTTTAAGCCGATAAACGTTTCAGTCACCACCGCACGCTCATCCAACGCGCCCGCAAGGGCGGCAAATTTAATGCCCGCATATTCACCGCCGACTTGATAGGCGGCGAGTGGCAAGTGGGTTTCTTGTCTTAAACGGCTGAGCACATCTAAGTAGGGTGTGCCGGGTTTAACCATCAGGATATCGGCGCCTTCGGCTTCATCTAATGAGGCTTCTAACAGGGCTTGACGACCATTAGCATAATCCAGTTGATATCCCTTGCGATTTCCACTGAGTTCACAATCGACCGCGGCTCTAAAAGGACCGTAGAAGGAAGAGGCGAATTTTGCCGAGTGGGCCAGAATCGCCACATGTTCAAAACCTGCGGCATCGAGCCCTTGGCGAATGGCTTTCACTTGACCGTCCATCATGGCCGATGGTGCTAACATATCAGCGCCCGCTTTGGCGGCTGTTATCGATTGCTTAACTAAATTTTCGACTGTGAGATCGTTGCAGACTTCATTATTGTGCACCACGCCGCAATGGCCGTGATCTGTGTATTCACAAAAACAAATGTCGGGGATCACCATCATCTCAGGCACGGTAGCTTTAATGGTGCGCACCATACGGGCGAGTAAACCATTGTCGTCCCATGTATCGCTGCCCTTATCATCTTTAGTGTGGGAAATCCCAAAGGGCATCACATAGCGGATCCCGAGGGCGTAAAGCTCGCGAACTTCATCCGCCAGTGCGCTCTCAGGTAAACGGCTGATGCCAGGTAGCGTGGAGATAGGCACTGCATGGGTGATGTGCTCTTCAATGAACAGGGGATGGATAAGATCGCTCAGCGAAATATGGGTTTCGCGCAGCAGATCGCGCATTGCTTCTGAATTACGTAAGCGTCTTAAGCGACGCAATGGAGGCGTGTTTAACATGAAATGTCCTTATCGAAGGCGGGTTAAAGCAATCGTACAATACTAAGGGAATGGCAAGGGATAAATTCGCCCCTTACTTTTCTGCTCTGACAATCAAAGTTGAAAAAGTTTCCCCAAGCGAGCTATATTCATTAATGAGTTTATTGATCATTGACTTAGATCACATAAATTCATCTCGTCCAGATTTGCGACTGAATATCATGAGGGCGCTATTTTAGCTGAGTTGCTTGCTTAGCCCTTTGTTTTCGGACATTTGATGTTATTATTTGCGCCAGTTTTCTCATGGCATATTCGCGCAATACAGATTATGTAAATTTGATGCGAAATCTTGCCCGCTAATCCGGTTTTGAAATGACAATAACACATGAACACTCTGCTTGTATTCTTGCCTTAGACACTTGTACCGAATCCTGCTCAGCTGCGCTGCAATACCAAGGTCAGATTTATGCTGAACTTGCCGATGCACCGCGTGAACACAGTCAACGTCTGCTGCCTATGGTCGATTCAGTGCTCAAGCAAGCGGGCATTCGCTTAGATAAAGTGACTGCGATTGCTTACGGACGAGGCCCTGGCAGTTTTACGGGGATCCGCATCTGCACTAGCATGACGCAAGGTCTGGCACTGGGGTTAGATTTGCCTGTGATTGGTATTTCAACCTTAGCGGCAATGGCACAAATGGCGATTAGCGAGCATCAAGCCGAGCAAGTTTTGTGCACCATTGATGCGCGCATGGGCGAAGTGTATTGGGGCCAGTTTGTGGCCGTTGACGGTATTGCAACGCTTGTCGGTAAAGAAGTGGTCAGTTCACCTGCGGACGTACAACTTCAGCTCGATACTCAAGCGCCAATTGTGGGCTGCGGCACAGGTTTTGATGCTTATCCCGATTTGCTGGCACTCGGCAAGGGGATTTTAGCTCTCGAGGCCGTGAAATATCCCGATGCAAAGGCTATGCTGATATTGGCTGAAGCAGGCATAAAAGCTGGACTGACAACCTCGGTCGATCAGCTTGAACCTGTGTACTTACGTGATACAGTCACATGGAAAAAGTTACCCGGTCGTGAATAAGCTGTTCTTTGCCTGAGTATCTGCGATAGAATCTCAGGCAATTAATGCTAAGCATTCTTTACGATGAATGGCTTAACGATGAATAGTGCAAACTTAAGGCTTCTTGATGCAAGTTAATGTGAATCAAATGAGTTTGACGAATGCTGTAGCGAGTAATAGACCCGCTATCGCTCAGGGGCTGACTGCGCCTGAATCGTCACGCCCAGTGATTGAGCAAGATGCCGTCGAAGCCCTTAGTTTAGAAACTCAGCCTAAAAGTAAAAGCGCAGCAGGAAATTTACAGTCAAGGCTTGGTGCGCACCTCGAGTATGAGCAAGATACTCGCGGCCATCAGGGAGCGATTGCCCAATATTTACAAACCCAACATGCCGCCAAACGCGATGAAATTCAGCAAATGGTGGGTGTGGACTTGTATGCTTGAGCATCAAAAAACGTCTTCTAGTTCAACCTCGCGATTTTCCTCTTCTAAACTGACAGGCTTAGCCACAAGCGGTGTGCCAAGCCGTGGTTTGTTTATTATCGAGCTAGTTTTAGCTTTATTGATAACTCGAATTCCCTATTTGAGCGTGCCGTTTAAATGGCTTGAAAGCTATTTTCATGAACTGTCCCATGGCATTGCAACGATTTTAAGCTCGGGCGTGGTCAGCCATATTCAGTTGTTTCCAAACGGCGCAGGATTTTGTTTTAGCCAAGGCGGCTCGCCGATGTTTATTGGCTTTGCTGGGTATTTTGGTGCAGCCTGCTGGGGATATTTAATCTATTTATTAGCGACTTGGCCAAAGGGGATCCGCGTGAGTTTTGCCTTGCTAGGTGCCTTAGTTGTGCTAAGCGGCTTGCTTTGGGGCAGGGATATTCTCACGTTAGCGATTTTAGCTGTGCTGACTATTATTTTGTTGTTACCGCTTAAACTCAGTCAAAACAAAATGTTGACTCAGTTTTTGCGTATTATTGGCTTGATTATCATGCTTAATGCACTTGCGAGTCCGACAGTGTTGCTCGGGCTTGATGGTCAAGGTGATGCAGTGATGTTGGCCGAGCGTTCTTGGATCCCCGCGTGGATTTGGGTGGGATTATGGTTATTAACCAGTGCCTGCGCTTTGTATTTTGCGTGGCGCCGCGTAGATAATGCCGCAAGTCGTTAGTTCTCAAGCTTGTTTAATGCCTCAGTCGTCTAGTGTTTTACTCATCTTTTTTCTGCTTTGAACTTTGTTGATTTAGGTAAAGGTGATTTTGCTCATCACTTTGAGCTATAAACACTTATGTCGCTTAAAGCTTAGTTTTCCGACTTCTATTCCTTGGATTTTTGGCCATTGGCTGCTAGGTTAAGCCTTCGGTATCCATGGAGAATTACAATGAAAAAAGTCACCTTAGTTGCCAGTCTGCTGCTTGCTGGTTTATGTTCGAGTGTTACCTATGCCGATGAAAGCTTAGATAAAGTCTTAAAAAGCGATTTTCGTCAGGCTAAAAATGCCAGCCGTGACGTTTATCGTCATCCCGCTGAAACCTTAACTTTTTTTGGCATTACCCCAAAACAGACTGTGATTGAACTCTGGCCGGGTAATGGCTGGTACAGTGAAATATTAGGGCCTTATCTTGCTAAAGAGGGCCAATATATCGCAGCCAGTTTCGAAACGGCTCCTGCGACAGATACTCCCGGAAATCGTTATCGCGCGAACGCGGGTACTAAGTATGCTGCGTGGATGACGGCCAATAAAGACGTCATGGGCAATGCTAAGATTGTTACCTTCGATCCTCCACATAAGATGGATTTAGGCGCTGACGGTAGTGCTGATCTGGTATTAACCTTCCGAAATCTACATAACTGGGCATCGACAGAACAGTTGGAAAACGTGTTTGCCGCGTCTTATAAAGTGTTGAAGGACGGCGGTATCTTTGGCGTGGTAGAGCATAGAGCCAACGAAGGAATGAACTTCAGCACTGGCTATATGGATCAAGCAGCTATGGTTGCTTTAGCCAAAAAAGCAGGTTTTACCTTAGTTGAAAGTGCAGAAATCAATGCGAACCCCAAAGATACGAAAGATTACGCCAAAGGTGTTTGGACGCTACCGCCCTCTTTTGCCTTGGGTGATACCGATAAAGAAAAATACCAAGCGATCGGTGAAAGTGACCGTATGACACTTAAATTTGTCAAAAAATCATCTTAATTACCTGACATCAGAGGCATTATGTGGCAATCTTTCGCCCCCAAAAATCAAATCGAATTTGTATTACCTCATATTAAGGTCGCGGGTCGATTATGGGGGGCGAAGGATAAACCTTTATTGCTTGCCTTACATGGTTGGTTAGATAACGCCAACAGTTTTGAACCCTTAGCAGCACATTTACTTGATTATCAAGTGCTTGCCATTGATTGGCCAGGACACGGCTTTTCTGCACATAGGCCGGGACACTATCCGCTGCATTGGATTGATTATTTGTATGATTTAGACGCGTTGTTAACGGCATTACCGCAAAAGCCAGCGGCAATGATTGGGCATTCGCTCGGCGGTATAATCGCCTCAGCTTACACGGCGACGTTTCCCGAAAAGGTTAACAAGCTGGTATTGATCGAAGCGTTAAGCCCCTTGTCTGAGTTGCCAACGCAAGCTAAGGCGCGATTGAAAAAAAGCTTCTATCAGCATGAGAAGTATTTAACTCAGAAGCATGGGCAGGCAAAGATTTACGACAGTATAGATACTGCGGTGCGGGCGAGGACACATTTAACAGGACTTGCCGAACCTTGGTGTCGTTTGTTGCTCGATCGTAATATGAAGCCCGAAGGTGATGGCATAGGTTGGCGTAGTGATCCTCGATTAAGATTAGATTCACCCCAACGATTAACCTTCGCCCAAGTTGATGCCTTGATGCAGGACATCAATGTTGAAACCTTATTAATTTGTGGCAAACAGGGATTTAGCCAGTTGCAGAGCGCGATACCTAAGGCCAGAACGTGGTTCAAGTATTTGTCTGAGCACATAATTGAGGGCGATCATCATGTGCATATGGACAATGCCGAAGGCGTTGCACGTTTGATCCGCAAATTCGTTTAATAGGTTGCTCATATGGGTATAAAAAAGACGCTAGGTTTTTTGTTTTTTTTATGTGATGATGATCAAAATTAAAACGCTCGTATGATTTATGACGAGTAAATCAATAACTATAAAATGTAAGCCGGTATTTTAACTCGGTATTTATCGAGTCTTGACGCTTGTATGGATATTGTTTCCGCAGTTGTGGGGATTTAGGAGAGAGTAGTGGATCAGCCTTGGATTAATCATTTGCCAGAAGATGTGCCTGCTGAAATTAATGTGGAACAATACTCATCGCTTGTCGATATGTTCGAGACAGCGGTGGCTAAGTATGAAGATCAACCTGCATTTATCAACATGGGTGCCACGCTAACCTATCGTAAATTGGAAGAACGCAGCCGAGCATTCGCTGCGTATTTACAAAATGAATTAAAGCTTGAAAAGGGCGACCGTGTCGCTTTGATGATGCCAAACCTGTTGCAGTATCCCATTGCACTGTTTGGTGTTTTGCGTGCAGGTATGGTGGTTGTTAACGTTAACCCACTTTATACACCGCGCGAACTTAAACATCAGTTGATTGACTCTGGCGCTAAAGCCATTGTGGTGGTGTCAAACTTCGCCCGCACTTTAGAAGAAGTGGTCGATCAAACTCCCGTTGAAAGCGTGATTATCACCAGTTTAGGTGATCAATTAAGTGCACCAAAACGTACCTTAGTGAACTTTGTTGTGAAGTACATCAAGAAGTTAGTGCCAAAATACGATTTACCCCATGCCTTATCAATGCGCGATACCTTATCAACGGGTCGTCGCATGCAATACATCAAACCTGAAGTTACTAACGATGACTTAGCATTTTTACAATACACTGGTGGCACCACTGGGGTCTCTAAAGGCGCTATGTTGACCCATGGTAATATTGTCGCAAACGTATTGCAGGCCGATGGTGCATATTCTCCCGCTTTAAACGATGGCAGTGAGTTTGTGGTAACGGCCTTGCCGTTGTATCACATCTTCGCCTTGACCGTGAATTGCCTGCTGTTTTTGCACAAAGGTAGTCAGAATTTACTCATCACCAATCCTCGCGATATCCCAGGATTTGTGGCTGAGTTGAAAAAGTATCCTTTTACCGCATTAACTGGGGTGAATACCTTATTTAACGCTTTAGTGAACAGTGATGATTTTTCCCAGTTGGATTTCTCTCGCTTAAAACTCTCTATCGGTGGCGGCATGGCGGTACAGAAAGCCGTGGCGGATAAATGGCAAACCATTACTAAAACCCGTTTACTTGAAGGTTATGGTCTGACGGAAGCCTCACCCTTATTAACCTGTTGTCCATATAACTTAGACGGTTATAACGGTTCAATTGGTTTTCCTGCACCTTCGACACTGATCCAAATCCGTAATGATGACGGCAAGGTATTAGCCCAAGGCGAAACCGGCGAGCTGTTTGGTAAAGGTCCTCAGGTGATGAAAGGCTATTGGCAACGTCCTGAAGAAACCGCCAAAGTGATCGACACTGACGGTTGGTTAGCCACGGGTGATATTGGTTATATGGATGAGAAAGGTTTCTTCTATATTGTCGACCGTAAGAAGGATATGATCTTAGTATCAGGCTTTAACGTATTCCCTAACGAAGTCGAAGAAGTGGTCGCACTTCATCCAAAAGTGATTGAAGTGGCTGCCGTTGGTGTGCCAAACGACGCCAGTGGCGAGTTAGTGAAGGTATTTGTGGTGGCAAAAGATAAATCTTTAACCGCTGAAGACATCATTAAGCACTGCCGTATTCATTTAACGGGATATAAAGTGCCGAAGCTGGTAGAATTTAGGGACGAGTTACCTAAAACCAACGTGGGTAAAATCTTGCGACGAGAGCTTAGAGACGAAGCTAAGCGCGCGTAAGATTGAAGCCGGCATTTGCCGGCTTTTGTTTTTATGGACTGTGATTGACCCACAGGATCTGGAGAAGAATTTGTCAGCGTTTCAATATGTGAGTGATGAAGCAAGCCTTAATGCCCTCGTTGCCCAATATAAACAGAGTAAGATACTCGTGTTAGATACCGAGTTTGTTCGTACTCGTACTTATTATGCCAAGTTAGGTTTGATCCAAGCCTATGATGGTAAAACCTTAGCTTTGATTGATCCGGTGGCTTTACCTGATTTAGCCCAGTTTTGGGCGCTGTTATCGGACCCGAATATCGTTAAGCTAGTGCATTCCTGCAGTGAAGACTTAGAAGTTTTTGCCCACTATGGCAAATGTCAGCCTACGCCTTTGTTTGATAGCCAAATTGCCGCCTCTTTGTGTGGTATGGGTCATGGGGTGGGTTATGCCAAGTTAGTTGAAACTTGCCTTGGTGAAGTGATCGATAAAGGTGAGTCGCGTACAGATTGGATCCGTCGTCCTTTAACGGAAGCCCAGTTAAGCTACGCCGCCAATGACGTCCTGTATTTGTATCAGCTCTATCCTCAACTGGAAGCGAAACTCAGCGCCCAAGGGCGTTTAGCTTGGTTATACGAGGAAGGGGAAAGGATGACTCAGGGCAGGCTTGCCGATCCTGATCTCGATACAGCCTATTTGAAAGTGAAAAATGCTTTTCAACTCACTGAAATTCAATTGGCTTACCTTAAAGTGCTCGCCAAATGGCGCCTTGAAAAAGCCTTAGTCCGTGATTTAGCCTTAGGTTTTGTGATCAAAGATCATGGTCTTATTGCATTAGCGAAGAAGCAACCTAAAACTTCGGCTGATTTGTTTAAGCTCAATGACTTGACCGAACAGGAAAAACGCATTCACGGCAAAGATTTATTACGTGTGCTACAAACTGCGGATTTGGTTAATTTACCCGAGTTAGTGGATGTATTGGCGTTAAAATCAGGCTACAAATCGGCCTTTAAAGCGATTAAAAGCTGTTTGGTCGAATTATGCGAAAAGCATGATGTGCCGCAGGAAATGCTCGGTTCTAAACGTCATATCCATGAGTTTTTGCAATGGCGTTGGGATAAGCAACAAGGGGATTTACCGGCAGTGTTATGCGGTTGGCGAGGGGAATTGGCAACTGAGGCTTTAGCAAAGCTTGAGGTCTAGTGCTTAATATTTCGTACTTGAAGCTATCGCTGAAAAACATCCACATCAAAATGTCATCTTCAATTGAAGATGACATTTTTTGTGTCATCGACTTATCTGTCAGGCAAAGTGACGTTAAGCTCGAGTACCGACAGGTTGGCGTCGTTTTGATCTAACTGCACAGAAACTTGATCATCAGAAATCGGCACATATTTGCGAATAACGGCAATGATCTCTTGTTTCATCTGTGGGAAATAATCGGGAGTGTCCCTTTGTCCACGTTGATGAGCCACGATGATCTGTAGGCGCTCTTTTGCCATTACCGCAGTGCTAGGCTTTTTCTTGCTTTTGAAATAGTCGAGTAAAGACATAATTAGCTACCAAATATCCGTTGTAAGAAACCTTTCTTTTCTTCCGTAATAAAGCGCACTGGTACATCTTCACCCAGTAAGCGTGCGACTGTATCACTGTAGGCTAAACCTGCATCACTTTCTTGGTCAATAATCACTGGTACGCCTGAGTTAGAGGCTTTCAGTACAGATTGTGACTCAGGAATAACGCCGAGTAACTCAATGGCCAGAATTTCTTGAACATCGTCGACACTTAACATTTCGCCCGATTTTACACGGCTCGGTGAATAACGAGTCAAGAGTAAATATTCTTTTATCGGCTCTAGATTCAGTTCTGCGCGGCGTGATTTGCTTTGCAACATACCTAAAATACGGTCTGAATCGCGCACTGAACTGACTTCTGGGTTAGTAGTCACAATGGCGATATCGGCAAAATACAATGCCATCATAGCGCCTTGCTCAATCCCTGCGGGAGAGTCACACAGAATAAACTCAAAGTCTTTGGCCAAATCGTCTAGAACACGGCCGACGCCTTCTTTGGTCAGTGCATCTTTATCACGGGTCTGTGAAGCGGGTAAAACGAATAACTTATCGCAGCGTTTATCTTTGATCAGCGCTTGATTTAAATTGGCTTCACCATTGATCACATTAACGAAGTCATAAACAACACGACGCTCGCAACCCATGATCAAGTCTAAGTTTCGTAAACCTATATCGAAATCAATAACGACTGTCTTGTGTCCTTGCATGGCAAGACCGGTCGCAATTGCAGCACTCGATGTGGTTTTACCTACGCCGCCTTTACCTGAAGTGACAACAATAATTTGTGCCATGTTTCTCTCTATCCTTTGTTCTGCCATTTAGAGGGGCAATGATTCAACCATAAGCGACTCACCGTTTAGGCGAATGCAGCCGCTTTTATCTGAGCTATGTTGTTGTAGATTTTCAGCGAGCCAATATTGCCCTGCTATTGAAACGAGTTCGGCCTCCAGAGAGTGGGCAATGATAACGGCGCTGGTATCGCCCGCGGCGCCTGCCATGGCTTTCCCTCGTAATGCGCCATAGATATGAATGCTACCATCTGCGATGACTTCTGCGCCATTGCCTACCGCACCAAATATGATTAAATCACCATTTTTTGCATAGACTTGTTGGCCTGAACGAATATTTTGCTTCACTATTTTAGTTTGGCGCGGGGCCGGCGGCGGGGTACTGCTCTGTTTTCCCGCTTTGACTATGGCAAGGCCTAAGTCTTTTGCTTGTTTACTGAGTACGGTTGTCGCGCCCGTTATGCCAACAATCACTAATTGACGTGAGATCAGCAGATCCTTTAACGCACTTAAATTCAAGCTGTCGTGCTGAATGGCACTCAGATTGACGACTAAAGGAGCACCCAGAAAAAACTGAGGAGCCTGTGCCAATTTATGGTCTAATTCAGTCATGACAGCTTGTAAATCGCTGCTATTAATATGAAGCACTGAAAGAGTAAAAGAAGCGCCTTTTAACTCTAAGCTAGGTTTTGACATCCCGGCACTATTCTCCAGAAATCATCAGTCGGTTCGCTGATTTTACAATTAAATTACTAGGCGACCATGTTATAGTGTGCCCCATTGACTGGCAAGTTTGAACTATTGGATATTTGATTCTTATGCTATGTGCCGTTTATAAAAGTAGCCGAAAGGCTGATACTTATTTATTTGTGAAGAAAAGAGATTGTTTTGACGATGTTCCAGTGCCTTTGATGGAAATGTTTGGCGTGCCAAAGTTGGTGATGGTGTTTCCTATCGCTAAACGCGACGCGTTAGGTATGGCAGATATACATAAAGTCAGAGCGGCCATGGCAGAAAATGGCTTTTATTTACAAATTCCGCCACCTCAGGTGAATTTATTGGCTGAGCATAAGCTGAGCCTTGGGATCAAAGATTAACTAGGCAGCATCAAGACGCTGCTAATGAGCTCTGGCGCGTCAAACCACACTCGTTAATCTCAGTGGCATTGCGTATCTGACGACAAATTAGTGTAAAATAGCCCGCATTGAGCGGGTTTTTTATTAAGAAGATACAGTTAATCATGGCATTTTGGCAGAGTAAAACATTAGCGCAGATGAGCACAACCGAGTGGGAATCCCTGTGTGACGGTTGTGGTAAATGTTGTTTAAACAAGTTGATAGATGATGAAACCGAAGACTTGTATTACACCAATGCAGCTTGCCTTTTGCTCGATCATCAAACGGCAGGCTGTCTGCATTACAGTGACCGTTTCACCCATGTCCCCCAATGTACAGTGATCACGATTGATAATATCCATGAGCTAACTTGGTTGCCCGACAGTTGTGCCTATCGCCGTCTAGCGGCAGGGCGTGAGCTACCGAGCTGGCATCCGCTGCTCACAGGCTCCAAAGAAGCGATGCATTTAGCGGGTATGTCGATCCAAGGCAAGGTGGTGGATGAAAGACGCGTGAAGGATATTGAAGATCATATCGTGCTATGGCCACTTAAAGACGTGGATTAACAGACGTGAATTCATTTTGCCGTAGCGTTATCGATTGAAAATTAACTTATTAATTGAAACGACACTTGTTGATTGGAAAGTGATCGTCAGAATGAAAACAACAAGGGAGCGATTATCGCTCCCTTGTGCATTTTGGGTGTTAAGTGAATTTAAATTCCATCAAATAATGCTCGACTAGATTTTTAATCCCACCATCAACTGATCAAGTTGACCAGCTGTTGCTTGCAGCTCATCACAACCTGAAACCGACTGGTTGGCCGATTGCTCCACATCGTGTGATTGGTTGCGAATTTCCATTAAGTTAGTCGCAATCTCGTTGGCCACTGCCGATTGCTCTTCGGCCGAGGTCGCAATTAGCACACTCATTTCAAACACTTTGTTGCTGTGGTGGGCGATAAACTCTAAGTCTTTACCCGTTTGCAGTACGTGTTGTTTTCCTTCATTGGCTTGATTCACAGTACGCGACATCACTTGTGTCAGATTGCGAGTACCCGATTGCAGTGATTCGATCATGGTTTTGATTTCAACCGTTGCGGCCTGAGTTCTCCCCGCTAAAGTACGTACCTCATCGGCCACCACGGCAAAGCCACGACCTTGTTCACCTGCGCGTGCCGCTTCAATCGCCGCGTTGAGGGCCAGTAGGTTGGTTTGCTGGGAAATCGCATTAATGGTTGATACCACTTCATCAATTTTACTGGCGTTGTCATTGAGTACACCCACCGCATTTGAGGCCGCAGAGATTTCATCCGATAACACGTCAATAGCTTTGACTGTGGTTTCAATATCTTTCCCGCCCGCGCTAACCTGTTGATTGGCTTCTTGGGTTTCAGCTGAGGATTGTTCGGCATTGCGGGCAACTTCTTTCACTGCGGCAGTCATTTCTTCCATTGCCGTCGCTAAGGAGTCCAGATGTTGTCTCTGGTTTACCGCCAAGGATTGACCTTGTTGCGCTGTGCTACGAAACGATGATACAATTTCGCGTATTTTAGCGGTCGATTCTGCGATTTGCTTTACTAAGGTATGTTGACGTTCTACTAAGGTATCTATGCTGATGGCTAAGATACTGAACTCGTCTTTTACTTCGAAGAAGTTTAAACGCCCCGTTAAATCACCCGATGCGGCCCGTTTTAATGCCATCACCGTCGTATAAAGTGCGCCGCCTACGAAGGTTGAAATGTAATAGCTGAACAAAAATAGCACAAATAAGAGTGCCGCCATTAGGCCATAAACCAGTAGGTTATCGTTGGCGAGCAAGGCATCAATTTCTTTGCTGTCTAGGGGAATAATCGTGATCAGGTTTTGATCGTTAACCCGACTCACAGCTCTAGGTTGCTTACCGCTATCATCGATACCACCGCCACTGCGAGCGATGGATTGGGCTTTGCTATCGGCTTCATTTACCGAAACAATGCTGACATTACCTTCAATTTCGCGACTAAGTTGATTAAGGATAGTTTGGCGTTCTTGCTCTGGTAGTTTGTTATATAAGCTGCCAGTGACTTGGTTGATTTGTTGTGAAGCATTTTGCAAACTGTTGAGCTGTCCTTGAATTAAGGTTTGCTGGGATTGGTTATCTAGGAAAAGCGCCAGTCCGACAATCATTAACATGGGAACGATAGAGAGAATAGCGAATTTAGTTTTTAAGGTCATATGGATAAGATATTGATCTATCCAGCGAAATTTTACTTCTTTCATGAGTGCCTCGATAAAATGGGCCATGAACCGAATTTATATCGGTCAGTTTGCCATAGACTTTATAGTTTTCTGTTTTGTAATGATTTATATGGTTAATGTAGTCTAATTGCAGTCGTTATTGTGTTGTTTGCTGCAATTTTGGCAAGGTACAGGTGTTAGTTTACAGTTTAGTTACAAATGCTGCTAGTGGCTGAAAGCGGAAGTTGTTTACGTCAGAATCGAGGTTTGGGTTTCCCCTTGAGCAAAACTCAGGTTCCAAACTGGGGTAACACATGAATTTGCATGATAAAAACCCCCAATAAGCCCTAGTAATATGCCGCTCGCTCGCGTAAAATTTCTATCCTTTTATTTCGTTATAGCTAGCAAAGCGTCTGGCATTAACGCCCGATAACCTGAGCACCCAAATAGCCTGAAAGTTTGGCGCCCATAGCACTTGTTTATCAAGCGCGACTATGCAGTGGAAGAGAAAATGCAGCAGTTAACTGAGATCGTAGAACAAGCCTTAGTCATTATTGACCAGGCCAGTGATCTAAAAGCACTGGATGATATCCGTGTCGATTACCTTGGTAAGAAAGGTAAGATCACCGACATGATGAAAATGATGGGTAGCTTAAGCCCTGAAGAAAAGCCAGCCTTTGGCCAAGCGGTCAATGATGCTAAACAGGCGATTCAACAAAAATTAACTGAGCGCATCGATGGTCTGAAAAGTTCGGAATTGGAAGCCAAATTAATCGCCGAAAAGATTGATGTGACTTTGCCAGGCCGCACCCAAGAGATCGGTGGCTTACATCCTGTGACTCGAACCATTGAGCGCATCGAAACCTTTTTCGGGGAATTAGGGTTCTCGGTAAAGCAGGGGCCTGAAATTGAAGATGATTTCCACAATTTCGACGCACTGAATATCTCTGAGCACCATCCTGCGCGTGCTGATCATGATACCTTTTATTTCAATCCTAAACTGATGCTGCGTACCCAAACTTCGGGCGTGCAAATCCGTACTATGGAAACTGAAAAGCCACCATTACGCATTATTTCTCCTGGTCGTGTTTATCGTAACGATTACGACCAAACTCACACGCCTATGTTCCACCAAGTGGAAGGGTTGTTGGTTGATGAGCATGTTAACTTTGCTGAATTGAAAGGCATTTTGCATGACTTCCTGCGTAATTTCTTCGAAGAAGATCTGCAAGTGCGTTTCCGTCCATCTTACTTCCCATTCACTGAACCTTCAGCGGAAGTGGACGTGATGGGCAAAAATGGTAAATGGCTAGAAGTGCTTGGCTGCGGTATGGTACATCCGAATGTACTGCGCAGCGTTGGCATAGATCCAGAAAAATACTCTGGTTTTGCTTTTGGTATGGGTGTCGAGCGCTTAACTATGTTGCGTTACGGCGTAAACGATTTACGTGCGTTTTTTGAAAACGACCTACGTTTCCTGAAGCAATTTAAATAACGGAGCTGTAATAGCATGAAATTTAGCGAATCTTGGCTTCGTGAATGGGTAAACCCTTCAGTCAGCCGTGAAGCATTATCCCACCAGATCACTATGGCTGGTCTCGAAGTCGATGACGTTGAAGCCGTAGCTGCCGACTTTAGCGGTGTCGTGATTGGTGAAGTGGTTGAGTGTGGTCAGCATCCCGATGCCGATAAACTGCGCGTGACCAAAATCAACGTCGGTGGTAGCGAACTAATCGATATCGTCTGCGGTGCACCAAACTGCCGTCAGGGTCTTAAAGTGGCCGTGGCTATGGTTGGCGCCGTATTACCTGGCGATTTCAAAATCAAGAAAGCCAAGCTGCGTGGCATGCCATCAGAAGGTATGTTGTGTTCATACAGCGAGCTTGGCATCAACGTCGAAAGTGATGGCATCATCGAATTGCCATTGGACGCGCCACTCGGCACTGACATCCGCGATTATCTGCAACTGAATGATGCCGTTATCGATGTAGACTTAACGGCTAACCGTGCCGATTGCTTAGGTATGGCAGGTCTTGCCCGTGAAGTGGGCGTGTTAAACCGCCAAACAGTAGTTGAGCCACAGTGGCAAGCCGTCACGCCAACGACAGATGCAAAGGTCACGATTAACGTTAACGCGCCTGCAGCGTGTCCACGTTACTTAGGCCGTGTGGTTAAAAACGTCAATGTGAAAGCGCCTACGCCATTATGGATGCAGGAAAAACTGCGCCGGAGCGGTATTCGCTCTATCGATCCTATCGTTGATATCACTAACTTTGTGTTGATTGAATTCGGTCAACCTATGCACGCTTTCGATCTTGCCAAATTAACAGGCGATATCCAAGTGCGTTTAGGCACTGGCGAAGAGAAAATCACTCTGCTTGATGGCAGCGAGGTCACGATTCCATGCGATACCTTAGTGATCGCCGATGATGTGCGTCCATTAGCCCTTGCAGGCGTGTTTGGCGGCGAATACTCAGGCGTGAGCGACACGACCCAAGACATACTGCTTGAATGTGCCTTCTTCGCGCCGCTTGCCATTATGGGGAAGTCACGTCGTTTAGGTTTGCACACAGATTCATCACACCGCTTTGAGCGTGGTGTTGACCCTGAGATGCAACACAAGGTTATCGACCGTGCTACGCGTTTAGTACTGGATATCTGTGGTGGTGAAGCTGGCCCTATCGTTGAGGCTAAATCAGAGGCTGATTTACCCAAACCTGCACAAATCGTTTTACGTCGTAGCAAGTTAGATCGAATTTTAGGCCACCATGTACCAGACACAGATGTGGTCGAAATTCTACAACGTCTCGGCTTCAGTGTGGTTGTGGGCCAAGATAGTTGGCAGGTCACTACCGCGACTTATCGTTTTGATATGGCGATTGAAGAAGATTTGATCGAAGAAGTTGCCCGTATTTACGGTTATAACAATATCCCGAATACGGCGCCTGTTGCTGCGCTGCGTATGTCAGATCATAAAGAATCTGACTTAAGCCTAAAACGCGTGCGTGCCTTATTGGTCGCTCGTGGTTTCCAAGAAGCGGTAACCTACAGCTTTGTCGATCCAAAACTGCAAAATCTGGTTCATCCTGGTTTAGACGCTATGGTGTTACCAAACCCAATTTCCAGTGAAATGTCGGCCATGCGCCTGTCAATGTTCACCGGTTTATTGGCCGCCGTTGGCTACAACCAAAGTCGTCAACAGAGTCGCGTGAGACTTTTTGAAACTGGCCTGCGCTTTGTTCCTGATATCAATGCAGAATCCGGTGTAAGACAGCAAGCAATGCTCGCTTGTGTCATTACTGGGCTCCAAAATGATGAACATTGGGCTATGGAATCGAAAACTGTTGATTTTTTCGACCTTAAAGGTGATTTAGAAGCAATTATCGGCTTGACAGTTTCCGCATCAGAATTTAGCTTTAGAGGAGCGACGCATTCTGCTCTCCATCCGGGGCAATGTGCTGAAATATTGAGAAATGATCGAGTGATCGGTCATATAGGTGCTATCCATCCTAGTTTGGAGAAGCCTTTTGGACTCAATGGTAAAACCATCGTTTTTGAGTTGGAATTGGATGCTTTATTGCATACCAGTTTGCCGCTAGCCCAAGCTGTATCTAAGTTTCCAGCTAATCGTCGTGACATCGCAGTCGTAGTAGATGAGAGTGTATCTGCAGGTGATGTAATGAAATTGATAAGAAAAGTTGGCGAAAATCAGTTGGTTGGCATAAACTTGTTCGATGTATACTTAGGTAAAGGTGTTGAACCTGGCAAGAAGAGCCTGGCGATAGCACTTACATTACAAGACACTACTCGTACGCTTGAGGAAAAAGAGATTGCTGAGACCGTTGGTTCAGTCGTTTCTGCCCTTAAGTCCGAGTTCAACGCATCGTTGAGGGATTAAAGTATGGCACTTACCAAAGCCGAAATGGCAGAACATCTTTTTGAAACACTCGGAATGAACAAACGTGTCGCCAAAGAGATGGTTGAGTCGTTCTTTGAAGAGATTCGGGGCGCACTTGAAAGTGGTGAGCAGGTCAAGTTATCTGGCTTTGGCAACTTTGACCTTAGGGACAAGAATCAAAGACCGGGAAGGAACCCAAAAACAGGCGAAGATATCCCAATTTCTGCTCGTCGTGTCGTGACTTTCCGTCCCGGCCAAAAGCTGAAAACTCGTGTAGAAGCAGCAAACACGGGTAAGTAATTTCGTTTGTTTGATGGGAAAGCCACTCCTTAGAGAGTGGCTTTCCTGTTTATTTTTTTGTGTAATATCTCCATTATTTCTATCCACTGTCTGAGGTGAATTCTTTGTCAAGACAGCCCAAACATTTTGACCGTCGTTTTAAACTCGCCTTATTACACCCTAGATACTGGGCCACTTGGTTAGTGATTGGTCTATTAGTGATTTTCGGACTCATGGCCGCATGGCTGCGTGATCCTATTGCAAGATTATTGGCAAAAATAGTGATGCCAATTGCCAAAAAGCCCATTAGCGTTGCGAGAGCCAACTTAAGGGCGTGCTTTCCTGAACAATCTTCCGCCGAGATTGAAGTGTTAATCCGTGAGAACGTGCAAAACTTCGTTTTGGTGTTGTTAGCACAGGGCGAATTGCTGGTGCGCTCAAAAGCGCATTTACGTCGTAGAGTCAATTTAATCGGCTTTGAGCATGTGACTAAAGCGCAGGCTGCGGGGCAGCCGATCATTTTTATCATGCCCCATGTGTGGCCAATTGATTATGCTGGTTTACGCCTTAACCTTGAGTTGCCTATGGTGACTATGGCCAAAGCCCATAAAAACGGCTTATTCAATTGGTTTAGTAATCGTGTACGCAGCAGTTGTGGTGGCCATGTGTATATGCGCGAGGCGGGCATTCGGGCGTTATTGGCTGAGCTTAAGCGCGGTAACAGTTTCTTTTATCTGCCCGATGAAGACTTAGGTCCTGAACAAAGCGTGTTTGCGCCTTTTTTAGGCACAGTGAAGGCAACGCTACCTGTTGTTGGGCGTTTAGCGCAGGCGGGGAATGCCCAAGTGCTGCCAGTAAAGATTGGCTACAATCAAACGTCACGCCAATTTGATCTCACTGTGATGACGGCCGTTGCGCCTGAAGACATGGTGGGCAAAGAAAATGAGGCGTTGGCACTGAACAAAGTGGTCGAGCAAGTTATCTTAGCTTACCCAGAGCAGTATATGTGGTTCCTGCGCGTTCTCAAGACGCGCCCAGAGGGTGAAGCTTCTATCTACAGCTGATGTAGCGTGACTGAAATAGTGTGGTTTAAAATGGCTTTGAGCTCTGTGTGCTCGAAGCCATTTTTGTGTTGAAGAGCGTTCTTTATTGATAGCATTCTTTATTTATAGAGCGTTTTATCAATAGCGTTGTCGTTAACAATGCGTATCGTGGATGATTAATCCTCGTTCTGCTCCATCTCAAGTTGCATCAGTAACATATCTTCGCCATCGAGTACGCGAGTACGAAAGCTTTGACATGCAGGGCAGACGACCGTGCGCTCACTCAGTACGGATTCAGTCTGGCAGTCTTGGCAAAGTATCACTAGCGGCTGAATTTGCATATTGAGTAGGGCTTCTTTGCAAATCCCATCGAGCTTGAACGTATCGAAGGCCGTTTGTAGCAGGCTAGGTTCAACCCCGCTCATGACTCCCAGTTTGATATCCACTCGGGTGATTTTATCGGCATGATTGGCCAGCGCGTGCTGTTCGCATTGCTCAATCAGGGCACTCACAATCGAATATTCGTGCATCAGCAAATCCTTGGCAGCAGTTCACCTTGGGGAAGATCGAGATAACGTTTAGTATTCCAAGGTGTTCTTAGCACGACTTTCCCCACTAAATCATCACTCACAGTGCCGATTATCGCTGCATGCTCACAGCGCCCAAAGCGTTGCATGATCTCGAGCGCACCTAAGGCGATGTCGTTGGGAACGGCGAGGATGAAAGTGCCTTCGTTGGCAAGATCCATGGCTTCGAAACCATAGAGTTCGCACAGACCTTTGACTTCATCGCTGACGGGAATACTGGTTTCATTCACTGTGATGCCAACATTGGAGGCAACAGCCCATTCGTTGAGCACCGCCGATAAGCCGCCGCGAGTCGCATCGCGCATCGCATGAATGGGAATATTGGCGGCGATCAATTGCTCGACTATCGGCCAGAGCGTCGCGCAGTCACTTTGCAATGCCGATTCGAGTGTGAGTCCTTCTCGCGCCATTAAAATCGCTGCACCGTGGCAGCCAATATCACGGGAGACAATAATGGCATCGCCCACGGTGACATTCGCCGCGGAAATATTGGGACGCAAGATACGACCAATGCCTGAGGTATTAATAAATAAACCATCGGCGCACCCCTTGGGTACGACTTTAGTGTCGCCGCAGACAATCCGTGCACCACTGTGTTTTAATTCTTTCGCCATACTGCGGACAATCGTAGTTAAATCCTTGATAGAAAAGCCTTCTTCGATGATCACACTACAACTCAAATACTGAGGTTCTGCGCCCATCATAGCAAGATCGTTGACTGTGCCTGCGATGGCGAGTTTGCCGATATCACCACCGGCAAAAAATAAAGGGGATACGGTGAAAGAGTCTGTGGTAAAGGCGTTGGCACCGTGCAAATCGAGTTTGGCAGCGTCTTCTTCGCTGCGAAGGATTGGGTTATCAAACTCGGCAAAAAACAGATCACGGATCAGTTTATTCATTTCTTTGCCGCCACCGCCGTGGCTGAGTTGAATGGATTTATCTTTAAGCGTATCAGCCATGATGTAGTTCCTTGATATCGATACCTTGATAGCGGTAATAGGCATTGCAAGCACCTTCGGAGCTGACCATGCAACTGCCTAAGGGTGTTTCGGGATTGCAGCCGCGGCCAAAAACTTTACAGTCCTTTGGTTTAGCAAGCCCACGAAGTATATCGCCGCACTGGCAGGCTTTATGATCGTCAATTTCCTTCACAGGTAGGCGGTCTTTAAAGCGCAGTTCGGCGTCCCTGTGGGCATATTCGGGTTTAAGCTGCAGCGCTGAATTGGGGATTGGGCCTAGTCCACGCCAGCGAAATTGCGGTCTGACATTGAAGAATTGATTTACTTTGGCCTGCGCCGTGAGGTTGCCGTCCTGTGAAACTGCGCGGCTGTATTGGATATCGAGCTCAGCTTTACCCGCGGCTTTTTGGCGCACAATCCGTAAAATCGACTCCATCACATCGACGGGCTCAAATCCTGCGACCACTACGGGCGTGCCATAGTTTTCGACTGTGCTGCGATAGATTTTTGCGCCACTGATCACGCTCACATGGGCTGGGCCGATAAAGGCGTTGACCCTCGCTTTTGGGTCGTGCATCACGGCATCAATTGCGGGGGGCACTAATACATGATTGATATGAAATAGTAGATTTTCGAGTTTTTCTTGTTCGGCCAGTTGTAACAAAATTGCTGTCATTGGGGTTGAGGTTTCAAAGCCAATGGCGAAGAACACTACGGTTTTATCGGGATTATCGCGGGCAATTTTGAGCGTATCTAAGGGATCGTAAATTGGGCGAATATCGCAGCCCTTGGCCCTAAAACTGGCTAAAGAGCCTTGAGAACCAGGCACGCGGATCATATCACCCAGCGTCACAAGAATAACATTTTCTTGGGAGGCAAGCGCCGCGGCTTGGTCAATGCGCTCTTTAGGCATAATGCACACTGGGCAGCCAGGACCATGGATAAATTCAATATTATCCGGCAGTAAATCTAGCAAGCCGTATTTCATAATCGTATGAGTATGGCCACCACAGACTTCCATGATATTGATTTGTTGCTTAACCAATTTAGCGGTTAACTGAATATCCCGTGCTAAATTGGCAATCGTTTGGGGATCGCGAAAGCCTTGATAGAGGTGTTTTAGTTCAAGCATGCTTTTTCCTCGGTGCACTCGATAGGGGTGCGCCTTGCGATTTAATCCTGCACTGCTGATGGTCAGTGTATGGCTTCATTTTCAAGCTTAGTGACGATTTCTTTGTATAGATCAATGCTTTGCTGCGCATCTTTCTTATCAATTTTGTTCATCACAAAACCAATATGGATAAGTACATAGTCGCCAATTTCCAGTGGCTCATTCATTAAATGACTGCTGACATCGCGGCGCACACCTAAGGTGTCGACTGTGACGCTCTGGCGCTCAATATCGACCGCCACGACTTGGGAAGGTATGGACAAGCACATTATTGTGCACCTCGAATGTTGTCTTTAAGCCAAGCGGCTACAGCCTGCATGGAGTCGCCATCTTTAATTGAGACTTCAATAATTTGAGTTGCTGGATTGAGTTTTTTAAGCTGCGCTCTGGCTTCGTCCATCTTGAAATCAAAATAGGGCAGTAGATCGCACTTAGTGATAAAAACTACATCGGCGCGGCGGAACATCACAGGATATTTTTCAATCTTATCATCGCCTTCTGGCACTGATAGCAGCACGATATTTTTGTGAGTGCCCACATCATAACTGGCTGGGCAGACGAGATTACCGACGTTTTCGACAAAGCAAATATCGAGTCCTTCAAGCGGCAGATGATGTAGGGCACCGTGCACCATAAAGGCGTCGAGGTGACAGGCGCTGCCCGTTTGAATTTGATAGGCCTTAATGCCTTTAGCGATGAGGCGGTCGGCATCGCGGGAGGTTTCTAAGTCGCCCTCGATCACCGCATAGTTGAGCTTAGTGTATTCTTTGAGATTTTCTAATAGGGTGGTTTTGCCACTGCCCGGGCTACTCATGATGTTGAAGGCAGTAATGTTATGTGCCTCAAAGTGGGCGCGGTTATGACCTGCTTCGACATCATTTTTATCTAAAATTTTGTGGATGACTGACAAGGTTTTTTTATCGTTTAACTGAGGATTTGTGTGTAACTCTTGATGGCTATGCTCATGAGTATGTGAATGGTCATGATTATGCTCATGGCTATGGGCATGCGCGCCTAGATGATCATGGTCGTGGCGGGTAAGGGAGCAGCCGCAGTCTTTACACATTTTACCTCTCCTTGTATCGGCAGAGTACAAGGACTTTGCCTGACAAATAATGATTGATGTACGAATCGTTAATTTGGTTACGCTAATGTTGAGTGTGATACAAATTGCGCTACGGATCTTTGATGTTCGTCAGGTTTATGGGGATAAAAATGGCGAGCGAACATCAGGGGTTATCAAATAAGTAAGGTTATTGACTCTGATGAATGCCATACCAAAGTTGGCCTAGGGCGATGCCGCCATCATTGATGGGGATCTGTTGACTGGATAACACTTTATTTCCTTGGGCGCTGAGCTTGCTCAGGCAGTATTCCAATAGATATTTATTTTGAAATACGCCACCGCAGAGCACGGTTGGGAGGTGTTGATACTGGGCAGTATAATCACAGATAGCATCACCTAATGTGTGTAAAAAGGCGCGGGCGATGGCATAGCATCTATTGTCTGTTAGCGGTTGTGCTGTAATCAATTCAACAATTTGCTTGAACATCTCACTGCTGCGCCACTGGTCGATGTCAAGAGGTAAGTTAAGCGAAATGACTTCAAGGGCTAATGCATCGGCGCGATTGGCCGCGGCTTCTATCGCCATGCCCGCTTGACCTTCAAACAGTGTGGTTTCGATTAAGCCTAAGGCGCAGGCGAGGGCATCGAACAGTCGTCCGACAGAGGAGGTTTTTATCGCACTGCCGTTCTGCCAGATCTTATGTAAGTTAGTCAGAGTGTTTGGGTGCATGTTGTTTAATATAGGTAATTGCAATGCGAGTACAGCATTGAGGCTCATTTGCTCGAATAATAATGCCAGTAACAACCTCACGGGGTGCTTAATGGCTTGCTCGCCACCTAGCAGCGCTATGGGCTCAAAATGGGCCAGTCGCTGCGCTTTATCGAGCGTAGTTAATAGCACTTCACCGCCCCATAAACTGCCATCGTCGCCAAGCCCAGTACCGTCAAAACTAAAGCCCAATACGGGATCTCTATATTGATTAACCGCCATTACGCTGAGCACATGGGCATGGTGGTGTTGCACTGATAAACATTGATTTTGACGGGTATCGCTGAGTTGTACAGTCGAGTTTGAGTGCATTTCAGCCCAGCGTGACGGGGCATAATCTGGGTGTTTATCGCGAATAATAAGATTTGGCGTAAAGTGATACAACCGAGCAAAAGTGGCTAAGGTGCGCTCAAAATAGTGCTCGGCGCTGACACTGAACAGGTCGCCAATATGGGGACTTAAAAACACATTATTGCCAAAGCCTAAGGCGATGGCATTTTTTTGCTGTGCGCCCACGGCTAAAATTGATTGGGTTAGCGGTGTATCAAGTGGAAAACTTAAGGGCGCATAGCCGCGGGCGAGACGCAGCACTTGTACCTCTGCGGAGGAATCCATGTGCGGCTGGATCACTTGCACCACACTGTCATCACAGCCATTAATAATCGGCCGATTATGATCGACTATCGCATCCACCACATGGCTTAAGTGACTAATAAGCTCATCACAATCAGTGATGATAGGTTCACCGGAAACATTGGCGCTGGTTGCAATTAATGGCCCTTTGAAGAGACCTAATAGCAAATGATGTAGCGGTGTGTAGGGTAAAAATACCCCGAGTTTATTCAGATTGGGGGCGACAGCTAAGCTGAGATCATGTTCGGCTCGGCTGCTCATCAGCACTATGGGCCTTTCCTGCGAACTCAGCACTCGCCACTCGGCATCCGTCCCTGTGACATAGTGCTGCGCCATGGTGATATCCGCCATCATCACCGCTAGCGGCTTGGCTTGGCGCTGTTTTCGCAGCCTGAGTGCGTTGACGGCATTGTCACTTCGGGCATCACAGATTAAGTGAAATCCACCCAATCCTTTAATTGCCAGAATCTGCCCTTGGCGTAATCTGTCAGCCGCTGCTGTCAGTACCGCAAGGTCCGTACTCAATTCAGGTGCGCTGAGATTTGAGGCATTGGGAAGGATGTATTCCCCTTGCGGTGTTTTTAAACTGAGTCTGGGGCCACAGGCGGGGCAACTTATGGGCTGAGCATGGTAGCGACGGTCGAGTGGGTTTTGATATTCTTTGGCGCACTCGGGACACATGTCAAAATCGGCCATGGCGGTGTGGTGTCTATCATAGGGTAAAGCATTGATAATCGTGTATCGAGGGCCACAGTTAGTGCAGTTGGTAAAGGCATAGCCAAAGTGACGGTTATCAGGATTATGCATATCGTTCAAGCAATCTTGGCAGGTGCTTTTATCCGCCGATACCGCCACCAGTGCACCTATCGGTGAACTTGGGTCATCGTCCTCATGGCTGTCGCTTTTTATAATCTCAAACGTGGTTTCGCTTAATAAAATCGGCAGTGGTATTTGGCTGATATTGTCGATACGGGCGAGTGGCGGCGGGGTGGTATTGAGTACTGCGATAAAGCGAGTGAGGTTTTCATCATTACCTTGCAGCTCAATGGTCACGCCCTTGGCATTGTTGAGCACTGTGCCCGTCAGTTGAAACTCAAGGGCATAACGATAGACAAAGGGGCGAAATCCCACCCCTTGTACTATGCCAGTGATCTGCAACTGACAACGCTTTAACGTGGCTCCCTTGTGGACAAGGTATTCCAACGCGAGCCTTCGTTTTATCTGCAGGTCACTGTGCTTTTTGTGGCGACTATTATGCCTATGTGGCTTCATGCGTTGTGACTTAACTTTTGGCCTCCTAATCATGGGCATTCAGTTGGCGCTGCTTAACGTAAAGTGCCCCAACGGCTAAGTTATCGCCGTCTAAATCTAGGCTGCGATTGATCACCAATGGAAAGTTTTTGCCTAAGCGTAAGCTGATGCGTTTGCACAGGGTTTCATTGATTAATTCATTGCCCGCTAAGGCTATATTGTGCACGCCGATATTTAAGTCGATATGCTCGATCCAGTTAGATAAATAGTCCGCCAGCGAGTCTTGCATCGCAAAGGCGAGCTGACTCGGATCGTCATTACCCGCAATACGAAAACTTAAGACAGTGCCTAAGGTTTTACACCAATTTAGGCTGCGGTGGGCTTCACCTTTGGTCAGCGGATAATCGATACGCGGTGCATTAGCACCGTGGTAGCGCATGGCGGCGGCCATGAGTGCATCGCTGAGCCTTGCTTGGCTTTGCGTTTCATCTTGGGGATTGAGGCCAATTAAAATGGCGGCAATTGCCCACAAACTTTGCAAGTTGTCCCGTTTGCCGTGAAGCTTTAGGCTTAAAAGTTTTAGGTAATCTTCGGGGAACAGGCTCTTAAATTTTTGCGCTACGGCTTTTTGCGGACTGCTGTCCAGTTGATGGAAGATTTCGTAACCGTTATCGGGCAGCTCGGGCAGGGCAAAGAAGAGTTCGGTGTCGCCCTTATTATCGCAGGTGACAATTTGACTGGCGTGGGTATGGCTTAAGTAAATGACCGCGGCATTTTTTGCCTGTTTATGACTGGTAAATTTACCGTTGAGCAGCGCACTAAATA
This sequence comes from Shewanella sp. S23-S33, assembly GCF_043359565.1. NCBI lineage: Bacteria > Pseudomonadati > Pseudomonadota > Gammaproteobacteria > Alteromonadales > Shewanellaceae > Shewanella > Shewanella sp. S23-S33. The sequence continues at coordinate 59,329 of NZ_JBHFFD010000021.1, read as the reverse complement.
GCGCAGCGTCTGCAAGGGTGTGATTTTCTGTGTTGACTGTATTTTGATTATTATCGCTTAGCATACTAGTGCAATGAATATCACTGTCTTCACTTGACGGTACTTGAGTCAATACTGCCACACTCAGTTCGCCTTGGTGCGATCGTGAACGTTTCGCCGCTTGCCATTGGGCTTGATAGCCGTGAAAACTGACTTTTCCCCTTAAGGGTTCTGGAGCGATAAAGTGCTTGGTTTGAAACTGTGTTGAGCTTAAATCGTGACTGGCGATTTGTGCCCAAGCACCATCGACCCACGCTAGCTTCGGCCTATTATGCGGCCCTTTAATGTAAACCCAATCGATCCCTTTTTGTCGTAATACTTCCCCGAGCACTAAGATCACTCGGCTGTAGGCAAAGCAAATGTCGTACAGTGGCGCACTGAGTTTGTCGTGTTCTTGCGTGGGTCTCGCGCAGATAAGTGGCTTTTCAATACTCGAAAGCGCGAGCACTTGCGCATCGTTCAGGCAGAAATGGGCGTTTAGCGTATTGGGATTACAAATTAACAGTTGTGGCCGCTCGCCTAAGGGCTGAGCAAACGGTGTCAGACTAAGTTGCAGATTATCGGCGGCCGCTAATGTCAGTGGGCCTTGTGTCAGCAGTCCCTGTGCCATGGCTTTAATATCTGACAAGGTTAACGCTTTTTGTGCGGACGTTAATTGTGTTTCGCCCTTGCAGCAAGGGCAAATTAAATCGAGTGTGCCAAACTTAGCCGACTGATTATCGCCAATCAACGGATAACAATGCTGGCAAAAAGGCACTATGGCAGGGCTTGATCCAGACTGTGGAAAGGGCAGTAAGGTTTTACTGCCTTGGGGCTCGTCGATGACTTTAATACTAGAGTCAATCAACCAAGCGGAAATCAAAAAGTCCGCGGCAATGGCATCGGCCAATTGTTCTAGTTGGTTTTGCTCGCCCTGAGCTTCAATAAAATAGCTTTGGGGGCCAAAGTCATGTTGGCCACTATATTGACCTGAGCTATGTTGACCATCACAGCCTATGCTGATATTTAGTTCATCATAATTTAGGTATTGATTACATAAATGTGCGTACAAAGGCACCTGACGTGAGCAGGTAAAATCAAATCTGATGTTTTTCATCTTCTATATACTTTCACCAGTAGTAACGCCACGTTTATAAGAGTCAGGGATCAGCGAGTCGATACTATGCTCGGCAACACGCGTCGCAGTGAACCCAAGGGAGGCTAAGTGGGATAACAAGCTTGATTCCATTAAAGGTACCGCGGCGGCGACTTTAGGGGTCAAGCCTAGCACCATAGGTTCGAGCACGGTTGGGGTGACGCCCAGCACAAAGGTTTTAGGCCTGTCGCCAACCATTTCCATCATATTGAGGGTTTGCAGCATTTCGACTTCATGGGCGCTGCCTTGCCAGTCGATTTCCTTGGGTGCCTTATCAAAATCGAAGAAGTAGACTTCGCCCGCTTCTACGCCATTGGCGTTAACAGTATCGACCACGATTAAATAATCGTATTGGCAAATAATAGGGATAAGTCCCTGAGCCAAGGTGCCGCCGTCGAGCAGCTTTAGCTGGTGGGACTCATGGGTAAACTGATAATTATCAGCTATATAATTGACAAAATGTACGCCGATGCCTTCATCGGCGTACAGGACATTGCCAATACCGAGTAGCAATATCTTCATTGGACTCCTAGTGGTGTGAGTCTGGCTTTGGGTAGTCATAGCCAGAGACAATCGAGTCAACTGAGTTATGTTTGAAGCGTATCCCTGACCAAACCGCCATATAGACGTGGATAACCACAAAGATAACAAATGCCCAAGTAAGGTAGTGATGCCAAATCCTAACTTGTGCTAGCCCACCCATTTGTGCCGTGATCCAAGCGGCGCTGCCCCAAAGCATGCCACCTAAACCTTGGTGATACACATTGGCATACAACACCAGACCCGTTATACATATCACAAGAGCGACCAGTGAGATTGCTACATAAGTCACAAATTGCAGCGGTCCATAGACACCGGCTTTATGTAAGTGCCCCATCCATAAGTAAGATTTCAGCTGAGTGATCCAGCTTTTTACACTCATCACATCGCGAAATGAGCGCCGCTCAATGTCGCTTCGGCTGAAAAAATACAGGTAGAAGCGGACTAAGGTGATTGCGGTTAGTACAAAACCGCAAATCAGATGAGCGAAGCGGATCCAGCCTTGTACGAGTACGTCCGTACTTTCAGGCGCCACCAGAAACGGCCAAGCAATATAGAATCCGGTGATCACTAGCACCAGAATTGACAGTGCCCTGAGCCAGTGAAAAATCCGTATTGCCGGACTAAAAATCAGTGTCCGAATGCGGGTTGCAGAATGGTTCATTTTGCGTTCCCTCCCTCGATTATTGACCATTGGGACTGACACGGAACTCGCTCAATGCTTGGCCTTTGAAATCCATCACGTGTACAGAACACGCCATGCAAGGGTCAAATGAGTGAATAATACGTATCACCTCAAGGGGCTTAGTAGGATCTTCCAGTTTCAAGCCAATTAAAGAGGCTTCATAGGGACCCATTTTTCCGTTGGCATCCACAGGACCTGCGTTCCAGGTCGTCGGTACCACGGCTTGATAGTTCTCAATCACTCCATTTTTAATGCGGATCCAGTGGCTTAACATGCCGCGTGGCGCCTCGATCATAGCGTGACCTACATACTCTTTATTTGGATCAATATTGGGTTTTACATAGGTAGATTCATCGGACTGGATATTCGTCAGCAGCGCATCAAAGGTTTTTAACCCTTCTTGGGCGACGATGACTGTCTGCAACATACGGGCTGCAGTGCGACCTAAAGTGGTAAATAGAGCCGCTACGGGTAGACCTGTGCGAGCGAGCAGGCCATTGACCGAATCCACGACCACCTTGTTACCGCGGGCATAACTCACCAATAGGCAGGCGAGTGGACCCACTTCGACAGGCTCACCTTGATAACGGGGAGATTTCACCCATGAGTATTTGCCATCACCATCCAGTGTTGGCAATTTGCCGTAGACAGTGTCGCGTTCAACAAAACCAGTGTAATTAGGAATCGTTGTACCGTCATAGGGATGTTGCGGTGCATCGGCGCTATACCAAGCGTGGCTGACGTCTTCGGCAATCAGATCTGGATTCACATCACTGACGCCAGCAAGGTCGCCATTCATGATCACGCCTTGATTAAACATGTATTCGCCATTGGCTAACACAAAGTCATCGGTCGCCATGAAGTTTTTCACGTTTACGCCGCCCAACACGCTAGGTTCAGTACCAAAGGCTTCGGCCGCCATCACGATATCTGCTTGATAGGCACGCAGAATAAAGTCAGTTACTGTCGCATGTTTTTGCTTCCATTCCTGTAGGCGAGCAGGGCTGAGCATGTCGCGCACCGAAGTTACACCACCGACAACAACGGATTGTGGATGTGGTGATTTACCACCAAATATGGCTAGCATTTCTGCCGCAACACGTTGTACTTCAAGCGCTTTAAGGTAGTGAGATAGCGCGATAAGGTTTTGCTCTGGGGTAAATTTATAGGTGCCGTTGCCCCAATAAGCGTTGGCAAATGGACCTAATTTTCCCGTTTCGACAAAGCCTTTAACTCTTTCTTGTACCGCTTTTAAATCACCTTCACCCGCCGCTATGGGATGGTCTGTGTATTTCAGGGCAACTTGTGCCGCTTTAGCAGGATCGGCGCTCAGTGCAGAAACCACATCAACCCAATCTAAGCCGTGTAGATGGTAAAAATGGACAATATGGTCGTGCATGTATAAAGAGGTTTGCATTAATGAACGTAAGTATCTTGCGTTCAATGGAATTTGAATTCCTAACGCATTTTCAACCGCTTCAGTACCGCAGCGGTAGTGGGAATAGGTACATACGCCACAGATACGTTGCACAATAAGGCCAACATCCATAGGCGTGCGGCCTTTGAGAATGACTTCAATACCGCGCCAAAGTGTGGAGGATGACCAAGCCTTGTTGATGACGTTATTTTCATCAACTTCGACTTCGATACGTAAGTGACCCTCGATACGTGTGATAGGGTCGATAACAACGCGCTTGCTCATGGGTTATTCCTCCAGCGGTTTGGCAAAAATACTGGCAACGGCATGGGCTCCAATGCCCACCACAGTCGCGCCTAAAATCACCGCACCAATAGTATCTGCGGTCGCATCCAATCCATGGAGGAGTTGACGGCCAAGGGGTTTTTCAAAGTCAGCCATATCGTCCCAGAAGTTAGGTTCTGAGCAACCCATACAACCGTGTCCAGCGAGTACTGGCCAGCTAGTGTGATGGTTAAAGCGCTCGGTTGGGCAGTTGTTGTAGGTGTAAGGACCTTTACAACCGACTTTATAAAGGCAGTAGCCTTCTTTCGCACCGTGATCGCCAAATTCTTCAACAAACTCACCGGCATCGAAGCGGCCGCGGCGTTCACAGTTATCGTGTACCCGTGCGCCGTAAGCCCATTTAGGTCTATTAAACATATCCAGCGCAGGTAATTTTCCGAACATGATGAAGTACATCAAAGTGCCGACTATGTTCTTTTCACTCGGTGGGCAACCGCCTAAGTTAATCACGGGTTTACTGACCACTTCATGCACGCCTTTAGCCCCCGTTGGGTTTGGATAAGCGGCTTGCACCCCACCAAACGCCGCACAAGTGCCAACAGAGATAATCGCGGCGGCGCCTTCTGCAGCATGCTTGATGATTTCTAATCCCGTGTGGCCTTTACAACCCACAGTTAAGAAACTGCCGTTATTTGCAGTCGGAATCGCCCCTTCAACGGCCAGTAAATAGCGGCCCTTGTAGGTTTCGAGTGCATGTTCGAGGTTTTCTTCGGCTTGCCAACCCGCTGCAGCCATTAAGGTTTCGTGATATTCCAAGGAAATATGATCGAAAATCAGTGAGTCTAGATTGGGGGTATCGGTACGAATTAAAGATTCGGAGCAGCCAGTACATTCGGCCATATGTAACCAGATTAAGGGTACACGATCGGCTAATTCTGCAGCTTCGGCTACTAAGTTACTAAAGGGGAGGGGTAATGCGAGCATGCTCGTCACCATGGCACTCCACTTCATAAAATCACGGCGACTAATGCCGTGCTGTTGCATTTTCTCAATCAGCGATTGTTGTTGACGGGGAGCGAATTGGCGTAACGCATCTAAGCGCGCCTTTCCCTGTTCATATAGGGCTGCATGTGTGTCCATGGGTCAACCTTTTTTGTTATTTAAATGTAAATTGGTAAGGGTTTACATAATTGACAGTGCCAGTTTAGGCCGTTGGAGTGTAAAGATTATTGATGTATATCAAGAATTTTTAAGAGATGTGACCGAACTGATTTTGACATTTAATTAACATGACACAGATCTGATTTCACTTTTTCTAATGGGACAAAATGTCTCACATTTGCCATTTTGGATGAAATCGGTCACTTAATCAGCGCTCATGTGATTAAGGCGATGCAGATGACTATGGTTCATTCGCGTGGTGAGTCTGGGCGAGCAGGTTAATTAAACTTATATAAGCTTGTTTAAGAAAACCTTAAGATTCAGTTAATAGATTCGAACGTAATCGTTAATGCGGAATATGCTATGAAGAAAATATTATTGTTACTCAGTTTATTGGCCGCAGGCGTACAAGCCGCGCCATCGCTGGACTATCAAGTGTTTAACGCGCAAAACCAAGCTGTTTCCCTGAGTGAGTTTAAAGGCAAAGTCGTCTATGTCGATTTTTGGGCATCCTGGTGTGGCCCTTGCCGTAAATCGTTTCCTTGGATGAATGAGATCCAAAAAAAGTATCAAGATCAAGGTTTGGCCGTCGTGGCAATCAATCTAGATACAGATAACGAGTTAGCCCAAGAATTCTTAAAACAAGTCCCTGCCAATTTTTCAGTGCGTTTCAATTCAGAAGGTGATGTCGCGCGCAGTTTCGATTTGCTGGGCATGCCGAGCAGTTTTATGTTCAATCGACAAGGTCAGTTAGTACAGCATCATGTTGGCTTTTATGCCGATAAAACCGCTGAATACGAGCAAGAGCTCGTCAATTTACTGAAGGAGTAATTTATGCTTAAACCCGCATTAGTCGCAGTAACGCTCATCATAGGTTTGAGTGGATGTTCAAGTTTAGGAGTGCAGCCGTGGGAGAAAGGCCAGTTGGCCCGCAGCGATATGGCGCTCGACAGTGAGAAGCTCGATCTTGCACTCGATGATCATATTTATTTTAGTAAAGAAGGCAGTAGCGGCGGTCGTGCATTTGCCGGTGGCGGATGTGGCTGTAACTAAACTCTCCGTTGGTGTTATTTGCCTTTAGATGTTACGAATAAATGTAACGCACAGATGTAATGAACAGACGTACTAAAACAAATGTGACGAGCAGATGTTCTAAAATCTGGGGCGAAATCCCGCGGTATTGAATAGATGGAAGTGACCTACAGGTGTTGTCAGCTATGACCCAAAAAAAGAACCAAATAAATACAAGACAATCGAAGCAGATAGCGGGTGCTCTCGCATTAGCCAGTTGTGGACTGTTTGCAACAAGTGGCCATGCGACTGAATTATCTAAAAAAGCTGACGACTGGAAGATCGATGCTGCGTTAATGTATTACGGTGAGCAAGATAGAGTACAAGCCATCGAAGCCATAGGTACAGCGCAAAAAGCCTTTGGCGATGACAGTGTGCTGGATCTCAAACTCGTGGTTGACAGTCTAACGGGACCTTCAGCATCGGGCGCTGTGGCCCAAAGTACCAGCCAAACGTTTACTCGACCATCTGGTAATGGTCAATATCATGTTTCAGCGGGGGAAACGCCGTTAGATGACACCTTTCACGATACTCGCGTACAAGCCAATGTCGGTTGGAGTGAAGTGCTAACACCAGATTGGAAACTCAATGTTGGCGCATATGGCTCGAAAGAGTTTGATTATATGTCAATGGGCATCAATGCCGGAATTGAGCGAGGGTTTAATAAAGACAACACCACTTTATTTTTAGGTACGGCTTATAGTTTCGATGTGGTTGACCCCGTTGGCGGTCGTCCGGTGGATTTATCTTCGATGGTCATTCGCGATAACTTCACCAGTGAGGAAGCTTATCGAAGCGCATTCGATGCGACTCGTCAAGGTGGCAGTGATAATAAGCAGACCGCGGATGTGATGTTAGGTATCACCCAAGTGCTTAGTCAGCGCTGGTTGTTGCAGGCCAATTACGGCTTGTCGAGTGTGAATGGCTATTTAACGGATCCCTACAAGGTGCTCAGTGTGGTGGATAACAACGGCATTACTCAGGATTTATTGTATGAGAGCCGCCCCGATTCGCGCTTGAAGCACAGTTTTTACGTGATGACCAAAGGCGCATTAGATGCGGGTGTGGTGGATTTTTCCTATCGTTATAATACCGATGACTGGGACCTCACATCACATACCTTAGAAACCCATTACCGTTATTACTTTACGGGCAACTTCTATGGACAATTACATCTGCGCTATTACAAACAAACTGCGGCTAACTTCTATCAACCTTTCTTGATGGCGGATACGCCACTGCCTGAGTTTGCTAGTGCCGATTATCGTATCGGTGATATGTCGGCATATACGATTGGGGTTAAATTTGGCCATAGATTATCAGGCGGTCATGAGATGTCGTATCGCTTAGAGTATTACCAACAGGACCCGAAAAATAACGGCGCTACGATTCCTGGAGAGCTGCAAAACTTCGATCTGTTTCCGACTCAGAAGGCAATTACAGCACAGTTTAGTTATTCTTTTTAATACGAAATAATGCTACTGGCTCAGGTAGCAAGGCGTTAAACTGTATGGGTAGCTTAGCTACCCATACTCAATTTGCGCCTGAACTTATTCAATCGGAATCCCAGTGGGATGCCATGTGAAGAGGTGATTTATGATGTCGACATCGTCCCTAAAGACCGCACCTTATTCGTTGCAACGCCGTGATTGGGGTTATGTGGGTGAATTTAGGGCCATGGCGAGTCCCTGTGAAATACTCATTGGGTGCGATCAACTTGATATTGTAGACGATATGTTGGACATGGCTGTCACTGAGGCGCTGCGTATCGAACATAAGTACAGTCGCTTTATCGCGCAGAATTGTCTGTGGCAATTAAACCATGCCAATGGTCATAAGCAGCTTATCGATGAAGAAACCTGGCAGTTATTGGCTTTTGCTAAACAATGTTTTCAGCTCAGTGATGGACTCTTTGATATTTCTGCTGGGCCGTTAATGGAACTGTGGCGCTTTGATCCCAAAGCCCAATTGCCCGAACATGGCCGCATACTTGCCGCGAAAGCCTTAGTGGGGTTTGAGCGCATCGAGTTTGATTCGCGTCATATTGAGATGCCAACAGGTATGAAATTGGATTTTGGTGGTATCGCAAAAGAATATGCGGTCGACAGAGTCGCCTATGAGTTAGCCGAATGTTATCCAGACATTCCAGTGTTAGTGAATTTTGGCGGTGATATCGCTTGTCCCGTGTCCAAAGTGACGCCATGGCAAGTGGGAATTGAAGATCCACGACACCTTGACCACGCTGCGAGTGTACTGGCGATTAGTCAGGGTGCATTAGCGACCAGTGGCGATACGCGGCGCTTTTTTGAAGTCGATGGCAAGCGTTACGGCCATATTGTCGACCCACGCACTGGCTATCCCGTTATCCATGCGCCGCGCTCTGTGACTGTGTTAGGGCCAAACTGCGTGACTGCAGGTATGCTCGCCACTATGGCTATGCTGCAGGGGCGAGACGCGGAAGATTTTTTACAGCAACAAGATGTTAAGTTCAGTATTTTCCGTTAGGGCTCAGTTAAGGACATTGAATGCGTATTATGTTGGTTGAAGACAATGAGTTATTAGCCCAAGGGATTTGCTTGAGTTTGGCAAAGCTGGGTATGCAAGTTGATCACCTTAATAGTTATCAGCAAGCCTTGCTGGGGGTTAAAAATGAAAGCTTCAGTGCCATAGTGCTCGATCTGGGATTGCCTGACGGTAATGGTAAAGAGTTACTTAAAGCTTGGCGCCAGCAGGGAGTGTCAATTCCCACAATAGTTCTGACCGCTAATACGGATTTTGACACTAAGCTCGAATGTTTAGACATGGGCGCCGATGATTATCTCGGTAAACCTTTTGATGTGCGTGAATTAGCCGCGCGCATTCGTGCTATCGTCAGGCGTCAGTATGGGCTCGATCACAACAGTTTGATTATTGGTGCTTTGTGTATCGATTTAAATACCCGTGAAGTGACATTTCGCGATCAAAATGTGCTGCTTTCACGGCGTGAATTTCAATTACTGCTCGAACTCGCTCAGTCGGCAGGGCGTGTATTGACCCGCAGCCAGTTAGAACAGTTAACCTATGGCTGGGATGAAGTCGGCAGTAATTCAATAGAAGTGCATATCCACCATCTGCGCAAAAAACTTGCCAATGAATTAATCAAAACCGTGCGTGGAATTGGCTATACCTTGATTGAAATAAATTAATTTTAAGCGTTAAGTGACAAGCTCCACGTTTGTGGGTACTGATAACGCAGTGATGACTTGAAGCATAGTCGTTAGGAAAAAGAAGTGATTCGATTAAAGGGGCTAGATGTGTATTCACTGCGTTTGGTACTGACATTATTAATTTTGTCAGGTATTTCAGTATCCGTCGCTGTGTCTAGCTGGTTGAGCACTCGGGATTCTAAGCATCAAATCGAAGAACTCTTCGATGCGCAAATGCTCCAAACCGCTAAAATGTTGGAGTTGTTCTATCATACTGAGCCCAATGCAACAGCTCAGGATCTCGTCATACCCCAAGTGCTCCACGTTCCCGATAGCCAGATCAGTTCCTTTGCCGAAAAGGCCGATGCGCTGAAACTGGCCTATGAGCATAAATTGGCGTTTCAAATCTGGAGTGAGGCGGGTGAAGCCTTAGTTTTATCGGATAATATTGGTCATCAACCTATCAGTCGATTCGTACAGGGTTATCATAAGAAAGTGTTCGAAGGAGAACTCTGGCATGTGTTCAGTTTTTTTTCGGTTAAAAATCATGTTTGGATTGTCACAGCTCAACAGGATGAAGTACGCCAAGAGCTCGTATCGCAAATCATGCATAACGCCGTTATTGTGCCTTTAATGGTAGTGCCTTTAACATTAATTATTGTTAGCTTCTTGTTTTATCTCTTGTTTCGCCCATTAAAAACCTTTGAAAGAGAATTAATTGGACGGGCGCCCAACGATTTGACCCCGTTGACTATGTCATTGCCTAAAGAATTAGTCCCTGTTCGGCGCGCATTGAACTTATATATCAATAGTATCGCGCGATTTATCGCCCGTGAGCGTCGTTTTAGCGCCGATGCGGCCCATGAGCTTAAAACGCCATTATCTGTGATTAAATTACATCAACATGGCTTAGAGAGTCTGATTGATGATGATCCGCAGCAGAAATTCCATTTAGCTGCGATAGATGCTGGCGTAGTGCACATGAGTCATACCGTTGAACAATTACTCGTATTAGCAAGGGTGGACTCGATTAATGAGCTTAATGTGTCATCCCACGCCATTTTGCCTATGGTCGAAGATGCGCTTAATCAATTAATGCCACAAATCACAGATTATGAATGGAATATCGATATCGCATCCAATCTAACGGTGACCTGTGATCGTTTTTATTTGCTACTTGTACTGAAGAATATTATCGAAAATGCCTGTAAATACAGTCCACAGGAATCGGAGATTTCAGTGTCGGCCCATGCTTTGGATGATGAAATCTGTATTTGTGTCGCGGATCGAGGCCAAGGCATGACAGAGCCGCAGATTGCCAATGCGACAGAACGTTTTTATCGTGTGAATGAAAATGAAGGCATAGGCGCGGGATTAGGTTTGTCTATCTGCTATCACATCATAGAATTGCACCAAGGTCGTTTAGTGATTGCGCCTAGGGATCAAGGTGGATTATCTGTGACACTTTTTCTGCCAAAATAGTTCAGGCAATGAAATGTTAAAATAGATCCGCAGTTTCAGTGACATCAGCTCAGTTGTTTTGATACATTTAAGCGGGTAAAATTTTGAATTTTCCTGCTGTCTTAGTGTTAATCCTTAGGCTTACCAACGGATTGATTCGCTTATTGTGATATTTCATCTATGATCATCAACACTTAGTTGAGGTGTAAAAAGGCTCATTTTACTTTCAATAATGTAGCATTTGGATCACTTAATTTGTTTTTGTAACTTTGAAAACAGAAATAAGCATGATAATGTTATTTTAATATTCATTTTTGGTATAAGCTTATTCTCAAATAGTATTGTGTAGAAGGGGTTAACTGCATCTTTATTTATGAGTTTTTTTCTCCTTCTGATATCTTTCGCGATATGTAAGCAACTGTTTTTTTTCATCCCTAAATCAGAGTGAAAAAAATTCACTGTATACATAAAAAACATTGATTTCTTAGTTTATTTTTTAGGTTACCTATCTATGGTTAGCTTGTTGCGTTGCCCATCGTCCAAACCTTATTCGTCACTCATATGTTCACTGACGCTAGGCGCTGTAGTCGCCCTGTCTGGTGTCGCGTACGCTGAAGAGACAAAACCCGCCGAGGCAGTTCCTGTGGTTACTCCACCGAAAGTGATTTCTCAGCCCAGTACAAAAAATCAAATCAGATTCACTAAGACAGGCGCTTTTGATAGCGAAACTGTCGTGAAGATTGCAAAACGTTTGGCAGCGAAACCTTATGTGACCCTCAAAGATCCTTTGCCAGCTGGCCTTGCTAAACTGTCATACGATGAGTACAGAGATATTCGTTTTAACCCGACTGCGTCTATTTGGCGTGATCAGGGCGTGCCATTTCAAATGCAAATGTTCCACCGTGGTTTCTATTTTCAAGATCTGATCGAGATTGCGATTGTAGAAGGTCAGAATGCAACGCACTTAGCCTATGAGCCTAAATATTTCACCGCGGGTGAAGTGATTACTCAAGCGCTGCCGAATGACGACATTGGCTACTCAGGATTTCGTATTCATAACCAATTGAATACGAATGGTGTATTTGACGAGCTTATGGTATTCCAAGGTGCGAGTTATTTCCGCGCTTTAGGTAAAGGTAACGCCTATGGCTTATCTTCCCGTGGTTTGGCGTTAAAAACGGCTGACGCTGAAGGGGAAGAATTCCCGATATTTCGCGCCTTCTGGGTTGAGCGTCCACACAATGACAGCAACTTGATTGTTGTGCATGCCTTGCTAGATAGCCCAAGCGTAGCAGGTGCTTATACTTTTTCTGTCCGTCCCGGTGATAACACCTTGATTGATGTAGAAGCGACACTGTTTCCTCGAGTTGAGCTGAGCAAAGTTGGTTTAGCACCCAGCACTAGCATGTTCTTACATTCACTCAATGGTCGTCACGACACCGATGATTTTAGACCTGAAGTACATGATTCTGATGGTTTATTGATGTTAAATGGTCGTGGTGAGCATTTATGGCGCCCATTGGCTAATCCACGTCAGTTACAAGTCAGTGCGTTTTCTGACAACTCGCCTCAGGGATTTGGTCTGATCCAACGTGAGCGTGACTATGCGTCATATCAAGATTTAGAAGCCCATTACGAACGTCGCCCAAGCCTATGGATTGAGCCTGTGGGTAATTGGGGGCAAGGTTCAGTGGTGTTGACTGAAATTCCGACAGAGTCTGAAATTCATGACAACATTGTTAGTTATTGGAAACCACGTCAGCCTATTCCTGCTGGCGGTGAATTTCATTTTGCCTATCGCATGAGTTGGGGTGAAGAACCTGCTGCGAAAGTCGGTGCCGTACATATTTCTCGCTCTGCCAGTGGTCGTGCCGATATTGCTAAGGCGACTCCAAGACGTTTATTTGTGGTCGACTATCAAGTTGAAGGTCCGATGACAGATGAAATGCCAGTCGCTAAAGTTGAAGCTTCTGGTGGTGTGGTCACGAACGTGGTGATTGCCCGTAATGCCGCTAAAAATGGCTATCGCTTAGCTTTTGAATTAGAGCCAGAAGATAAAGATCTTATCGAACTGCGCGCTGAACTTAAGTTCCCAACTCCTCGTCAGGTTGAAACCTGGCTCTATCGCTGGACGCTTTAAGGTTCATGACGGAGCAACATGATATGACTGTATCCGATAACTCGGTACTCGAGACGGAAGTCCTCGTGGGTGGTAGTGCTATGCCAAATGAACGGCCTGGCGCTATGGAACCCCAAAATTTAAGTAAGATGCCAGAGGGATTCCCTCGCCGTAGCACTGTGGCTGATGGGGTACGCTCGCGTACCTACCGTCGTGTGTTTGTGGTGGGTGGGGCTTTATTATTATCTTTGTTTGCTATCTATGAAATGGGGGCGGTATTTAGCATTGGCGGAATTACTCCTCTGGAATATTTAGTGCTAGTGCTGTTTGCGGTTAACTTCTGCTGGATTGCTTTGGCGTTTTGTAGCGGTATTGCAGGTTTTTTAATTTTACTGCGAAAACCGCGGGCAAAAGATTTGCAAGTGACTGAACTGCATACGCGAACCGCGATTTTGATGCCGACCTATAACGAATCTCCTGATAGGGTATTCTCGGCGGTTTCAGTAATGGCTGAAACCTTGTCGCAAACGGGTCATGGTCATGCTTTTGATTGGTTTATCTTAAGTGATACTACCGATCCCGATATTGCTTTGCTCGAAGAGCAGGCGTTTCTGGTGTTACGTCAAGAAACCCATAAGCATTCGCGGGTGTATTACCGTCGCCGTCGTAAAAACGTCGCCCGTAAAGCGGGTAACGTAGCCGATTTTTGCCGTCGTTGGGGGTCGCGCTATGATCACTTGTTAGTGCTTGATGCCGACAGTTTGATGGAGTCTTCAACCATCACTGGCTTAGCTCAGCGCATGCAGGCCGATCCTGATGCGGGTTTGATCCAAACGATTCCGTCGTTGATCAATGGCACCACTTTAATGGCCCGTTTACAGCAATTTGCGGCGCGTATTTATGGTCCGGTAATTGGTACCGGGTTAGGCTGGTGGGTACAAAAAGAAGGTAACTTCTGGGGCCACAACGCCATTATCCGCACCGAAGCCTTTATGACCGCAGCGGGATTACCCAACCTTAAGGGTAAGCCACCTTTTGGTGGTCATATCATGAGCCATGACTTTGTTGAAGCTGCGCTGATCCGCCGTGCGGGCTGGAGTGTGGTTATTGCCTATGATTTACCGGGTTCATACGAAGAATGTCCACCGTCGATTATCGACTTAGCCGTGCGTGATCGTCGCTGGTGCCAAGGTAACTTGCAGCATTCGCGTATTTTGCCGACTAAAGGTTTGCACTGGGTAAGCCGTTTACATTTACTGACGGGTATCATGGCTTATTTGTCATCTCCTTTCTGGTTGATGTTGATTTTGACTGGTTTGATGTTAGCCCTGCAGGCACACTTTATTCGACCTGAATATTTCACCGATCAATTTTCACTGTTCCCGACTTGGCCCATCATGGACTCGGATAGGGCATTAAGATTGTTCTACATTACTATGGGGGTTTTGTTTGGCCCTAAAGTATTCGGTGTCTTGTTGCTGCTTAAAGACGGTGAGTTTGCTCGCAGTGTTGGTGGTCGAATTAAAGCGATATTCAGTGTGATCTTTGAGGTTATACTTTCAGCGCTGATTGCACCTATCATGATGTTTATCCATTGTGGTGCTGTGATGTCAATTCTGATGGGGCGTGACAGTGGTTGGTCGCCGCAACGTCGTGATGACGGCAGTATGCCTTGGATGACGTTAATCTATCGTCACCGCTGGCATATGCTGGCAGGTGTGATGTTAGGTTATGCGGCTATTTTGGATTCTTTGACTTTGTTAGCTTGGATGAGTCCGGCGTTGATCGGTCTGTGGATTGCTGTGCCTATTTCGGCATGGACAGGTTCAGTTAAAATTGGCGAAGTGTTCAAGCGTGCTGGTATTCTTGCAACACCAGAAGAACGTAACCCTGCGCAAATTTGTCTGCAAGCGCAAGAAGCGCGCGCCGCTTACCAAAGACACATTGCTGAGCCTTGGACGTTAGCACAGGTACTTAAAGACCCTGCGTTGATGGAATTGCATTTAGCCATGGTGGATAAACAGCCTTTGCGTGCTGCGGGTACACCAATTGAAGCGATGGAAGCCATAGTGCATGTGAAGGTGCATGAAGCTCGTTGTCAACAGAGCGCATTAGCTTTACTCAATCGTCAAGAAATGGCGATGGTGTTGGCAAATCCTTTGATGTTACGTAGCCTACAGAAATTACCAGAGCAATTTGTCGAAGAAGATCTCGTGTCTTTTTGCTAACGAGCACTTGCTCAGCATATTTATGCGAGTTTGTTTGATATCAATGCCACTGACGACCTCAGTGGCATTTTTCTTTTCATTATCTGGAGTTAACCCCTAGTAATTAATTGATCTCCATGGAATAGTCATATAACAGTGTTGTTGACTGATATAACCGCTGGCTCTCAGGTGACCTTAAAAATAGCTAAGGGAGTATTTATGATATTGAAAAAGATCATTCGTTATTTGCCCCCATCCATGCGTGTAACGCTAAACGTGAGAGAACTCAAATTGATAGAGCAGGAGTTCAACATCGCGAACTTGAAAGCACAGCAGATTAACCCGATGCCGACCATGCGTAATCTCGCGCAACTATTATTCAGCCTTTTTTTCTGTATTCCAGTGATGTTAGTGCTAAAGGTAAGTGCAGCTGATGGCGCTCAATCCCTAACATCAAATTCGAGTATTGCTGCGCAGCCAAATCTTGAGGGTAACGCTGAAGATCTTACTGCTGTGCTGCCGCTTGCGGCCTTAGTGCCACAGGTGTTGCTATTGGATCTCGCCGGCGTTAATCCAGTATTTGGCCAGCATTATCGTGACTTAACACTTTCTCCTAATACCTCATCTACTGCTGATTTAGTACGAATCCAAGCTGATGTTACCGGTTACTGGCATTATGTGATGACATCCGCTGAATGTAACAACGCTGGAGCTCCAGGGACTGTTTCATCCGTTATTCCAGTGGATCCCCAATATCAAAGGGTGCTTAAGCAAATCGCCCATTTAGTGCAATTGGACACAATTGAACCATGGGAAACTTTAGTGCTAGATGAAAAGTTAACCTTAGGAATGAGTCATCAGATCGTTGATACCATAGCAAAGCGTATGTGGATATTGGGAGACTTAGCCACTGAGCCTAGAGTGAATCAAGTTTATACCGAAGAACTTATGATTGGCATTAAGCGCTTTCAGCAAAAGCATGGGCTAAAACAGGACGGGGTGATAGGTAAGCAGACCTTATTTTGGGTGAACCAATCGCCAAGGGCGAGGGCGGTACTATTAGCTAAAAACACTATTCGACAAAGAGTGTTTGAACGTAAATTAGAGCCGAGTTATTTGCTGATTAATGTGCCCGCTTTTGAGATGACGTTGGTCGATAATGGTACGCCAGTGTTAAGTTCCAAGGTCATTGTGGGTAAATCTTCTCGGCAAACACCGATTTTGGACAGTCAGATTTCTAGCGTGGTGCTTAACCCTAGTTGGCGAGTGCCTAGCAGCATTTTACGGCGGGACATTCTGCCGCAAATTCAGCGAAATGGTCATTATCTTAATGAACGTCAATTTGATGTGTACGATTATAACGGTCAACGGGTACAACGCATGCCAGAGGAATGGCAGGCCTTAGCCAGCGCTTCGTTTCCCTATCAGCTTGTACAACGCCCTGGGGCGAAGAATGCATTAGGTAAATATAAGTTTCACTTTGATAACAGTTTCAGTGTCTATTTACATGGAACTTCTGAGCCAAGTCTCTTTAAAAAGGACGATAGGGCACTATCATCTGGGTGTATTCGTATTGAAAAAGCCACTGAATTAGCCCAGTGGTTTAAAGAGCATTTAGTAAAAGACAAACGTTTATGGGACAAGTTAGCCCCTGGTATTACTGAACCTCAGTGGTTTTCACTTTCCGAAAAGTTGCCCGTGCATCTGGTTTACTGGACTGCATGGTTAGACGATAGTGGGCAGGAGCAATACCGTCGCGACATTTATGATTTGGAACCTGAGCTGACGAATGCTGTGCCTGCCACGGTTTTGGAACAACATTAACGTTTTTGTGCTGTAAAGTTGAGCAAGATAAGCATCTGAACTCGCTTGGCATTTTGAAATCCTACTCAGAATGGGGTTGGCAAAACTTGATCTTAGGGCTTATTCAGTATAATTTGCCTTACTAGTGACCAAAAAGCATACAAAAGGTGATCATGTGACTTTAATATGTCCTGCCCGTAGGCAGTTATTGTTAGGCCTTAGTGGTGTGGCATTATGTTCCTTCATTCCCTCAAAAGCGGTTGCCAGCCGTTCAACCAAAGGGATCCGCGAGTTAAGTTTGTTTAATCGTCATACTGGCGAGCGTGATGACGGTAGTTATTGGGTAGATGGTCATTATCAGAGCAAGGTGTTAGACAATTTTAATCATTTGCTGCGGGATCATCGTCAGAATGTGGCAGCGCCTATGGATAAGCGCTTATTTGATTTACTCCACTCGCTCAAAACAACCTTGAATACCAACGATGAAATCCATGTGATTTCCGGTTACCGTTCACCAAAAACCAATGCCATGCTCGTGAGCCACAGTGGCGGAGTTGCTAAGAAGAGTTATCACATGCGCGGCATGGCGATGGACATAGCGATCCCTAGCATTAAACTAAAAACCCTCAGAGAAGCGGCTTTATCCCTGAAACTCGGTGGCGTGGGTTATTATCCTAATTCTGGCTTTGTGCACGTCGATTGTGGTCCGGTAAGGCACTGGTAGCAATGATTTGTTGTTGGATCTGCTGATAAAAATCTTGTTCCAAGGCTTGCGATTCGATCAAGTAATGTCTGAGCAGCGGGATAAATTGTTGATTGAGTTTGTTCATTTCTCTATGTTGTTGCCAATCACAGATCAATAGGCTGAGACGTTGTGAAAATTGATATTGTCTTTGCCTCTGCGACTCAATATCGACAGACTCAATAATTTGCATAAGTAAGATCAAGCTGCGGTTTTTTTGTTGGGTGCAGGCAAGCAATTCTAAGAATTTTAATTCGAGGGTATTTTGCTGATAAGGAACGGTTTCGATAAGAGAGACGAGTTCACGGGCCAGTTGGCATGAAAGTCTATTTTCTTGTTGTAACTGGTATAGCGCATGACGCATTTTTTGACACAGCAGTTATCGAAATTTGCCCGAGCTTAACAGGCTTCTCAATTTCCCAGTGTGATCTAGATCTCGTGTTTTTTGTTTGAGATCAAAGCCTTTTCTCTGCCGTAACAGCCAAGATACAAGTTCCTCAATTTGATAAATAGCGGTCTGTTTTGCTAACGCTGACGCCGATAAATAGAGGGCTTGCGGTATTCTTGTGCGCCTTGGGTATCTATGTTAGTATTCGCGCGCTTTATATGAGCCGTCATTGGTCGAAAATGCCGGCAACTTTTTACTCTAAATTTAAGTGAGAAACACATGTCTTACACTATCCAAGCACAAACCCGCACTGAAATAGGGAAAGGTTCGAGCCGCCGCCTACGCCATGCTGGTAAAGTACCTGCTGTTATTTATGGCCAAGGCAAAGAGCCAGTTTCTATTGTTTTTGATCACAAAGATATCATTAACATTCAAGCTAATGCTGACTTCTACACTTCTACTCTGACTATCGTTGTTGATGGTAAAGAAGTGGGTGTTCGTGCACAAGCTATGCAACGCCACGTGTTCAAGCCAATCATTGAACATGTTGACTTCGTTTACGCTTAATTGTCGTAACTGAAGCAAAAAGCGCCTAAGGGCGCTTTTTTTGTGGCTGATTTTTAGTTGTTTGTATTTATAGGTAGACACTTAGGCTTTACCCAAACAACCTCAACATACTGTAACGCGTATTTTGAGGTTGTTTGGCTAGAGTAATTGGATGCTAATTTTGTAGTATCAATATTTTGGTATTCATATTGGTATTCATATGGTTATTTGATATTGAAGTTGTAATAGATATCAAGTGATTGGCCTAAAGTGCCTGACACGGTTTCTAGATAGAGTTGTGAGAGCAAGTAATACCTGACTGTCATTTCGTAACCAGGGTTAAATACACCTACTCCGTATTTCACCATTAAGTTATCGCCGATAAAGCCACTGATCGCCACACGCCCTTCATCATTAGTGTCGAGTTGCACGTTAGAGAAACCAAATTCTTCAATGAGTCCTGTCGCAGTATTCCCTAGGTTGTTAATTGCGC
Source organism: Shewanella sp. S23-S33 (assembly GCF_043359565.1). Classification (NCBI taxonomy): domain Bacteria; kingdom Pseudomonadati; phylum Pseudomonadota; class Gammaproteobacteria; order Alteromonadales; family Shewanellaceae; genus Shewanella; species Shewanella sp. S23-S33. The sequence goes on along the minus strand of NZ_JBHFFD010000021.1, from coordinate 40,052 downwards.
CACCGCCCACCTGTGAGCCTAAACCGAGTGCCGCGCCCATCATCAGCGAGTTATTTTGCTCATTGTTGGCGCTGTTAAAGCCACTGCCTTTGATAATGTAAGACAAGATTTCGGCCTGCTCTTTGGCGGGATTGGAGAATAAGGTCACCACTGGGCGTGATGGCGTGCCTGTGACGCGTACACCTGCCACTAAGTCTTCAGTCTTAATTTCCCGTATCGCTTCAATATTCAGGTTTGGTAATGACGTTGGCCCCACAAATTGCACTTCACCAGTACGGATTTTTAGGGTTTGGCCCATAAACTTGTAGCTACCTTGATTGACTTTGATATTACCGAAGAGCAAAGGAGGACGGAAAGCTTGCTGCTGTAGCTTTAAGGTCCCTTGGAGTTTACCTTTGAGACCCATACCATCAATTCTGAGTTCGTTCCCCACACTGATATTCAGATCTGCAACGATGGCGTAGGGGCTAGTTTTAGGCTGAGTGGCGGCAATGGAATCGTCAAATACCACGTCTTCGGAGGCTGCGACACCGCCTTCCGCTAATGGCACAATTTTAATGTTGCCAGAAGGCACCGCTATTTTTCCTTTTACTGCTAGTTGCTTACTGTTGAAGGTTAAGTTGATCTCGGGGGAGACATCGAGAATAGCCAGTGGTGGTTGGATCACGGCGAGCTTATCGCCTTCGAGGGCTAACTCGCCACTAAATTGACCTTGGGGCCATTGCAGTTGACCATTCACTCTGCCTAAACCATTGCCCATCATCCAGCGTCCCTTAAGCTGCGCTTGTTGACCCGCAAATGACATCGACATGTCAATTTTGTCGATTAATGTTGGGTTTGCTGTTAGGGCTAAGGCGCCCTCAGTTAAGGCCATGCTCCCCGATACTTCGGGCGCATCTAGACTACCCGCAAAGTTAAGTTGACTCGTCAGCAAACCTTGCACTGTATTTAATTGAGGAAAAAACTCTCCAAGTGGCTGCAAGTTGATTTGCTTGATATTGGCATAACCTGACAGGGTGCGATCGGGTGTGACATTGACGTTAATCTCACTCTGCCAACTGGCCACGCCTTCTGATTCAAAATCTAAAACCGTCGCCAGCCGTTTTGCATCTAAGGTCGCTTTTAATGACAGGTTTTGGTAATTAATGGTGACTTCACGATTTTTATCCCGTTTTAGCATAATGCTGCCGGGGGCAAAATCAAAGTTCACATCGGCAGTAGGCTTACGGCCAGCAGCCCATGCAACATTGGCTAATAGCGATGCAGGGCCGTTCCAACGCATATTCGTTGGTAATATTGGGACAAGTAATTGCCCTGGATTACCTGAGTAGCTCACCTGTGCGCTGCCTTTTTTACCTATTGGTGTATTACTGTTTAGGCAGATACGGCTATTGGGATTCATGAGGCAAAAGGGCGTAATGCTGCCTTGATTCTTGATTTGGTCCCAAGCCAGATTAATGGTGTTATCGAGCTGCCATAGGCCTACGGGCGTGTTGAGATTTAAACGATCAACATCGAGCTGTAGCCGTGACTTCTTCACATCGTATTGGCTGCTCATCGTTGCATCGAGCCCAAGATCGCCCGTGGCGTTGAGAGTGAGTTTTTGAGCGTTAATGGTACCTTTCGCCCCGAGTGTCACTGTATCTAAATTTTGTTCTGCAATCTGTAAGGTTTTTGATTTTAGCGAGATAGCAAATTCATGTTGATCTAGCGGCTTGTAATAGGCCTTTAAATTAGATTCCTGCAGTTTAATGTTTTGATAGTAAAGTTCTGCCAGCTGCGCTGTAAGCTCGACCTGGGGGTGTTTCTCGTCACCAGTGACATTGATCTGCGCTTGTAGTTGGCCGCTGGCCTTAGGTAACCATAGGCCAAAGTCGGGCACTTGTAATTCACCTTGGAGATCCCAATTGGCATTGGCTTCGCCTTTGAGTGCCAGAGTTGAACCTAGTACTTTGGCGTTCAGCCCTTTAGCACTGACATACAGGGAGTCATTCACACTGATATCCCCTGTAATGTCGAAGGGATAACCTTGCAAAGTGCCAGTGAGCTCAGTATCGCTAAGGGATACTTGCCAACGGGGGTCTGCAAATGAGCCTTTAGTGCGTAATTTTCCTGAAATCAAACTGTCCGGTAAACCCGTTGTACTTTGCGCTGTATCCGTTTGTGGCAGCTGTATTTCTTGTAATTTGACGTCATTGATCCAGAGATTAGCGTTCCAGCTAATGGTTTTTTGATAATCGAGTTCGCCCGTGAGTTTGACCTTACCAATCGCGCCCATTACATCAAGATTATTGATGGTTAACTTAGCATCTTGATGTTGGATGTCAGTGTCTATGTCGAGCACTTTGTGAAAGGGTGTGATCAGTTGGCCAGTAAGACTCGCCTCTTGCCGATTGAGGTCGCCTTGGCTATCGAGTGTGGCATCGCTTACCGAGTATTCAGGGTTCTTCAGTGGCCACTGAAGCTTTGTTTGTTCAAGTTTCACCTTGTAGGGCAGGTTAGGGTCTTGCAGTGTTATTTGGCCATCTAGAGCAAAGTCGGCATCGCCCTTGGCGACGGCATTCACCTGAAGTTGCCCTAAACTTTGGCTCAGCTTTAACGTTAATACTTGATGAGTGAGATCTGGCAATTCGACTAGTTGGTTAAGGGTGAGATTTGCCTCTAAATCGAGTGGATAATCTTTATCAAGTGTTAGGCTGCCTGTGATATCGGCGCTGCCATCGGTGTGGCTAATGGCGAGATGGTCTAAGGTCAATTGGTATTCACGGAAACGGCCTTGTAGTTCTGCATGGCTAAAAACATCTTTACGATCGCCGATTTGCAGTGTGGTGTTGTCTAACGTTAGGGCATTGACTGTCACAGGGAAAGGCATAAATACTTGTGGCAATTGTGCTAAAGCCCATTCAGCCTCTTTTGTTAGCGACGGACTGGCCGATGGTGTCTGTGTAGTATTCTTAGCAGTGCTGGGATTTGCTGCATTCGTTACCGCTGCCGTGCTGGCTTGCGTTGCTACATCGGTTGATGCAGGGATCAGTATGAATAATCCTTCGCTGGATAGCTGTTTAACCGACAAGCCTTCGGTAAACCATTGTGCTTCTGCGTTAAGACGATTAGCGGTAAATTGCATATCATCCACTTGGATATTAACGCCATTGAGTTCAGCAGAATCTAAAACAATATCAAAGGGTAATAGGAGCTCGCTGGGTTCTTCATCAAGTGGCGCGACTGGTGCTTCGTTTGAGTCTGCAGAAAGCGCTAGGGTATCAATAGTGACATCGACTTTAGCTGCAGATAAGCTATTCATGCATAAGCGTTTTTGTAGCAAACAGGCGGGTTGCCACAGTAAATGCAGATCCTCAAGTTGCACGTTTATTCCGGCCATAGACCAAGCCGCGTGTGATAGGGCTAAGTCTTTGTTAATGGAACCAGAGGTATAAGTCAGTTCAAGATCGGGTACAAATTGATCGGCTAAACCCACGGTAATGCGCGAGCCAAATTCAGTGCCGAGTAATAGGGCGATTAACACTAAAAGCCCTAATGGCACATAGATAATAATCCGAGTCCAGAGTTTGAACTGCCGCCACAGTCTTTGAATGAATGACACCGATGGGGTGACAGAGGTCACTATGGTTTCAGTGGCCTCGGCTTCATTGACTTCAGTGATGGGATTATCAACGATATCTTGTTCGCTTGGCTTATTATGCTCTGGGGGCTGGCTCATAGATCTGTCCCCATGGTTAGGTGAATTCGCCATGATCTTTCAATGGTCTCAGTTTCTTTCAATCCGACCCCTAAATCTAATTTGATTGGACCAATCGGGGAGATCCAATGGATACCGCCACCGACAGATACGACAGGTTCAAATTGATTATTATCGAAGGCGTTACCCGCATCGATAAATGTGCCGACCCGCCAAGTGGGGGTCACATAATATTGATATTCCAAACTACCAACCATTAAATAGCGGCCACCGATAACCTCGCGATTGGTTTTTCCATCGTCAGCAACATAGTCTAAATAGGGGCCGAGTTCTTGATAACCATAGCCGCGCACACTCTGATCGCCACCGGCAAAATAGCGTAGTGATGGTGGGATAGAGGCAAGATCATTCTCGTTAGCTAAGTTGGCAGCTAAATCAATACGAGCGACGATTCTGTGGTTATCGAAGAAGGTATCAATCCATTTAAATTTAGCTTGCAAGCGGGCTAGGCGGGTTTCTGATCCTAAATAGGGATCGGCATAGTCTAGGCTGTAAATTTGTCTAAACCCGGATTTAGGATCCAGTGAGTTATCCCCCCGGCTAGTCCGAGAAAAGTTAATTCCTGCCAGATAAAACGACGGCATATAATCGACGTCAGACTGAGTATATTCTTCGCGTATGGCCTCTAACGAATAACTCATCAGCCATTGATTTTCTAGTCTTTGCTGACGTAATAGTCCCAGAAGGTACTTAGTCGACTCGAGCTGGCCTGTGTTACTAAAATCACGATTCTCGGCGTCATATACTTGAGTCACACCGTATTTGTCCCGCAGCAAACCGAGGCGGATCTTCAATTGATCGTCTAAGGGATGTGTGAGCGGAATTGTATAAGTGGTTAATAACTTTGGTCTATCGGGCGACCATTCGAGACTGGTTTCTTGGGAATGCCCGTATTTATTGATTTGTGGTGTACGCCAAGTCACACGCACCCTCGGATCAAAGGCTTGATCTGTTTTGCCAATATCACCACCAAAACCGAGTTCAATTGCGTGACTTGCCTTAGGCGTTAATTCGACTCGCATTGGAATATGGTTATCTTCGACGTTATCGATTTGCGGGATCACTTTGATATTGGCGAAATAACCAGTATCTAATAACTGACGATTCAAGGCGCTTACACGGCGAGTTGAGTATGAAGCACCTTCTTTAAAGGGGATAAGATCCTCTAATATATCGGGTTCTAAGTTATGGCCATCGAAACTGACTTGGCCAAATCGGTAACGTTTACCTGAATCAAAATGCAAACTTACCTGTGCGGTATTAATATCGCGGTTAACTTTAATTTGTGATTCAGTAAACTCGCCATCGAAGTAACCTCGTGCCAAGGCTAAGGTGACGAGTTGCGATTTTACGTCGCTGTAAACACCGTGATTTAACACATCGCCAGGTTTAATGTTGACCTTTGCGAGCCATTGATCGAAGGCTCGGTCATCAAGCATTTCACCACTAAAATTAATATCAACCCACTGAACAATGGTTGGCTCGCCGGGGCTGATTTCAAGTTTTAATTCCCACGGTCCCTTGTCATGCTCAATCAGCTTTTCTTCTACTTCACCGTGATAGTAACCCATGGATTCTAAGGCAGTGCTGATATTGTCATCGACATTAAACAAAAAGGCACGGCGCTGCACCTCAGATTCAGGTAAAGCGCCTAAGTGAGCAACTATGTTGCTTCGCAGCGCTTCATTTACGCCTGTAACAGATAATTTGATAAAATCATCTGCTGCCGCGACTGATGTGACTGAAATCAGACTCAGAAACAAGCAAAGACGAATGTAATGTGAGGTGATTTGCAAAAATGGCTGCACTTTATAGTCCCTGTGATTTGGCATCATTGTCGCCAGAATAAAACCAACAGGCAAGGAGATGATTGAAATTACACGATGAAATGGTTACAAAGGACGCTACTTTTTAAGGGGATGTAAAGAATGAAAACAAAATTAGCCACCTTTAGTTTAATTATTTCGGGCCTACTTTTTATGTCACATAACACCTTTGCCAATGATAAACCGTTCGCCATTGCGATCCATGGCGGTGCGGGGACGATTTCTAAAGCTAATCTCACCCCTGAACAACGCCAAGCCTACAAAGATAAGTTAAAGGAAGCGGTCGATAAAGGCTCAAAAGTCTTAGAGGAGGGCGGTGACAGCTTAGTGGCAGTACAAACCGCAATTAATATCCTTGAAAATAGTGCTCTGTTTAATGCTGGTATAGGCGCGGTTTATACCTATGACGGCGGACATGAATTAGATGCCTCTATTATGGATGGCAAAACCATGAATGCTGGCGCTGTCGCTGGAGTGCGTCATATTGCCAATCCAATTGACTTAGCCTTGGCCGTGATGAATAAATCTGAGCACGTGATGCTCTCGGGCGCAGGAGCGGAAGAATTTGCCCTGACTCAAGGCTTTACTTTAGTGCCAAACCATCATTTTGATACTGACGAGCGTTATCAGCAATTACTCGATGCACGGCAAAAACTGCAAGTTGCGGCTAAATCTGAACAAGTTGCTAATGTTGAGATGAAGGACCTCGATTACAAATTTGGTACCGTTGGTGCTGTCGCCTTAGATAAAAAGGGTAACTTAGCTGCAGGTACATCGACCGGTGGTATGACGGCAAAACGCTTTGGTCGTATCGGTGACTCTCCTGTCATCGGTGCTGGCACTTATGCTGAAAACGGTGTTTGTGCCGTATCGGCAACGGGTCATGGTGAATTCTTTATCCGTTACCTCGTCGCGGGGGATATTTGTGCCAAGGTGAAATATCAGCAAAAATCTATCATTCAGGCTGCAGATGAAGTTATTAATCAACGTCTTATCACTGCTGGCGGTTCGGGGGGGGTGATTGCAGTCGATCAGCGTGGCAATATTGCTACGCCATTTAATACCGAAGGTATGTACCGCGCCACCCGTAGTAATGGTGAGCCAGCCCAAGTGCTAATTTGGCATGATCAATAATGTCATTGGTAGAAGCATCTAGGTTTATAACTGACATGACTTAGAAACGTTAAAACTTAAAAAACTTAAAAAGCGAGTGCCGCAAAAGTGGACTCGCTTTTATTTTTATATCTTAATTTTACTAATGCATTGAAAAGTAACCAGATAAATATCATTAAGCAGTATGGCTTATGATGTTTATCTGAGTGGGCGGTTTGAGTTGGCCTAATAATTAGCGTTGTTTTAACCTTTGAAATTCAAATCTAGCAGTATAGAAGCCTAGATTTCTATATATCCAAATGATCTATTATTACCGTTTAATATATCAAATAGTTATTAATTCATTATCCATCGACCCATAAAGGCATAGAATCCGGCTCAGACAATGCATTAAATGGGAGTCATTGATGGAACAATTACCGATATTGAATTTAAGTGATTGGCATGCCGGTGGACAACGTCGTAACGCTTTTATTACTAAGCTTGCCGATGCTGCCAGAAGAATAGGGTTTTTCTATCTCACCGGCCACGGCATTGAGCTTGCTAGACAGCAGCACGTACTTAAGTTAGCGGCAGATTTCTTTGCGCTGCCCGTCGTAGATAAACTTGCGGTGAAAATGGCTAATACACCGCATTTTCGCGGTTATACCCGTTTGCAAGGTGAATTGACCTTAGGGAAACCGGACTTGCGGGAACAGTTTGATATCATGCAAGAAGAAGTGGCTAACCCTCAGCAGTCTGATGTGCCTATATGGTGGCAGCTACAGGGGCCTAATCAATGGCCGTCACAATTACCACAGATGAAATCGACTTTATTGGCATGGCAACAGGATTTAGCCGATACCAGTGTCACACTATTGAGGGCTTTAGCTGTTGCGCTAGAGCAGCCAGAAAGCGCCTTTGATGCCACGATCGAAGCGGGTCCTTATCAGCATATGAAGCTTATTCGCTATCCCAGCGCGGATGGACAGACTTCAGGCCAAGGTGTAGGGGCACACAAAGATCCTGGCTATTTGACCTTAGTGCTGCAAGATAAGCAATCCGGTTTAGAGGTTCAGACTGACAACGGTTGGTTAAGCATACCGCCATTAGAAGACGCCTTTGTGGTGAATATAGGTGAATTACTTGAGTTGGCTTCTAATGGGTATTTAAAGGCAACCAACCATAGGGTGACTAGCCCGCCTGCTGGGGTCGAGCGCTACTCGTGTGCCTTTTTTATGGCGGCGCAGTTGAATGCGACAGTTCCTTTGTTACCTTTGCCAAAGCATCTGGCGAACCAAGCTCAAGGACCGGCAAGCGATCCATTAAATCCTCTTTTCCACCAAGTGGGCCAGAACGTATTAAAAGGGCGTTTGCGCTCTCATCCCGACGTTGCTCAAGCACATTACGCCTCATTCGCTCATGCCATTTAATGGTTATTAGGATCTATTATGCAATTTAAAACTAAATTACTTCACACCCATTATGCCGCTGATAACTCGACGGGCGCTCTTACAACTCCTATCTATCAAAGTAGCACCTTCGCCTACGGTAGTGCCGAGGATGGTCGAGCCCGTTTTGCAGGTGAGCAACCGGGCTTTATCTACAGTCGCATGGCGAATCCGACAGTGCAGGCGCTTGAATATCAATTAGCACAACTGGAAGGGGCTGATGAAGCACTCGTTGTTGCGAGTGGGATGGCGGCAATCAGCAGTATTTTCTATGCCTTAGCGAGTCAATGCGATGAAATCGCATTTATCGACCCCGTATACGGTGGCACTGCGGCATTTTTAATCCAAACGTTAACCCGCGCGGGTATTACTGTGCGCCGTTATCAAGATGATGATCATTTATTGGCAGAGATTACCGCCGAAACAAAAATGATTTTATTTGAGCCCATCACTAATCCGACCTTAAAAGTCAGTGACTACCGTAAGGTTAAGCTTGCCGCCGAAAAAGTGGGCGCTATAACCATTTGTGATAATACGTTTTTAACCCCGTATTTATTCAAACCGCTGGAACATGGCATTGATATTGTGATGCACTGTGCCACTAAGTATTTAAGCGGTCATGGCGATTTAATCGCAGGTGTTGTCGCTGGACCTAAGGCATTAATGCAACCTATCCGCACTATAGCACTTAAACATATCGGCGCTGCGATTGGGCCACAGGAAGCCTATTTATTACAGCGAGGCTTACGTACCTTAGCACTTAGAATGGATGCACATCTTGCGGGCGCGGCTAAGGTCGCCGCTTTTCTTGCAAGCCATCCGAGCGTTGCAAAAGTTTATTACCCAGGGCTAGCAGAGGATCAAGGTCATCAAGTTCTGAGTGAAACCATCAACGCTTTTGGCGGTATGGTGAGTATTGAGCTCGAAGGCGGTTTTAATCGAGCTGCGCAGTTTTTAGATCATTTGAACTTGTTTACTCAAGCGGTCAGTTTAGGCGACTTAGAGAGCCTTGCCTGCCACCCCGCTAGTACCACTCATGCCGCTATGGATGCTGCGAGTCGGCTAGCTTCAGGGGTGAATGACAACCTGATTAGATTGAGCATTGGCGTCGAAGATCCTCAAGATTTGATTGCCGATCTTGAGCAAGCCTTAGCCATTTAAGCATATTGATACTAGCCATCCCCAGTTAAATTGATTGGGGATTTCAAAAGTATAATGTTATTAATTTCGTCTATATAAAGTTAATTCCCGTAATTTTTTACGTTTTTTTTACGCGTCAGAATTGTTTTCGTCTGTTAAAGTGAAAATCTGTATGGCATAACGACTTACATTTTGATGGAAAAACTAAGTGTTTTTAAACTCTCTGTTAGGTTGAGCTTTATTTCTGAGTGCTTACTCGCTATTTGCTTGTATTTACCCTCTTGGAGGGTGTCATCTAAAGCATTATTATTGTACTCCAACTCGTTGTCGTTATGATTACACTTCAATGTTGTTTTAAATATGCGTATATGGCTGCATTTTTTGAAGCTATTCGTGTTAATTTTTTATTTAACGCTCCTTATTATTCCCTCCCAATGATAGATGTGGCTGTTCTTATTAATCTAATCGCTTTTATTGTCATAGCCATTGTCGTGACGATAAGTCTACTTGCAGCCCACCTTAAACGACAACAAAGAGTATTCGGGGAAGCTCTATTTCCTAACCTAACTCTGTTATCGATTGCATATAATTTTAGAACAGGACGTGAGCGCTTGCATTTTATGATACCTAATAAATTATTCATTAAGTCTTTCACGATAAATATCTAAAGGTGAGTTAGAATGATTGCAGTCAGTGGAATACAGAAATCTAGCTCTCGATTTCATACCATAATTCATCTATGTAGCTTTTTGATTGTCATATATAGCTTCACCATGTTGATGCCTATCGCTGTTGCATTATTTTATAAAGATGGATATATCACTCCATTTTTAATCACATTCCTCCTTTCCCTTTTTATTGGTGTGGTCGGTTGGAGGATGACAAGTGAGGAAAATAAAAATCTGCAAAAACGTGATGGCTTCATGGTCGCTTGTTTATTTTGGCTGATATTTTCCTTAATGAGTGCATTACCTTTTCTTCTTGATAGACGATTGGACTTGAGTTTAACCGATGCCATGTTTGAAGGTGTGTCTGGCATTACGACGACTGGAGCCTCGATTTTTTCAGATATTGATCAACTACCCAAATCGATTTTATTTTATCGAGCACAGCTTAATTTCCTCGGTGGGTTAGGGATAATTGTTTTGGCCGTTGCAATTATGCCATTTCTTGGTATTGGTGGCGCAAAATTATATCAATCTGAGATGCCAGGTCCCATGAAAGAGGAAAAGATGACGCCCCGCCTTGCGGATACGGCTCGAAATTTATGGGGGCTTTATAGCGTACTTGCCTTAGGTTGTGCAGTTGCTTATAAACTTGCAGGAATGAATTGGTTTAATGCCATATGTCATAGTCTATCTACCGTTTCATTGGGTGGATTTTCCACACATAGTGACAGCTTAGGATATTATAACAGTGCTGCAATTGAGCTTGTGGGTGGTGTGTTTTCAATACTTGCAGCAATCAATTTCGCCTTATACTACATAGTGTTAGTTCGGCGAAGCTTCAAGCCTATTTGGTATAATGCGGAGGTTCGATTTTTTATTCTCATATTATCTATCGTTATTGGGATCGCTTGTTTAGAGCTGAATCGTACTCAAACTTTTGATATTAAAGATTCATTGGTACATGGATTTTTTCAAACAGTTTCAGTTATGACTGACAATGGATTAGCCTCTGCAGGTTATCCTAATTGGCCCAGTCATATTGTGCTTTTATTATTAGGCGCGAGCTTTTTTGGTGGATGCTTTGGTTCTACTTGTGGCGGTATTAAAGCTGTCAGATTTTTACTTTTGTACCGTCAAGGGATCCGAGAAATTCATCAATTGGTTCATCCGAATGCCATTTTAACGACAAAGATCAGTGGCCAAGTCGTTTCAGACAGAGTTATTCGTTCAGTATGGGGATTATTTTTCCTGTACATATTTTTTACTTGCGTTTTTGTATGGGGATTGGTCGCCATTGGACATGATTTTGCCACCGCCTTTGGAACCGTCGCTGCGTGCATTAATAATATGGGAATTGGTTATGGTGACACTGCATCTGGATTTGGCACGTTAAAAGATGCGGCTAAATGGCTGATGTGTGTCGCTATGCTTTTTGGGCGATTAGAAATATTTCCTGTACTCATCATTTTCTCACGGGCATTCTGGCGATTTTAATTTTAAGTGTATTTTATGGTTAATTTGTCGAATTGACTGGGAGGGGCAGTAAATGAAATGGTTATTAACATCTATATTACTCATTATGCTAGTAGGGTGTCAGAAATCGCCAGTTTATACCAAGTTAGAAGGCCTTGCGCAGGGGACGAGTTGGCATGTGACATTTTGGAGTAAAGACAAGATAAATAGTACAGAGATAAATCGCGAGATTGAGCGGCAATTGGCAGAAATAGATCTTCATATGTCTACTTATCGTTCAGATTCAGTGATTTCTCGTTTTAACAGTATGCACTCTGCTATGGCGGTCGGGGATGATATTTTAGGGCTCATAGGGATAGCCAAGGAGGTCACTTCAAAAACGGAGGGTTGTTATGATTTGACCATTAAACCATTATTCGATTTGTGGGGATTTACCCATAATCAATTAACTATTCCTACAGAAAGTGCACTTCAACAGACATTAACCTATGTTGGCTTACATCATTTAAGTATTGATAATCAAATGTTAACTAAAGATTTACCAGAGGTACATCTTGATTTATCTTCGATTGGACAGGGATATAGTGTTGGCAAAGTTGCAGATGTGCTAAAGCGATACAATATCGATAATTATTTGGTAGAGATTGGCGGCGAAATGGTCGTACACGGCAGTAAACTCGATGGTTCTGCTTGGAAAATCGCGATTGAAAAACCACTGCCCGAACAGCGAACAATGCAAAAGGTTCTGCTTATTGATTTCCCTCAAGCGATCATGACATCGGGTACATATCGTCATTATTTTGATCATTTAGGGCAGCGTTATTCACATATTATTGATGCGCGAACCGGTAAACCCGTAACCCATAACACAGTATCTGTAACTGTATTGGCAACGGATCCGGCTAGAGCAGATGCTTGGTCTACAGCGCTATTATGTTTAGGAAGTCAAGAAGGATTAGTCGTCGCTAATCAGAATGATATAAAAGCATTATTTATTGATGACAATAAAGGTGTACTTAAAGAGATTAAGACTGATAGCTATAATAAAATGAAAAATATAGAGCTTAATTAATCTACAATATCATCGCTAGGTCATGTGTTAATGCCAGTTAGTATTTCTAGCTGGCATTTTTATTTTACTTTTATAGCTAATGCCATGGTTTATTGTGGCCTTATTTACCACTGATTATGATGACTTTTACGTATTCTTTACGGGATTAGTCATTTGAACTCTAGAGACTTTACGCGGTTAATTCATATATTTGTCCTGTTACTCACTTTCTTAAGGACAAATTATATGGACTGGATATTTCTAATACTTTCCATAGCACTTTTCATCTACTTAGCAGTGGCAATGTTTGCCCCTAATAAGTTTTAGGAGTCGTTATGTTTGAAATTACCCTTATTTTTACTACTGCGCTTGGGCTCGCATGGCTGTTGGGATCCTATATGACAGGAGTTTTCTCTGGTCAGTCCCATTTTTCAGATCGTTTATTTAATCCCATTGAAAAGTGGATTTATCGGGCTATAGGCGTAAATGCCCATTCGGGGATGACATGGAAATCCTATGGTGCGGCGTTTCTTATCAGCAACTTGGTACTTGGCATTTTGGCGTTTCTTATCCTTAAATTCCAACATGTGTTACCGCTTAACCCCGATGGCATAGGACCATTATCTTGGGATCTGGCTTTACACACTGCGGTGTCATTCCTCACCAATACCAATCAACAGCACTATTCCGGGCAGGCTCAGCTCAGTTATTTATCCCAAGGATTTGTCATTGTTACGCTGCAATTTGTCACTCCAGCCATGGCGCTGGCGGTTTGTGTGGCGATTTTGCGGGGAATGTTAGGTGGGTTGAATAATGACAGCGCCAAAGAGGGTGAGGCTCGAAATCTGGGTAACTATTATGTTGACCTAGTGCGCGGTGTACTCAGACTTATGCTGCCATTAGCGGCTATTGTGGCGCTGTTACTGACTTGGCAAGGCGTACCGAGTAGTTTTGACGGTGCGCAAAAAGTAAACACCTTAGATTCTGCATCGCATATCACTGAGCAGGTCGTTCCGATTGGCCCTGTAGCATCTATGGTGGCCATTAAGCAGTTAGGTACTAATGGCGGGGGCTGGTATGGCCCCAACAGCAGTAACCCGCTAGAAAACCCAACGCCAGTCAGTAATGCAATCGAGACCATTGCCTTAGTGCTGATCCCTATGGCCGTCGTCTTTATGGCTGGCGGAATGCTAAGACGCAAAAAATTTACCTTGATGGCTTTGGTGGCTATGGGTTTATTAAGCGTCAGTTTTCTTGGGGCAACTGTGTACAGCGAGTTGCAACCCAACGCCGCCTTTGCGGGATTAAGCGCCCAAGGGCCTAATATGGAGGGTAAAGAAGTTCGCTTTGGACCTGAGCTTTCGGCGCTATGGGCTTCTTTTACCACACAAACCTCTAACGGTTCGGTCAATGCCATGCACGATTCATTCAATCCAATCGGGGGATTGATGACGCGATCAGGCATGTTACTTAATGCGATATGGGGCGGTATTGGCTGCGGTTTCGTTAATTTTATCGTTTATGTGTGGATTGCTGTTTTCTTATCGGGATTGATGATTGGCCGTACGCCAGAGATATTTGGTCGTAAGCTCGAAACCCGTGAAATCACCCTTTTGGGAAGTCTATTAGTTTTACCTACCTTGTGCGTCTTAGGTTTGACGGCGATCACTGTGGCGATCCCGAGTATTACGGGCAACAGTAACCCCGGCTTTCATGGGATTTCGCAAGTCTTTTACGAATATACCTCCGCTTTTGCTAATAACGGTTCGGGTTTTGAAGGTTTAGGTGATAACACGCCTTGGTGGAATATCAGTTGCGTTATCGCCTTACTGCTTGGTCGATATCTGCCGCTGTTTTTACCGCTGGCGATTGCGGGGATGATGTCGAGTAAAAGAGTGAGCCCTGACAGTAACGCGAGCTTGAAGCTCGAGAGTCCCACCTTTTGTTTCACCCTTATTGCTGTGATTTTAATCATTAACTTCTTGTCTTTCTTACCTGCGGCGGTATTAGGGCCTATTGGCGAAGCTTTAGAACTTGCCACTATGAGTCTGGAGAAATAGTCATGCATAAACCTGCTCAAATATTAGATAGCGCCGGCGTGAAGCAAGCTGCCTTTGGTGCTGTAAAGAAAATGTCCTTAGTGAGTATGGCTGGCAACCCTGTGATGTTCGTAGTGATGGTCGGCGCTTTACTCGCCGCTTTGATCACTGGACAAAAGTTCTTCAATGGCGAGACGGTTGGTTTTGAGTTAGCCACGACCCTTATTCTTTTGCTTACCGTGTGGTTTTCTAACTTTGCGGAATCCGTGGCAGAGGCAAGGGGTCGCGGACAAGCGGCCAGCTTAAAGTCGGCGAAAGAGGCCTTGCAGGCTCGGCGTATACGCCACGGTGAGTTGGAATCAGTATCCGCAACTTTGCTTGTCAAAGGCGATAAGGTGAAGGTTTTACAGGGTGATTATATTCCTGCCGATGGTGAAATCATTGAAGGGATAGCCACGATCAACGAATCGGCGATTACCGGTGAATCTGCGGCTGTGCTGCGTGAAGCGGGTACAGATCATTCCGGTGTGATTGGCGGCACTAAGGTACTTACGGGTGAAATTACCGTGCTGGTTGCCAACGATCCTGGGAATAGCTTCTTAGATCGTATGATAGGGCTGGTCGAAGGGGCGAAGCGTCAGAAAACACCGAACGAAACGGCGTTGACTGTGCTACTTGCATCATTGACTGCGGTTTTCCTCATCGTGGTGGTGACTTTGCCACCCATGGCGGGTTTCGTCGGTGCAAGCCTTGATTACACTATGTTAATTGCGCTGTTAGTGTGTTTGATCCCTACGACGATTGGTGGCTTGTTACCTGCCATTGGTATTGCAGGCATGAACCGCGCCTTAGCCGCCAATGTGGTCGCTAAATCGGGTAAAGCCGTGGAAGTTGCGGGGGATATCGATACGTTACTGCTAGATAAAACTGGCACTATCACTTTCGGTGATCGTCAAGCGACCGCATTTTTACCCGTGAAAGGCATTGCAGCTGAGATGTTGCGTGATGCGGCGGTGCTGTCTTCCCTCGATGACCCCACCCCTGAAGGGAAATCTGTACTCAAATTGGCCATAGATTTGGGCGCGGTGTTACCCGTCAAACCTACGGATGCGACTTTTATCCCATTTACACCGGAGACTCGGGTTTCTGGGGTCATTTTAACCGATGGTATTCAAGGCATTAAAGGCGCGGGCGATGCGATGCAGTTTTGGGCGCAGCAGCATCAAATTCACTGGCCTGAATCTGTTAACGCGCTTATCCGCAAAGTGGCTTTGCAGGGGGGCACTCCCTTAGTCGTCGCCAGTGGCACGCACATTTTAGGGGTTATAGCCTTAAGTGACGTGATTAAGCCAGGCGTTGCGGAGCGGTTTGCCCGTTTAAGGGCGCTCGGTGTACGGACCATCATGGTGACAGGGGATAATCCGCTAACGGCTGGCGTGATTGCCGCCGAAGCTGGGGTTGATGATTTTGTCGCTGAAGCTAAACCTGAGGATAAACTTGCCCTTATTCGCGCAGAGCAGGCCAAAGGTCGATTAGTGGCTATGGTGGGGGATGGTACTAACGATGCGCCGGCATTAGCGCAGGCCGATGTAGGTCTTGCGATGAACTCAGGTACCCAAGCCGCTAAAGAAGCTGGCAATATGGTGGACTTGGATTCAGATCCCACTAAATTACTGGCTATCGTTGAAGTCGGAAAACAATTGCTGATCACCCGCGGCGCCTTGACTACATTTTCTCTCTCTAATGATGTGGCTAAGTATTTTGCCATTATTCCAGCGGTATTTGCGGGGGCTTTGCCTGCGATTGGTGCACTGGATCTGATGCAGCTTCACAGCCCAACCTCAGCCGTACTCGCAGCGCTCGTATTTAATGCTCTTATCATTCCCGCCTTAATTCCATTGGCATTAAAAGGCATCAAGCTCAGACCCATAAGTGCCGAAAAATTACTGCGAAATAACATGCTGATTTATGGCTTAGGTGGGGTGGTTTTACCCTTTGTCGGCATTAAAGCGCTCGACTCAATCATTGCCCTTATGCTCTAGGAGACAGTAATGAATTCAATCGTATATACCACTAAAACTCAGCATGCCGTTATGGGATTGAGAGCCAGTCTTGCCCTGTTATTTGTGTGTGGTGTTGTCTATACCGGCACTGTGACTCAGCTCGGTGGCGCTTTATTTCCCGTACAAGCTAAGGGCAGTGTGATCCACAGGGATAATGTCGCTATAGGTTCTGAGTTCATCGCTCAGCCCTTTGTTAATCCTGCCTATTTTTATAGTCGGCCGAGCGCTGTCGGTTACGATCCTATGGCGACAGGTGGTAGTAACCTTGCGCCGAGTAACCCGGCGTTACGTGAACGTGTGATGGCAACGAGCCAAGAAATCCAAGTCAGGGAATCCGTTCAGGCCGCAGATATTCCAGTGGATTTACTCGCCACATCGGGGGCGGGACTGGATCCTCATATTTCACCCGCAGCGGCCAAACTGCAAGTCGCGCGCGTGGCTCAGGCTCGACAGTTAACCGAACCACAAGTGTTGACCTTAGTGGCGCAATTTATCGAACCACCGCAGTGGGGCATTTTTGGGCAAGCGCGCGTCAATGTGCTCAAGCTCAACCTCGCTCTCGACCAGATTGCTAAACACGCTCAATAAAACAATATTCTACTGAATTTAAGGATAAATTTTTATGTTACCGATTAAGTCTGCTCCTTGTTCGCGCCTCTGTGCGGGTGTGATGATGGCATTATCTTCACTCTCTATGAGCGCGCTTGCCAGCACTGAGACTCATGGGGGCAATGCCTCTTGGCAGAGTCAAGGGAGTGTGATGCTCATCAGTGATTATGCGTTTCGCGGTATTTCTCAAACTGATGAAGGACCTGCAGTTCAAGCAGGGTATACCTTAAACCATGATTCTGGCTGGTATGGCTCGCTTTGGGGCAGTAACATCGAATTTGGGGATGGAAGTTTAGAACTCGACTTGTCCGCTGGCTGGGCTAAAGATTGGGATAATGGCTTAACAACGGACCTAGGCGTGATACGTTACCAATACTCTCAGGACGATACCGACCTGAGTTATAACGAAATTTATGCTGTGGTAAGCTACGCCGATGCTAAGTTAGGGCTGGTTTATTCTCCTGATTATTTTGGCGAGAATGTGGACGATTTTCAGTATGTTTACGCCAGTTATGAACCGCAGCTGTTCTCTAATGTAAGTCTAGTACTGCATCTTGGGAGCAATTTTTTTGCTTCTCAGCAAGATATGGCACTGTTTTTAGGTTCTATGGCCGCTAGCAATAGCCACTATTTAGATTGGCGAGTTGGGCTGAACCTCAATATGACTGAGCAGGATGTGTTGAGTGTCGGTTATGTCGATACGGATTTATCGCAGAGTCAGTGCCAGTCCCTGTGTGATGCGCGCTGGATAGTGAGTCTTTCAAGGAGTTTCTAATCGTGGTACCAATCAGTCAAACACAGCAAGCCAATGCGCTCTTAAGTCAGATACAGCAAAATGATAAAGGTAAACTGACGGTTTTTCTTGGGGCGGCACCTGGCGTGGGCAAGACCTATGCAATGCTCAGTGCGGCAAGGGAAATGGCCCAGCAAGGTGTCGATTTGCTGGTTGGACTGGTGGAAACCCATGGGCGTGCCGATACCGAGGCCATGGTAGCGGGTTTTGAGGTATTGGCACGTAAACCCATTGATTATCATCATAATCGTTTAACGGAATTCGATTTGGATGCAGCGCTGCTTCGTCGGCCTAAGCTTATCTTAGTCGATGAGTTGGCCCACACGAATGTCCCCGGTAGTCGCCATAAACGGCGCTATCAAGACGTCGCAGAATTATTAGCTGCGGGCATTGATGTCTATACCACAGTCAATATCCAACATTTGGTCAGTTTGAATGATCTGGTTTTGCAAATTACTCAAGTGCGGGTACGGGAAACCGTCCCCGATCGCTTCCTTGATGAAGCCCATGAAATTATATTTGTTGATTTACCGCCATCAACACTCATCGAACGCTTACAGCAAGGCAAAGTTTATCTGCCAGAGTATGCTCGCTCGGCTTTAGATGCTTTTTTTTCGGTCTCGAATTTGACGGCACTGCGCGAATTGGCAATGAAAAAAGTCATAGAGCGAGTCGATGCAAAACTGATTTGTGAACTCGATGCCAAAGCACAGGGAACAGATTTTGTTCTCAAAGACAGATTGTTGGTTTTAGTGAGTAACAGCAGTGATCATCAGTATTTGATCCGCATAGGTCGGCAGATTGCCGAGCGGCGGCAAATTCCTTGGTTAGTGCTTTGGGTCGATACCGGCAAAGCGCTGGGCCTTTATCAGCGGAAAAGGCTAAATGAGGCCTTTGCCTTAGCGAAGGAACTTGGCGCGCAGACCGAAGTATTACGCGACACGAGCAGTTATCAGGCCATTTTACCTTACATAGCCCTGCATCGAATTAACACAGTATTAGTCGGCGCGGGTGTGAAACGCACCTATCCTTGGTGGCGTAAAAGACTGTATCAACGCTTGATTGAGTCTGGTTTACCTGTTGAGGTGAGTGTCTATCACGCACCCGAAAACCAAATGCAAGTACGAGATCCTATTACGCCTAAAGCCAGTTTTGGTGATCTTCGAGGCCATATTCTTGGGCTGATTGGCGTGGTGGTTATTTTTCCGCTGGTGGCATTTTTAGATGCTTGGCTCAGTAATGGCAATCTGGTGTTGTTATATGTTTTCTTGATTGTCAGCATTGGTTTAACCTATGGCGCTAGGCCTGCCATGGCAACCGCGGTGTGGTCTTTTTTCAGCTTTAATTTCTTTCTTACTGATCCCAAATTTACTATGAATGTAAATAGTCAGGATGATATTGCCACTTTAATCTTTTTGATGTGTATAGGGCTTATCAGTGGCCCTGCGGCATCTCGGATCAGAAATCAGTTTATTTTACTGCGTGAGTCAAATCGTTATGCTGAAACCTTAAAAGATGTTGCCCAAGAATTATCGGTCGCCGATGATGAAAAAGCCCTTTGGCAAACGATAGGGCGCAAGATTGCTGGTTCAGTGAATGCTGATTGTTATATTGTTTTGCAGCGTAAAGATGGTCAGCGATCCTATTTACCACTGTTGAATACGCCATTTAACGACCTTGATTTAGCCGCAATCGATTGGACCTTGCGCCATGGGCAAGCGGCGGGGCGTTTGAGCGATACCTTGAGCGCATCGGGTGTGAGTGTGTTCCCCATTGAACTTGAAGGTACGACGATTGGCGCGGCGATTTTAGATTGGCAACCTACGGTCAACGAACTCAGTCCGTTTGATAGAGAGCTTATTTTAGCCATGTTACAGCAAGGCGCTAATACATGGCGGCGTATTCAGTTAGTGTCAGATCTTGAATCGGCACGGGTGAAAACAGAAATTGAGCAGTTACGTTCCGCATTATTATCGTCAGTGTCTCACGATCTAAAATCACCACTCTCAGCCATGATGGGGGCGGCGGAGAGCTTAAAATTATTGAATAAACAATTGCTAGAGGCTGACCGCAACGAGCTACTTGATACTATTTTGCAAGAAAGCCGTCGCTTGGACAGCTATATCCAAAATCTACTCGATATGACACGCCTGGGTCATGGCACTTTGAGCATAGAGCGTGATTGGGTTTCGGCAGATGACATTATTGGCAGCGTACTTGGCAGGCTTAAACGCTATTTCCCTAATGCAATCGTTGAATATCACAGAGAGAAAGAACCCCCACTTCTCTTTGTGCATGCGGCGCTGATTGAACAAGGATTATTTAACATTCTAGAGAATGCTGTTCGATTTTCACCACCAGAAGAGCCTATTTGTATTGAATTAACCATTTTTAATCACCGTTGCTGTATTGCCATTGAAGACAGAGGGCCGGGGATTCCCGCCAGTCATAGGGATCAAATTTTCGATATGTTTTATGTGGTTGCCGATGGCGATCAGAAAAAACAGAATACAGGTATGGGGCTGGCTATTTGCAAAGGCATGATAGCTGCACACGGCGGTAGTGTTCGCGTTACCGATTGCCTACAGGGGCAAGGTACTCGTTTTGAAGTTGAATTGCCGTTAGACTATCCCGTTCCTGGCTAATCATTTTCAGCCAAAATATCCTTAATAAACCACAGAATGGACTAGAGACGTGGCAATAAAAATCGTGGTTATCGATGATGAGACCCAAATACGCCGCATGCTGCGGATTGCACTCACCAGTGAGGGCTATGACGTTACCGAAGCTGAAAATGGTCAGCAAGGGCTCGCAGCTGTCGCTCGACAGCAACCTGAATTAGTGATTTTGGATTTAGGCTTGCCGGATATGGAAGGCCATCAAGTGCTACAGGAGTTACGGGGATGGTCCGATGTTGCTGTGATTGTATTGTCGGTTCGCAATCAAGATAAAGAAAAAGTCGCAGCATTAGATGCAGGCGCGCAGGATTATGTGACCAAACCCTTTAGTGTGGAAGAGTTACTGGCAAGGGTGCGAGCGATTTTAAGGGACCATATCAAACCTGAAAAATTACCCATATTAGATGACGGCAAGTTGCAGATTGATTTAAGTCGCAGGCTGGTTAAAGTTGATCATCAAATTGTTGAACTCACACCCAAAGAATACGCAGTATTGTCTAAATTGGCGTCGTCACCTAACTGCGTTGTCACTCAGACTCAGTTGCTCAAAGAAATTTGGGGGCCCGCTCATACAGAAGACACACATTATCTACGAATTGTGGTCAGTCACTTAAGGCAAAAATTAGGCGACTCCCCGAGTGAACCTCAGTATGTGCGGACTGAGCCCGGTGTGGGTTATCGCTTTTATATCGACTTATAGCTTGTATCAATAGCGAATTAAAACGCGTTGGAATGACAAGTAAAATGATCACCGAAGACTGATGGCATTACCTGCCTCAATCGGATACTTGCCTGATTTCAGTTTGTAGTGTTCGCTTCAGTTAACTCTAAGTCGCTATTTCTGGCTGCCTTTGTTGACGCTATTTTTGTCCTGTTAGCTCTTGTTGACATTGGATTATACCAATCGTATTAAATATCTGTTCATTCAGCGGGAGTTCAATGCGCTTTAGACAAGGCGAAGGCTTGAAGGCATAGTGGTGCTCTGTCGAAAGCCTTAAACGTAGTGTAAAGCGATTTGCCATGTAGTGAACATCAGCCGCCCTTCGGGAGCCACACAGGCATCCCACTTCGGTGTTGCATTGACTTAAAAGGGAATAACCATTTCTGCGTCAATGCGCCTTGGAGTGAGATGCCTGTGAGGCTCTGAACTGATTAGATATTTAATGTGATTGGTATTATGCACTAGATAAGCCCAATCGATATAAATCGCACATTCTTGCCGATATTTTGACTAGACTACAAACGTAGGGTTAATTCGAGGGAAAGACTATGGACTTAATTAAAATCCGCGACCATATGGATCGTCAGCCCGTGTTGCTGCGCGCTAATATGTCGCTTGCGACTGCGGTCGAAAAGCTGTTAGATAATAATAAAATGGGCGCAGCAGTGGTTGATGATACGGGCGATTTGGTGGGCTTTTTATCCCAGCAGGATTGTTTGGCTGTAATGATCAAAAGTAGCTATCACTGTGATATGACCTCAGTGGTGAAGGATTGCATGCGCACTGAAGTGCTGTTCGTTGGGCCAGATGACAGTATTTTGCAGCTCGCCGAACAAATGCTAGGGCCTAAACCTAAAGTGTATCCAGTGGTTGAACATGGCAAAGTAATTGGCACGATTAATCGCACCAATGTGCTCAAAGCCATGAATATCTATATGCAACAATGTTATCTGTCACCGGTTTAATCTAAGTCGAGCCAGTGCGAAACTGACACGCCATATACTGAGTGCAGAGTAAATTAGCAATACCATTACGCCACTTTCCTTGCTAGGATCGCCGTTTTTGATGCTAGCAATGGAATTTGGATTTGAACTCAGACAAACATCCGCTATCGAACGCCTTTCTTAATCTTTGTTATCAGAGCGACGCGTCGCGGATCCGTCGTCGTTTATTTAAGCTCAATAAAGAAGCCGACTCAGATAAAAAGACCCAAGTCTTAGCTCAGCTGAGCGAGCAAGCGCAGGCGGCGTTTGAGAAGGTTGAGCAGCGTCGTAACGCTCGGCCTAAAATCCACTATCCTGAAAACCTGCCCGTTTCCTTGATGCGCGATGATATTGCACGTGCGATTGCGGGCAATCAAGTGGTGATCATCGCCGGTGAAACGGGCTCGGGTAAAACGACCCAGTTACCTAAAATCTGTTTGGAATTAGGCCTAGGTTGCCGTGGCATGATAGGCCACACCCAGCCACGACGTTTAGCCGCCCGCAGTGTGGCGAGCCGAGTCGCCGAAGAATTACAAAGTCCGCTCGGTGAAGTGGTTGGCTTTAAAGTGCGTTTTGCCGATGCGCTTAAGAGTGACTCTTATATCAAGTTGATGACCGACGGTATTTTACTGGCGGAATTAACCTCCGATCGCAATCTCGATCAATACGATACCATCATCATAGATGAGGCCCACGAGCGCAGCCTCAACATCGATTTTATTCTGGGCTACCTCAAACAAATTCTCAAAAGACGCCCCGATCTCAAAGTTATTATCACATCGGCGACCATAGACGTTGAGCGTTTTTCTAAGCATTTCAACAATGCGCCTATTATCGAAGTGTCGGGCCGTACCTTTCCGGTCGAAACCCGTTACCGACCCTTAGTGCAAGATAGCGATGCCGATTTAGATCAAATCGAAGGCATTTTTGCCGCCGTCGATGAGTTGGTGGCCGAAGGGCTGGGCGACATTCTGATCTTTATGAACGGCGAGCGGGAAATTCGCGATACGGCCGAACAATTAAGTCGGCGTAATTACCGCGATACCGAAATTTTGCCGCTGTACGCACGTTTATCTTACGGTGAGCAGTCTAAAGTCTTCAGTAGTCACAGAGGTCGGCGGATTGTATTAGCGACCAACGTGGCGGAAACCTCGCTGACTGTGCCGGGCATTCGCTACGTTATCGATCCAGGTACGGCGCGTATCAGCCGCTATAGCTATCGCACTAAGGTGCAGCGTTTACCGATTGAACCTATCTCGCAAGCGAGCGCCAATCAGCGTCAAGGCCGTTGTGGTCGGGTGGGGCCGGGTATTTGTATTCGTTTGTACGATGAGGCGGATTTTAATAATCGTCCGGCCTTTACCGATCCTGAAATCTTGCGCACTAACTTGGCTTCGGTCATTTTGCAGATGCTCGCCATCGGTTTGGGTGATATCGCCGGTTTCCCTTTTATCGAGCCACCCGATCCACGCCATATCCGCGATGGTTTCCTGTTGCTCGAAGAATTACAAGCGGTTGAGAGTAAACACGGCAAGCTAGTGCTGACACCACTTGGGCGCAACTTGGCGCAAATTCCTGTGGATCCGCGTTTGGCGCGTATGGTGGTCGAGAGTCAGCAGTTAGGTTGTTTGAACGAAGTGCTAGTGATTGCCGCGGGCTTATCGATTCAAGATCCCCGCGAACGTCCGATGGAGAAGAAGCAAGCCAGTGATGAAGCCCATCGCCGTTTTGCCGATCCCAGTTCCGATTTCGTTAGCTGGATAAACCTGTGGCAGCACTTAAAAGATCAACAAAAAGAGTTATCTGCTAGTCAGTTCCGTAAAAAGTGCCGCGATGAATATTTGGCCTATTTGCGCGTTCGCGAGTGGCAGGATTTATACGCCCAGCTTAAACAAGCCGTGCACGATTTAAAGTGGCGCTTAAACGATACGCCAGCCAATTACGACAGCTTGCACCGCGCGCTCTTATCGGGCTTATTGAGTCATGTTGGTTTTAAAGATAACAATAACGAGTACTTAGGTGCCCGTAATCGTAAATTCTTTGTGTTTCCCGGTTCGCCACTGGCCAAAAAAGGCCCTAAGTGGATCATGGCGGCTGAGCTTACCGAAACCTCACGCTTATTCGCTCGCTGCTGCGCCAAAATCGAACCCGAATGGCTAGAGCCCTTAGCGGCGCATTTGATCAAGAAAAGCTATGTGGAGCCCCATTTTGAGGCAAAACCTGGCAGTGTTATCGCCCTTGAGAATCAAGTGCTCTACGGCTTGACGGTTGTTCACCGTCGTAAAGTGCAATACGGCCCCATCGATCCCGTTGAAGCGCGTGAGATTTTTATCCGCAGCGCTTTGGCTGAAGGGCAGTTACAGACCCAAGAAGCGTTTTTTGTCGCTAACCAAAAGCTGCTCGAAGACATTGAATCACTCGAACATAAATCCCGTCGCCGCGATATTTTGGTGGACGAGCAAGTGTTGGTGGATTTTTACGAGCCGCGGATCCCCGAGGGGATTTACAACGCCCAGCTGTTTTTTGGCTGGTGGAAGAAGGCCAAGCGCGAGCAACCGGATTTACTCGATTTCAGCAAAGCGCTGTTAATGCAGCGCAATGCCGACCATATTTCGACCTTGGATTTCCCCGATACGTGGCACAAGGGCAATTTGCGCCTGCAGCTAAGTTATCACTTTGAACCCGCGGCGGCGGATGATGGTGTGTCGGTGCACATTCCGGTGGCGCTACTTAATCAAATCGACGATAGCGATTTTGATTGGCTAGTGGCTGGGCTGAGGGAAGAAAAGTGCATCGCGCTGATCAAATCTTTGCCTAAGAGTTTACGGCGTAACTTTGTGCCCGCGCCTGACTATGCCCGCGCTTGTGTGCAGGCCATGGTGCCTTTTAGCGCCAGTTTGCTCGAGGCCATGTGTAAACAATTATTGCGCATGAGTGGCACGCGCATATCGCCGGATGATTTTGATTTAACGCAACTGCCTGCGCATTTGCAGATGAACTTTAAAATCGAAGACGATAAAAACAACTTAGTCGCTGAAGGTCGGGTGCTCGATACTTTAAAAGCCGAGTTGCAGGGCGTGGTGGCTAAGGCCATTCGTCAGGTGGCGGATAAAGGTATAGAGCAAGAAGCGTTAACTGAGTGGTCCTTTGGCGATTTGCCGCAGCAATATCAGCAGCAAAAAGGCAATTACCAAGTGCGGGCGTTTCCGGCGCTGATCGATAAAAAAGACAGTGTTGCGATCAAATTATTTGATGATGAATTTGAGGCCTTAGATGCCCATCGCCAAGGTCTGCGACGCTTATTGCTGCTAAACATTCCATCACCGGTGAAACACTTACAGCAAGCTTTGCCGAATAAGGCGAAATTGGCGATGTATTTCAATCCCTTCGGTCAAGTGCAAATCTTAATTGATGACATTATTGCCGCCGCTGTGCAGCAATTGTTGGATGAAAAAGCCCTCGATGTGCGTAATCAAGCCCAATTTGAGCAGGCAAAGGATTGGGTTCGCCAAGAACTCAACCCGACCGCCGAGCAAATTGCTTTGAAGGTTGAGCAGATTTTGACCTTGTATCAGAGCATTAAAAAGCGTCTTAAGGGCAAAATTAGCTTAGACATTGCCTTTGCTATGAGTGATATTCAAAGCCAATTAGACAAGTTAGTGTTTAAAGGGTTTGTCGAATCTTGTGGTTGGAATCGTTTAGCTGATGTGGCGCGTTACTTAAAAGCGATTGAAATCCGTGTCGAGAAGTTGCCCGTTGATCCGACTCGTGACCGTTTGCATATGCAGAGCATTAACAAGGTACAGGAAGCATTGAACGCACAACTGGCGAAAGTGCCACGTGCTATGCCGACACCACCTGCGTTAATCGAGGCGCGCTGGATGATTGAAGAGTACCGTGTCTCTTGTTTTGCACAGGTGTTAGGCACGGCATATCCGATATCTGAAAAGCGCATTTTGAATCATATTCAACAGGTTTAATAGACTGATTTAAAGGTCGAGCTGAGCGCCTTTGTCCGATTAATGTAACAATAACGCGATCAAAAAATGACTAAACAAACCGAGAAAACTAACCATTTTCTCGGTTTTTTATTTTCCTATACTTACGCTTCTCACGCGATATACCCCCACTGATGCGCCATGAAACGGGCCTTCTTTAACGTTATATCTACTCATGTCATTCATGTCCTAGTTATTTCCTAGTACCAAAGTTATTTCCTAGTACCAAAGTTATTTACTCACATCAAAGTTATCTACTTATTCTAGAGTCATCATTCTTCAATGGCTGAAAGTGACCACCTCAGATAAAACCAAGTGATCAACTGTGAGAGATACTGCTCGGCATATAAAATGAGCGCTTTTTTGGGGTGGCAGCGATGCTTTTATGCCGAATATCTTTCTTTTGGGATCAAGTCGTTATCTCGCATGTTTTAACACCTTTCTATTGCCTACTCCTTTATGAATACTCAGGTTTTTTTGGCGGTTTTTCTGTTGTTTTCTTGCAGTGATTTATCCATTTCAGTCGCTTATTAATCATAAAATAAATTCAATAATCTAATTTGTAATAGCAAAAAACGTTTAAAAACTGAGATCTGACGAATACTCACATCAAATTGATGATCTGGATCAAGCATCATCCGCTTTACCAATTTGGAGGTATACATTTTGTTAACAACTAAAAGGTATGATCGCTTCGTGATCCAAAGATGCAATAGATATACATAAAACCTGCCGCTGGCGATTTTTTGCAGCGCATTCAAAGTGGCAGGAACACACCTCTTGGAGGATGCATGAGTGCTAGCACCGCAGAAGAAAAATCCTTAGAACTGAAAATCTTTATCTTTTTAACCGTGTTTCTCGCACCGTTATTGTCCGTACTACTGGTCAGTGGTCTGGGCTTTGCTATTTGGTTCAGCCAAATTTTGACGGGTCCACCGGGCGCTGGTTAAACGTAACATCATCAAATAGTTAAAAATAAGAGTGGAATGTCGGATGAGCAAAGAACTCCATATCACCAGTTTAGTGGTGCAGGTCTTACCGCAGAAAATGGCAGATGTTAGACAACAGATAATGACCATTGAAAATGCCGAACTTTCCGTCAACAACGAAGTGAAATTGGTCGTCGTGATCGAAGGCGAGACGCAACGCGCCTTGATGGACAGTATCGAAGCGATCAATGCCATTCCGGGCGTGTTATCAGCCACTATGGTTTACCACCAGAGTGAAGTGCTCGAAGAGGGTGAAGAATGAATATGAACAGACGTGACTTTATCAAGGCCAATGCAGTGATTGCCGCTGCAGGCGCCGCTGGTTTAGCCTTGCCCGCAGGCGCAAGCAACTTAATTACCAGCTCAGAACAAACCAAATTAGAGTGGAATAAAGCCCCATGCCGTTTTTGCGGCACGGGCTGCTCTGTGATTGTCGCAACTCGCGACGGCAAAGTGGTTGCCACCCATGGCGATGCCAACAGTGAAGTGAACCGTGGGCTCAACTGTATCAAGGGCTATTTCCTGTCGAAAATCATGTATGGCAGCGATCGCTTAACCACGCCTATGCTGCGGATGACAGATGGCAAATACGACAAGCACGGTGAGTTTTCGCCCATCAGTTGGGACAGTGCCTTCGACATCATGGCGCAAAAATGGAAAGAGACCATCAAAGCCAAAGGGCCAACTGCTGTGGGCATGTTTGGCTCGGGCCAATGGACTGTGTGGGAAGGTTATGCTGCCGTTAAGTTGATGAAAGCGGGGTTTGGATCGAATAATATCGATCCGAATGCGCGTCACTGTATGGCGTCAGCCGTGGTCGGGTTTATGCGCACCTTCGGTATCGACGAACCTATGGGTTGCTATGACGATATGGAAGCCGCCGATGCCTTCGTCCTTTGGGGCTCGAATATGGCGGAGATGCACCCGATCCTCTGGAGTCGAGTGACAGACAGACGTCTCAGTGCCAGCCATGTAAAAGTGGCCGTGTTGTCGACGTTTGAACACAGATCCTTCGATTTGGCCGACTTGCCGATCGTGTTCACCCCGCAAACCGATTTAGCCATTTTGAACTACATAGCTAACTACATCATTCAGAATGATAAAGTGAACTGGGACTTCGTGAAGAAACACGTTAACTTCCGTCAGGGCACAACAGATATTGGTTATGGTTTGCGTCCGACACATCCCCTTGAGAAAAAAGCGAAAAATGTTAAAACGGCGGGGGATTCAACCCCAATTGATTTTGAGACCTTTAAAGCCTTCGTGGCGGATTATAGCGTCGAAAAAGTCAGTAAGTTGTCGGGCGTGCCCGAGGATAAACTGATTGCGCTGGCCAAGCTGTATGCCGATCCCGACATCAAAGTGACCTCATTTTGGACCATGGGTTTTAACCAACATACCCGAGGTGTGTGGTGTAACAACCTGATTTATAACATTCATCTCTTGATGGGTAAAATTTCAACCCCAGGTAACAGTCCATTCTCTTTGACGGGTCAACCATCAGCCTGTGGCACGGCCCGTGAAGTGGGGACGTTTTCCCATCGCTTACCCGCCGATATGGTCGTGACCAATCCTGAACACAGAAAGCATGCCGAAGACATTTGGAAGATCCCAAGCGGCATTATTCCACCTAAACCCGGTTATCACGCTGTCGAGCAAAACCGTCGTCTAAAAGATGGCGACTTAAATTGTTACTGGGTGCAAGTGAACAACAATATGCAGGCGGGCCCAAACATCAATGAAGAAGGTTTACCGGGTTACCGTAACCCTGTCAACTTTATCGTGGTGTCCGATGCCTATCCGACGGTGACGACTCAAGCGGCCGATTTGATTTTGCCCACCGCTATGTGGGTGGAAAAAGAGGGCGCCTACGGTAACGCCGAGCGCCGTACTCAGTTTTGGCATCAAATGGTGCAGGCACCGGGTGAGTCCCATTCGGATCTGTGGCAATTGATGGAGTTTGCGAAGCGTTTCACCACAGACGAAGTCTGGCCTAAGGATGTATTAGCGGCGAACCCTGAGTTCAAAGGGAAAACCCTATTCGAAGTCCTGTATCAGAACGGTAATGTTGATAAGTTCCCGCTGGCGGATGCCGATCCTAAGTATTTGAACGATGAGGCTAAACATTTTGGCTTCTATGTCCAAAAAGGCTTATTCGAGGAATATGCGACCTTTGGCCGCGGCCATGGCCACGATCTCGCCCCATTTGATGTTTACCATGAGGCTCATGGTCTGCGTTGGCCTGTGGTCGATGGTAAAGAAACCAAGTGGCGCTTCCGTGAAGGCACAGATCCTTATGTTAAAGCAGGTAAGGGCTTTGAGTTTTACGGTCATCCCGATGGTCGTGCGGTGATTTTCGCTTTGCCCTATGAACCTGCCGCAGAAGCGCCCGATGAAGAATATGATATCTGGTTGTCGACGGGTCGAGTGTTGGAACACTGGCATTCGGGTTCTATGACCCAACGTGTGCCTGAGCTATATCGTGCCTTCCCCGATGCCGTATGTTTTATGCACCCTGAAGATGCGAAAAAACGCGGTCTGCGCCGTGGCGATGAAATTCGCGTTGTGTCCCGTCGCGGTGAAATTAAGACCCGAGTCGAAACCCGTGGCCGCAATAAACCGCCCGTGGGTTTAGTGTTCGTGCCTTGGTTTGATGCTAGCCAGCTCATTAATAAAGTCACTTTAGATGCGACAGATCCCTTGTCAAAACAAACTGACTTTAAAAAGTGTGCGGTGAAGATCGTCAAGGTTTAAGGAGAACACGATGAAAACCCTAAAATTAGTCTCAGCGATCGGTTTATTGGTATTTGGCTCATTCATCATGACAAGTGTGTCTGCCGCCAGTATTCCCGAAGATAAAATTGATACCCTGCGCCAAGCGCCTATCAATGTCGAGCCTACGCCACCTGCGATGCAAAGTGTGCGTAATACCGATGTGAAGGAAGTGCGCAGCTATCCCATGCAACCACCGGTGATCCCACACAAGATCGACGGCTATCAGCTTGATCTTAAAGTGAACAAGTGTATGGCTTGCCATGCTCGTAGCCGCATTGGGGACTCGCAAGCGCCTATGGTCAGCGTCACGCATTTTATGGACAGGGACAATAACTTCTTAGCCGAGTTATCGCCGCGCCGCTATTTCTGCACTCAGTGTCATGTGCCGCAGTTAGATGCCAAGTTACTGGTCGAAAACGACTTTGTGGATATGGAACATCTGATCAAAGCCAACACTGAGCAGAAAAAACACTAGGAGTTAGCATGTTAGATAAACTGAAAAAAATCTGGCAGGTACTCAATCGTCCGAGTGTGCATTACAGTTTAGGTTTTTTGACCTTAGGTGGTTTTGTGGCTGGCGTGATTTTCTGGGGCGGGTTTAACACTGCCCTAGAAGTGACCAACCAAGAAGCTTTCTGTATTGGTTGCCATGAGATGGAAAATAACGTCTATCAAGAGTTACAGACGACGATTCATTTCACTAACCGCAGTGGCGTGCGGGCGACGTGTCCCGATTGCCACGTACCGCATAACTGGACCGATAAAATTGCCCGTAAGATGCAGGCATCTAAGGAAGTGTGGGGTAAGGTTTTTGGGACGATTAATACCCGTGAGAAGTTTGAAGATAAGCGTCGTGAACTGGCAGAACATGAGTGGGCAAGGTTAAAGGCCAATGATTCGCTCGAGTGTCGTAACTGCCATAACTTCACTTACATGGACTTTACTCGCCAATCACCCAGAGCGGCGCAGATGCACTCAACGTCACTGGCAAGCGGCGAAAAGACCTGTATCGACTGCCACAAGGGGATTGCTCATCATCTCCCTGACATGGCCGGTGTGAAGGGGTTTTAATCTAGGGCGCAGTGTTTATCCGTGTGACTTAGCCTTGCTAAGTTGGACAACTCCAGCAAAAGGCCAAGCGTACTCCACGCTTGGCCTTTTTATTGGCACGTCACTATTTTTTAGGGATGCTTCAATAGGGTGTTATTCAGTCCGATTAGCGCGCTACAATCGGGCTGGGATAGTCTTGCTTGTATGAGAGGTAAAGAGATCATGATGGAAGATCAGCCGCAACTTGAAAAACTGTTAGAAGATATTTTATGTACCAGCCCGAGTCTGTTTGAAATAGTGCAGGGGGTGAGGCAGGAGGTCAAAACCGCCGCTACTACATCGTCGCGGGCCATTACTGAAGCCGTTAAGTACGGCGGTATACTCTTTAGCACCAAAGCCAGTTTTGGTGGTGTGTTTGCCTATAAACAGCATGTTTCATTGGAGTTTAGCTTAGGCGCGAATCTTAGCGATCCACACAAGGTACTTGAAGGCAGTGGCAAGTTTCGTCGCCATATTAAGTTGGTGTCAATCGATGATATTGCTGCCAAGCGAGTCGCGGAATATATTGCGCAGGCGTTGAGTCTGGTGGATTAATGGTTGTTTAGCCGCATGATGTGACTAAAAACGGACGAACAAAAAGGAGCTGAATATTCAGCTCCTTTCGTTTTGCTAAGGCTTAATAGAGATGTCTTAGCTATGCAGTCCCAATTAAAGGGAGATTAGAAGTTCGCAGTGCGCGGTGCACGTGGGAAAGGGATAACATCACGAATGTTGTTCACGCCCGTCACGTAAGACACTAAACGCTCAAACCCTAGACCAAAACCTGCATGTGGCACTGTGCCATAACGGCGCATATCACGGTACCACCAGTAATCTTCTTGGTTCAGATCCATTTCGGCTAGACGCATATCTAGCACGTCTAAACGCTCTTCACGTTGAGAGCCACCGATGATCTCACCAATACCTGGAGCTAACACGTCCATCGCGGCAACAGTTTTACCGTCATCGTTTAAGCGCATGTAGAAGGCTTTGATATCTTTTGGATAGTTCTTCACTACCACAGGGGCTTTGAAGTGTTCTTCGGCTAAGTAACGCTCATGCTCAGAAGATAAATCGATGCCCCAAGACACTGGGAACTCGAAGGTTCTGCCACAGTTTTGCAGAATTTCAACCGCATCCGTGTAATCCACTTGAGCAAAATCGCTTGAAACGAAAGATTGCAGACGGTCGATCACAGTCTTATCAACGTGTTGGGCGAAGAAGGTTAAATCGTCCATACGCTCAGTCAATACGGCATTGAACGCGTATTTCAACATAGCTTCGGCAAGGCCTGCGATGTCGTTTAAGTTAGCGAAGGCGACTTCAGGCTCAACCATCCAGAATTCCGCTAAGTGGCGGCTGGTGTTTGAGTTTTCAGCACGGAAAGTCGGGCCAAAGGTATACACTTTTGACAGTGCACAGGCGTAGGTTTCAGCATTCAATTGGCCAGATACGGTCAGGAAAGCTTCTTTACCGAAGAAATCTTTATCGTAATCGACTTTACCCGCTTCAGTACGCGGCAGGTTTTCCATATCTAAGGTCGATACGCGGAACATCTCACCGGCGCCTTCGCAATCTGATGCTGTGATAAGTGGGGTCGATACCCAAATAAAGCCTTCTTCGTGGTAGAAGCGGTGAATCGCTTGAGATAGACAGTTACGTACGCGAGCAACGGCACCAATAATGTTAGTGCGTGGGCGTAAGTGCGCTAATTCGCGTAAATGTTCAATTGAGTGACGCTTAGCGGCCATTGGGTAAGTGTCTGGATCATCAACCCAGCCAGCGACTTCAAGTTCAGTCACTTGCAGCTCAAATGCTTGGCCTGCACCTGGAGATTCCACCACGTCGCCAGTCATTACAACAGAGCAACCCGCAGTCAGCTTTAACACTTCGTTGTCGTAATTATCTAAGCTATTGGGCACGACACCTTGGATAGGATTAAAGCAAGAGCCGTCGTAAACAGCTAAAAAAGAGATGCCGGCTTTAGAGTCACGACGGGTTCTGACCCAGCCACGCACTGTGACTTTAGAACCGACGGCGTGCTCACCTTTAAATACAGATGCGACAGATGCAATGCTCATTGTTGCTTAATTCTCCAACGAAACGTTTTATATGAAAATTTTGGAGGTTTATATTACCTTGCTGGTGGCTTTTCTCAAGCTGAAAAAGGTATCCTGAGGTTAATAATATCGATATTGAGCGATATAGTGAGTTAAACGGCGGGAGGCGGTATGAGCAAGACTAGAATATTTCAAATTATCCTTGCGACCTTATCCATTTTAGGCTGGGCAATAGCCGTCTATGCGCTATTAGTGTTTGGTGACGCGAGACCCGATCGCGAAGTTGGCGATTATTTAAGCCGCGGTGCGACATTTAGAGTCCATTGGGATCCACATGAAACCCAATTATTGCAGTATTTGATTTGGGTTTGTGGCGGTATTAGTTTGGTCAGTTTAGCGTTTAACTATTATGTCGCCCACCACAGTCGTATGGGCTATTGGTTTAATATTCCCATGTTGCTGTTAACCTCTATTGTCGCCGGTTTGTATATCCACTTGGTGGTTTAAGCTAGGCATCATTGTTTGGCTAATTTAACAGTTTGGCTTTTTAACGGTTTAGCAATGGCAAGTGAAGTCAGAGGATATCGGCAGGAATGCTTAATTGGCGGCACAGATGGTCGATAATCGCGGCAGTCGCACCCCAGATAAACCGTTGTTGATAGGGAATAAAATGCACGCTGTAATAGCGCCCTTGGCGTAAAAAGCGTTTTTGGTGGCGATTATTCGGTTCAATAAAAAAGCTTAATGGCACGGTAAAGCAATCGGCTACCTCACCGGGATCGAGTTTTAAATCAAATGCCTGCTTGATAATGCCTATCACAGGAGTGATTTCAAACCCTGTGAAGGTATTATGGGCTGGAAACGTGCCCACCACCTCGACGTTATGCCTTGAGAGTCCAATTTCCTCTTCTGCTTCCCTTAACGCGGCCGCAATCGCATCAATATCATAGGGCTCAATTTTACCGCCTGGGAAACTGATCTGCCCCGGATGGGCGCGCAGATGCATAGGTCTTTGGGTCAAAATTAGATTCAGCTCACCGTTAATCTCCAGCAGTGGGATCAAAACCGCAGCTTTGCGTAATCCAAGGTGAGGGAATGCCGCCGGATCTTGCTGCGCTAACGGGTGCAGATTAAATCTGAGTCTAAATTCCGCTTGATCCATCGACGTTCTCGTGACTGTTTAGTATTAAAGCTTACGGCTTTTGTGACGCAGCGCCAAGCAAAGGTAAAATACGGCTGATCTTATCAAAGGTTTCTTGGTACTCGGCATCCACTTCTGAATCCGCCACTATGCCGCCGCCAGCCCAGCAATAGAGTTTGCCCTGTTCGGCCACAATAGTGCGAATGGTGATGCTGGTATCCATTTGACCGTCTTGGCTGATATAACCCATAGATCCACAATAAAGGCTGCGCCGTGAAGGTTCGAGCTCTTCGATAATTTCCATGGCACGAATTTTCGGTGCGCCGGTAATTGAGCCGCCGGGAAACGCCGCGCGCAGTAAATCACTCGCCGTGAATCGGCTATCAAGCTTGGCCGTCACCGTACTGACTAAGTGATGCACGGCAGGAAAGCTTTCAATCTCAAACAGATGCGGTACACGTACTGAGCCTGCCGCCGCCACTTTGCCGATATCATTACGCAGTAAATCGACAATCATGACATTTTCGGCGCGATCCTTTGGTGAGTTTGCCAGTGTATTGGCGGCTTTCACATCCAATGCGGGATCGGTATGACGCGGCAGTGTGCCTTTGATAGGTTTGGTTTGAATATCGTCACCGCGAAGCTGAATAAAGCGCTCGGGTGAAATCGATAAAACCGTGTTTTGCGGCAGACGCATAAAGGCCGAGAAGGGCGCTTTATTGGCATTGCGCAGTTGGCTATAGGCCGACCACTCATCGCCTTGATAATGGGCTTCAAATCTTTGGGTTAAATTTATTTGATAGCAATCGCCGCTGTGCAAATAGGCTTGAACTGTTGCAAACTTGGCCGTGTATTGGGCCTTATCGATTTGTGCTGTCCATGGGCCAGTGAGCATGAATTCGGCGGTATTTGGCTTTTTGGTGATTTTATCTTGAATTTTATTCAACTCAATGTCGAGTGCCGCTTCACCTAAATAATGCAGCAAATGCCAACACTGGTCTTGGTAATCAAAAACTAACGCCCAGTCGTAAAAGCCGATGTTCATCTCTGGCAGTTGAATATCTTGCTTGGCCGTTATCGGCAGGGATTCAATTCTGCGGCCTAAATCGTAGCTAAAACTGCCCATTGCGCCACCACTAAAGGGCAGAACGCAATCAAAAGATTTTGAATACCAATGGGTTAATAAAGTGTTGAGTAACTCGAAGGGATCACGGTTTGGGTCTATTGCCTCGGGTAAGCTCAAGCTCGTATCGATGAGCTTTATATCGCTACGCTCGCCCTGAGTCACTAACGTTGCGATAGGATTGGCGCAAATGATGTCGAATCTGGCGTCTTGATGCGGCGCGTTCGCCGAATCTAACAGAATTGCCCAAGTGTCATTTGCAAAGTGTTCGAACAGTGCTGCGGTACTTAATGTCCAGTCAAGTTGGCGTGATGCAAGCTGTTTTGACGCCCTAATTGCCATCGATTAACCCTATTCAAAATGTGATGTAGCCCAAAAAGATGTGAAAGAGTATCATATTGGCCCAGAAAGAATTAAACAAAAACAAGTTAGGCCGCAAAGGCTGCTGGAGCGCTCCTACTATGTCATCTCACCATAAAATGTCTGAAACTTCTGTGATTAAACAAGCCGACTTTATTGAAAGTGTGGCGGATGCTTTGCAATACATTTCTTATTACCACCCGAAGGATTTTGTTGATGCCATGAGCCAAGCTTATGAGCGTGAACAAAGTGCGGCGGCGAAGGATGCGATTGCCCAGATCTTAATTAACTCGCGTATGTCGGCCGAAGGTAAACGTCCTCTGTGTCAAGACACTGGGATTGTGACCACTTTCGTGAAAGTGGGTATGGGTGTCCAATGGGACAAAACCGATATGACGATCCAGGAAATGGTCGACGAAGGTGTTCGTCGTGCCTATACCAATCCTGATAACCCACTGCGCGCATCAATAGTGTCAGATCCTGCGGGCAGCCGTAAAAATACCAAAGATAACACCCCATCTGTAGTGCATATCGACATGGTGCCAGGCAACCACATCGAAGTGGCGATTGCGGCTAAAGGCGGCGGCAGTGAAAACAAAGCGAAGATGGTAATGTTAAACCCATCTGATGATATCGCCGCTTGGGTAGAAAAAACGCTACCGACCATGGGCGCGGGCTGGTGTCCACCGGGAATGCTGGGTATAGGCATTGGCGGCACAGCAGAAAAAGCGGCCGTATTAGCCAAAGAAGCGCTGATGGAAAGCGTGGATATCCATGAGTTGATGGCCCGTGGCGCGCAAACGACCGAAGAAAAGCTGCGTTTAGACATTTTTGAGCGCGCGAATAGCTTAGGCATAGGTGCACAAGGTCTTGGCGGGTTAACCACAGTGTTAGACGTTAAAATCAAATCGGCGCCCACCCATGCGGCGTCAAAGCCAGTGGTGATGATCCCGAACTGCGCTGCTACACGCCACGTACATTTCCATTTAGATGGCTCAGGTCCTGCGGAATTAACGCCACCATCATTGGCCGATTGGCCAGAAATCACCCGTGAAGTGGGTGATGATGTGCGCCGCGTTAACTTAGATACTGTGACTCAAGCGGATATTGAGCAGTGGCAGAGCGGTGAAACCATTCTGCTGAGCGGTAAAATGCTCACAGGTCGCGATGCTGCCCATAAGCGCATTCAAAGCCTGATTGAAAGCGGTGAAGGTCTGCCAGAAGGCGTGGACTTTACCGGTAAGTTTATTTACTACGTTGGCCCAGTTGATCCAGTCGGTGCTGAAGTTGTCGGTCCTGCGGGTCCAACCACAGCAACCCGTATGGATAAATTCACTGACTTAATGTTAGAGAAAACGGGCTTGATGGGCATGATAGGTAAAGCTGAGCGCGGCCCTGCGACAGTTGAATCGATCAAAAAACACAAAGCGGTATATCTGATGGCCGTTGGCGGCGCTGCATATTTAGTGTCTAAAGCGATTAAACATTCTCGCGTCGTGGCCTTTGCTGATTTGGGCATGGAAGCGATTTACGAGTTTGATGTGCAAGATATGCCAGTGACTGTGGCTGTGGATTCGCATGGTGTGAACGCCCATGAAACTGGCCCAGCAATTTGGAAAGTGAATATCGCCAACGCGAAAGCGTAAAGGTGAGGATGCAGCGGATTGAACTTGATGGCTTTTTAAGCAAAACAGCTTAAGTTTGAGTTCTGATATCTGTTCTTGAGGTAAAACGTTGCGCCACTGACATTTTGTCACAAAAAAATACGCTCAGGTTCGCCATTTGGCTTGCCTGAGCGTTTTTGTTTCGATAGTGTGGCAAGCTTATCTTCGAAAGATACGATCTCAGATCGTTTTTTAACATTCGTGTTTGCAGCAATGATGATTATCGAATATTTGCAAGCCTCGAACCTGTTCAACAAAAGACGGACATAACAATGAAAATAGCTCCTCTCCTATTGGCGCTCGGCGCTGCGGGACTGGCGTTATCAGCCCAAGCGGCCGATCCAACGCCTTTTACTGTGCAACAACTCATTAAACTCAATAAGATGCACTCTGCGACTGTGTCCCATGATGGCACTAAATTAGTTTATGGTCTTAAAACGGTAAACGATAAGGGAGAGGCCAGCTCGGATCTGTATCTATTAGATTTGATAGACACGAAGGCGAAACCACTGCAATTGACCTCTGCCACGGGCACTGAGCACGATGTGAGCTTCGCCAATGACGACAAGTCGATTTATTTCCTTGCCAGTCGCAGTGGTTCAAGCCAGTTATTTCAACTGCCATTAACGGGCGGTGAAGCGGTACAAGTTTCTGATTTACCTTTGGATATTGATGGCTACAAATTATCAAACGACGGTAAACAAGTTGTACTCAGCATGCGTGTATTCCCCGAGTGTAAGGACTTAGCCTGCTCAAAGGATAAATTTACCGCCGAAGCTGAGCGTAAATCGACTGGCCGTGAATACAAGCAGTTAATGGTTCGCCATTGGGATACGTGGGAAGACCACGCCCGTAACCACTTATTTGTTGGCGCTGTAAACGGTGAAAAACTGACTAAAGTAGTGGATGTGACTCAAGGTTTAGATACTGAAACGCCGCCAAAACCTTTCTCGGGTATGGAAGAAGTAACTTTCACCCCAGACGGTAAGTTTGTGGTTTATAGCGCGAAAGCCCCTAGCAAAGATCAAGCTTGGACCACTAACTATGATTTGTGGCAAGTGCCAGTGACAGGCGGCACCGCAACCAACTTAACCAAAGACAATCTTGCATGGGATGCGCAGCCAACATTTTCGAGCGATGGTCGTTACATGGCCTATTTAGCAATGAAAAAACCGGGTTTTGAAGCAGATCGTTACGGCATTATGCTGCGCGATACTAGCACAGGCCAAACCAAAGAAGTTGCGCCATTATGGGATCGCAGCCCAAGCTCACTGATGTTTGCTCCTGACAATCGTACCTTGTATGTGACGGCACAAGACCTAGGTCAAGTCTCTATTTTCCAAGTGAATACCCAATTTGGCGATGTGCGTTCTGTCTACAGTGATGGCACGAACAGTTTAATTGCGGTCACTAACGAACAACTGATTTTCGATAGCAAAACCTTAGTTGAACCGGGCGATCTCTATAGCATTACGACTGAAGGTGAAGGGCTTAAACGTCTGACCGAAGTGAATAAAGACAAATTGGCCGAGATCAAGTTTGGTAAGTTTGAACAGTTCAGCTTTAAAGGTTGGAATAACGAAGACGTTTACGGTTACTGGATCAAACCGGCGAACTTCCAAGAAGGGAAAAAATACCCAATTGCCTATCTCGTTCACGGTGGGCCGCAAGGTTCATTTGGTAATGCCTTCAGTGGTCGTTGGAATGCCCAATTATGGGCGGGTGCGGGTTATGGCGTCGTTATGGTGGATTTCCACGGCTCTACTGGTTACGGCCAAGCCTTTACTGATTCAATCAGCCAAGATTGGGGTGGTAAGCCATTAGAAGATCTGCAAAAAGGCCTAGCAGCGGTGAGCCAGCAACAAAAATGGCTCGATCCGCAAAACACCTGTGCGCTCGGCGGTTCTTACGGCGGCTACATGATGAACTGGATCCAAGGTAACTGGAACGACGGTTTCAAGTGCTTAGTTAACCACGCGGGTCTGTTCGATATGCGTTCTATGTATTACGTGACCGAAGAAGTGTGGTTCGCAGAGCATGAGTTTGGTGGCACTTATTCAGATAACAAAGCGTTATATGAGAAGTTTAACCCAGTGAATTATGTTGAAAACTGGAAAACACCCATGCTGGTTATCCACGGTGAGAAGGACTTCCGCGTCCCTTATGGTCAAGGTTTAGCGGCATTCAGTTTTATGCAGCGTAAAGGGATCCCATCAGAGTTATTGATTTTCCCTGATGAAAACCATTGGATCTTAAAACCTGAAAACTTAGAGCAATGGTATGCTAATGTCTTCGGTTGGATGGACCGCTGGACTAAGCAATAACGACCAGTGCGTTTATGGGCTTTGCAGCGACGAAAGCCCATAGAAGCAAGGCTCGCCCGATAGGGTTATCATCGGCGAGTTGACTATTAGAGTGTTTTAAGCGGAGCGCTTTAAATAAGCTAAGCGTTTTCAATTAAGTGCACTTTGTTCAGCGTTTTAACAAAGCCAGAACTCTGTTCTGG
>NZ_JBHFFD010000020.1:0-69073 GCF_043359565.1 Shewanella sp. S23-S33 | reverse complement strand
TGGATTCGGTAAATATGTATAAGTGTGGTTGTGTCTATCAAGTGAGTAGGGCCCACACGCATTTTAGTTGTTAGGGATTTGCTTATCGTCATGGTTGAAACCTAATAACGATAAAAGTTTGAGCTAGCGTATTATCGAAAGTCACCAGCGTGTATTGCTGATCAATGTCTTCGCTTCATCAAATGATTAAAGCCTTGTCGAAAGATAAGGCTTTTTTGTTTTTCTATTTTAAGTTTAAATCCCTATTTAAGGTAAATCTGATGTTTTCGGATTTGTACTACAGCTTATTTTACTTGATGTCGCTAGATTGCTCCGTTTTCTTGATTTTTTCTCCATAGGTGATGAGGGAAGAGTCATATTTTACTGTGGATATATCGAATAGATCATTTCAGCTTACTGTTCATGCTGTTGTCATCTGCGTCATTAAAGCTAAGCTCATTAGTATTTAGCTCAGTTATCTAAAGGATTTATATGGTTGAACACATTACTGGCATGCTAGCGCTAATTGGAGTGCTATCGTTATTTTGTCAATGGCTTGGCTGGAAACTGCGGTTACCAGCGATTTTACCCTTGTTGCTATGTGGGCTCACTTTAGGTCCTGGGCTTGGATTCCTTAATCCTGATGCGATTTTTGGTGATTTGCTTTTTCCGATAATTTCCCTCGGGGTCGCCGTGATTTTATTTGAAGGTGCTTTGACTCTTAACTTCAAAGAAATCAAAGATCATGGTCGTATGGTGACGCATCTTGTGACTATCGGTACTGTGATCACTTGGGCCTGTATCAGTACGGCCACCTTTTATTTACTGGATTTTAGTTGGGAAATTGCATTGCTCTTTGGGGCGCTAGTGGTAGTGACTGGACCTACGGTTATCGTGCCAATGCTCAGAAGTGTGCGTCCAAAATCCCAGCTAGCGAGTATTTTGCGTTGGGAAGGCATAGTGATTGACCCAATAGGCGCGCTGCTCGCAGTGTTAGTCTTTGAATACATAACCGTTGCCAGCGATCAAACGACGCATGTGCTCTATGCCTTAGGCTCTATGTTGTCCCTCGGATTAGGACTTGGCGCAGTAGCGGGTTATCTAACGGGACAAATCTTAAGACACAACCTATTGCCACACTATCTGCGTAATACCGCCGTTTTGACCTTAATGCTGGGTATCTTTGTCGGCTCGAACCTATTACAAGAAGAATCGGGTTTATTGACTGTGACGGTTATGGGCATTTGGCTTGCGAATATGCGTGGTGTGGATATTGCTGAAATCCTTGAATTTAAAGAAACATTAACCGTACTGTTAATTTCTGCACTGTTTATTTTACTGGCGGCGCGATTAGATTCTAATGCCATGCTCGGCTTAGGTTGGGGTGGACTGGGTGTTTTAGCTGTGACCATGTTATTGGCACGACCGCTGAGTATTTGGGTTTCTGGTATCGGCACATCTCTGTCGAAAGCGGATAAGTGGTTTTTATGCTGGATTGCCCCTCGAGGTATTGTGGCCGCGGCGGTATCTTCTTTATTTGCAATCAAGTTAGAAGCCAACAATGTGCAGGGCGCAGATGCAATAGTGCCCTTAGTGTTCTTAATTATTATCGGCACTGTGGTGGTCCAAAGTTTAACGGCGGGACGTTGGGCACGATTTCTTGGGGTTAAAGCCGATTCTGCCCAAGGTTTATTGATCTTTGGTGCCTCTAAATTTTCCAGAGAGTTAGCGAAAATTTTAAAAGCCAAAGATGTCAAAGTGCTACTGGCTGATAATAACTGGGACAATATTAGGCTTGCGCGTATGGATAATATTCCAGTGTATTTTGGTAATCCTGTTTCGGAACATGCTGAAAATTATATGGATTTAACTGGAATTGGCCGTGTGTTGATTATTTCACCTTACCGACAGTTAAACCCGTTAGTGAGCTTTCATTTCCAAGATTTTTTTGGTGCTAAAAAAGTTTTTGGTCTTAATAATACCGAAGTAGGCAGTGCGCGCCACCAGCTCTCTGAAAGTTATAAGCAACGTTTATGTTTGTTTGGTGATGCAGTGTCTTATGCCAAGATAGCCAGCTTAATGGCGAAAGGCGCTCAACTTAAAATAACGAATTTAACCGAAAATTTCAGCTTTGAAAATTTTCGTAAACGTTACGGTGAGACGGCAATACCACTGGTTTACCTGACGAAAGAAGGTAAGGTCGTCGTTGTTTCGGGTAATGATACCGTATTTCCGAATGGCATTGAGCTTATCAGTCTATTGCCAATTGAAGCTTTAGAAGAAGCCAAAGTGCAGCAAGCGATTGCAGAGCGGGAAGCCCAAGAAAAAGCAGCAGAATCTGCTTTAGCAAAGGTAAAAGCGGAAGAGGAGGCCGAGCGATTAAAGCTTGAAAAGGCTCAAGCTGATGTTGCTACTGAAGATAATACCGCTGATGCACTACAAGCTGTAGATGAGACCTTAGTAAAGAATTAACCTAGGCTGCTATTGCGTTTAATGCTGCCTAATGACTTGAGTCGTGTGATTGGTTATAGGCATTAAAAAAGGAGGCTAATTAGCCTCCTTTTTGTGGTTTAAATCTTACTGAGTGGATTACGCAGCACGTTCCTGTGAAGTGGTTGAAACTACTTCTGGACGTAGTTCTGCTGGGTCAAAGTCATCAACGTTGATTGACTTCATACGACCAATTTCTGCTCTTTCCAGTAATTGCACTTCGGCATCGCTTAACACACCTAAGGCTTTACCTTCTGCGGCAACTTTATCTAACCACATAAATGGTAGACGTTTACCGCTCGCTTTACAGACTTTGTCGTGCAGCGGTTCAGACGCGATGATGTCGAGTAGTGTTTGTTCTTGGATACCCACAGCATTGTGCTCAGAGTTAGTCCAGAACTGGCCTTTACCTAAACGGTTACGGCTTTCACACGGTGTTTGCATGATCTTAGCGACTTTATGATCTAACACATCGCTTGGGCGTTTCAGTGGACGACCGAATGGGAACATCACCACACGTAATGCGCCGCCAAGGCCCATAGGGAAGTTATCCAGTAAATCGTCTAAAGAAGCTTGCAGCTTGTACAGCGCATCTTCAACTGCCCATTGTACTAATGGTAAGTCGTCGGTTTGACGGCCTTCATCTTCATAGCGTTTCAGTGTGGCGGATGCCAGATACAGTTGGCTCAGTAAGTCACCTAAACGGGCAGAGATACGTTCTTTACGTTTAAGGTTGCCGCCCAAAGTTGCCATGGCTAAGTCAGAAAGCAGGGCAAGGTTGGCACTGAAACGGTTCATCTGTTGATAATAACGTTTGGTTTTATCTGAATAAGGCGCGTTAGAGAAACGGCTTGATGTCAGACCTAACCAGAAGCTACGGATGAAGTTACTGGTCGCAAAACCAATGTGACCAAAGATAGCCGCATCAAAGTTAGCTAAACCTTGACCCGATTCAGTATCAAACGCTGACTCCATTTCTGCGAGTACATACGGATGGCAACGAATTGCACCTTGGCCGTAGATGATCATAGAACGGGTGAGGATGTTTGCACCTTCAACAGTAATTGCGATAGGCGCAGCTTGGTAGCCACGGCCTAAATAGTTATTGGGGCCAAGACACACGCCTTTACCGCCGTGAATATCCATGGCATCGATAACGCATTTCTGCATTCTGTCTGTCAGGTGATATTTCACAATCGCAGAGATAACCGACGGTTTTTCACCTAAGTCGATACCTGTAGTGGTCAACGTGGTTACCGCATCCATCAGATAAGCGTTACCGCCGATGCGTGCCATTGGCTCTTCGATACCTTCAAGCTTGCCGATAGGCAATTTGAACTGACGACGAATGCGAGCATAAGCCCCTGTTGCTAGTGCCGCGGTTTTCACGCCGCCAGCTGAGTTTGATGGCAGAGTGATACCACGACCCACTGATAAACATTCCACCAGCATGCGCCAACCTTGACCAGCCATTTTCGGGCCGCCAATGATGAAGCTTAATGGCACGAATACTTCGTTGCCGCGAGTCGGACCGTTTTGGAACATGCAGTTGAGCGGGAAGTGACGACGACCCGTTTCTACTCCTTCCACATCGGTAGGGATCAAAGCACAAGTAATGCCGAGTTCTTCTTTATCGCCAAGTAGATGCTCTGGATCGCGCAGTTTAAAGGCTAAGCCTAATACTGTCGCGACAGGGGCTAAAGTGATGTAACGTTTGTTCCAGGTCAGCTTCATCCCCAGAACTTCTTCACCTTCCCATTGGCCTTTACACACAATACCAAA
The DNA here is from genome assembly GCF_043359565.1 of Shewanella sp. S23-S33. Classification (NCBI taxonomy): domain Bacteria; kingdom Pseudomonadati; phylum Pseudomonadota; class Gammaproteobacteria; order Alteromonadales; family Shewanellaceae; genus Shewanella; species Shewanella sp. S23-S33. The sequence goes on along the minus strand of NZ_JBHFFD010000020.1, from coordinate 64,822 downwards.
GTCAGGAATCGAGCCTGCATCGCTACCGGCTTCTGGGCTGGTCAGAGCGAAACAAGGGACTTCTAACCCTTTGGCTAAACGCGGTAAATAATGGTTTTGTTGTTCTGGCGTGCCGTAATGTTGCAGCAGCTCTCCAGGGCCTAAAGAGTTAGGTACGCCAACAGTTGAAGCCAATTCACTACTTAAGCCTGCCAGTTTTTGTAACACGCGAGATTGGGCATAAGCTGAATATTCTAAACCGCCGTATTTTTTCTTAATGATCATGGCGAAGAAACCGTGATCTTTCAGATATTGCCATACGTCGGCAGGCAGATCGGCAAGTTGATGTGACACTTGGTGTTGATTCACCATGCGGCACACTTCTTCAACAGGGCCATCGAGGAAGGCCTGTTCGTCTGCACTTAAACGCGCAACTGGGTAGTTATGGAGTTTTTTCCAGTTCGGGTTACCCGCAAACAGATCCGCTTCCCACCAAGTGGTGCCGGCTTCAATCGCTTCTTTCTCTGTTGAAGACATTTCCGGCATGATGCCGCGATATACCTTCATCAGTGGACGACTGATCACATTTTGTCTAAATGCACTGATATTTAACGGCAGCGCGATCACGAGGAAAACGATCCAAGAGATAGGGCCGACAACATCGAGTGTCCATCCAGCTGTCATCACAACAGCGGCTGTAATAGTGGCAGTGAGCAAAGATACCCGAAGGTAAGCTAGGGCTCCTAGCACTAAGATCATGGCGATGATCCAAAGTAGGGTAGTCACTGTAATTCTCCTTAAATATGACCGAGTGCCAACCACAGGTCATAGAGTGTTTTATTGATTGCGATCACAATTATAGTTTGTGGTCAGACCTGTGTCGCATAAAAGTTAAACCTAAGAGAATTTTAATACAAGTATTTTTCAAACAATTGTTTAAATTATTTGTCAGCTTTGATCATTCCACAAATGTCATCAACTAGTTACAATGCCAATAAGTAGTTTTTTGATTGATGATAGGCGAGAAATATGTGCGAGTTACTGGCGATGAGCGCCAATGTGCCGACCGATATTGTGTTTAGTTTTACGGGATTAGCCCAACGTGGTGGTGTAACCGGTCCCCACGTGGACGGCTGGGGTATTACTTTTTACGAGGGGAAAGGTAGCCGTACTTTTAAAGATGCTTGCCCGAGTAGCGAATCGCATATTGCAAAATTGATCAAATCCTACCCGATTAAAAGTGAAGTGGTGATAAGCCATATTCGCCAAGCGAATCGCGGCTGTGTGTCTTTAGAGAATACTCATCCTTTTACCCGCGAATTATGGGGACGTTATTGGACCTATGCCCACAATGGTCAATTGACGGACTATCTGCCCAAGTTTCATGTCTCGCGCTATCAACCCGTAGGCGATACCGATAGCGAACTTGCTTTCTGCTGGATTTTGGAACAAGTCGCCCAGAAGTTTGGCGGTACTAAACCTGAAGATATGTTGGCAGTTTTCCATTACGTCGCAACGTTGGCCGAGCAAATCCGTGCCTTAGGTGTGTTCAACATGATATTGAGCGATGGCGAGTATTTGATGAGCTATTGCAGTAATAACTTATGTTACATCACTCGCCGCGCGCCGTTTGGTAAAGCGAAACTTATTGATACCGATGTGGTGATTGATTTTGATAAGGAAACTACCGCCCATGATGTGGTGACTGTGATTGCGACTCGCCCATTGACCGAGAATGAACAGTGGCGCGTTATGCAGCCGGGTAACTGGAAGCTGTTCAGATTGGGTGAGCTGTTAATCGATCTCTGATGTGATACCACTGAGCTAAATAATGAGGGCAAGCGGATTTACGGTTGACTTTGTTTTGTTCAGGTCACTTTATTAAAAAGTTCGAGTCAGTATCTAACATACCTTCTAGCAATCAGTGATGAACCATTAGCGATGAACATTAACTGAACTTAGAGGTAGGCCCTAAGTTCAGTTAGATATAGTTCAGTTAAATATAGTTCGGTTAGATATTAGTTCGGTTGGGCTTTATTCGATATGAGTTTGGCTTTAGTTCAGTATTGTGAAGCTAAGGCTTTGTATCATTGGGTTAAGTTTATACATCTTAACTCAATGCCTTACCGATTAACCTTCAGTCGTGCCGAGCAGTTTAGGCACTAGCGGTTTCTCTGCAATGTCTGCAGGTATGGTTTCTTGGTGCGGCACTTCATCGAAGTGATATTTAAGTAACTTAATATCGAGCTGCTTACTGCCTTTTTCAAAGTGAGTTAACCTCACGGGCAAATACGCTAAGTCAGGCGCCATCCAGAAGAAGGTTTGACGTTTTTTATTGTCACGCACGACTTCAATTTTGACTGTGTCGTAACTGCCGCTGTCGATGTTCATTCGTTCTTTACCGATCACATGAAACTTGTATTCATCGACTTCGTTGTCCTTGACCATCTTATAGTCGAGCACTTCTTTGCCCGCCATCATATCTAGCCTAAATTGCAACTGCACCATAAGAGGATCAAAGATTTTATCATCATAGGGAAACTTGCCTTTTTCATCTTTGTAACGTGTATGAATAAAGCCTTGAGCTTTGGCGAATGCGGTTTGCTCCGTGTAATTAGGCCCGACACCTTGGCGTTGTTGTAAGTAACGCAAAGGACTGAGCTGCGCGTCATTTTGAGTAAATTCACTCAAGATGTGACGCACATCTGTTAACAATAACAGGCTGAGATCGCTATCAAAACGATACTTAAACACGCCATCTTCGGCATTGGGTAGCGTGTATTTGGCTTTTCCTAATTCAATGTCTCCATAGTTGACTTGGTATTCGGCCGTCTGCGGTGTTAGCGGCGTTGGCGCTGCCATGGCAAACATACTTTGAGTGAGGACGGTAAAACTCACTAATAATGTGGGAATGGTACGCAAAGAATGCTCCTTGGGTCGCAGGTTTTCACCTTGTATCACTACAGAATGGTCGGTAGTGGTTGATAAAAAAGTGTCGAGTAGCATGCTTACTTACACAGTTCTGGGTCAATCAGTTGAGCATAAATCAATTATCGGATCGACTGTAAGCAGGTTATAGCCGAGGACGACGTTTCTGTAAATAGAGATGTAAATAGTTTATGGATCAATATATTAAACTAAAATGGCATTGCCATGACTAAAGTCACCAGATCCGGTCGCCACTCGTATTCAGACAAACTAATTTTGCCGCAGTTCACTGTTATCCCTTCAATTCTTAATAATTCCATCTGTTCTTGAAAGAAGGTTGAATTTTTCTCGAAGGATATTTTGCCTTGACTATTGAGTACCCTATGCCAAGGGAGTGACAAATGTTCGGGAGCTGCTTTCAGCGCTTTTGACACATAACGCGCTCGTCCCGGTAATCCTGCATAATCGGCAATTTTGCCATAGCTGCTGACTTTACCCTGCGGGATCATGGCGACGATATGCCAGATTTTCGCCATAGGAGACAAGTCCACTGCTTGGGGCTGTTTTCTCGCTACACTCTGTTTATCTTGTTCAAGGTATTGATACAGCGGTGATTTGTCTTTAGGGAACGATGCCATTGAATTGTCAACCCTCAGCTTAATGGTATTCACTCACAAAGAATCACGCTCAAAAACTTTTGCTTGATGAGTTCACGCTAGTGTAACGGTAAAGCGTGGCTTAGCGGAAGATGTGAGGGTATTTGGTATTTAAAGGATTAAGCACTTCTCGATATTTTTATCGGCTAGCTCGATTACTAACAAAATATTTAAACTGTTTTTAGCTTAAATATTGTGTAAATGGTCAAATAGTCCATAATAGCGCCAATTTTTTTGACTCGATGAGAGAAGATAACTGGCATGGCTGTACTCGATATTCTAACTATTCCCGATGAGCGCCTTAAACGTAAAGCGCAACCTGTAAAAGATATTGAAGCTGTTCAGGGATTTATCGATGATTTAATCGAAACCATGTATCACACTGACGATGGTATAGGTTTAGCGGCAACTCAAGTCGGCAGTACAGATGCAATTATCGTGATCGATTTATCTGACGGTCGCGATCAGCCTTTAGTGCTGATTAACCCTGAGATTGTTGAAAAGTCAGGTGAATTCGTCGGTGAAGAAGGTTGTCTGTCTATCCCCGGTTATCGCGCTAAAGTGTCACGTTTTGAAAAGGTTAAAGTGACAGCCTTAGACAGAACTGGCAAGGCTATCGAAATCGAGACTGATGAGTTTTTAGCCATAGTGTTGCAGCACGAAATCGACCATTTGCATGGCAAAGTATTTATCGAACATTTATCCATGCTAAAACAACAAATTGCCCTTAAAAAAGTGCGTAAATACGCTTAACTTTTGACTTAAGTTGTATTTTAGAAGGTGGTTGTACCTATTGACTAGCCGCATTTATAGTGCGGCTTTTTTGTATTTAAAATCTAATCAAGGAAGATTAATGCTGTGATATGTGAACATAACAGCTTGTTTTTACTCTGATGAGTGGATAAGGTAATCCAAAATCTGCATTAGTTGTGGGTTCAGTTTTCATCATTAACAGCAAGTGTATGGATACGGTAGGGAAACAAATGAAACTTAAGGTAATAGCCTGTGGCATAGCCTCATTCGCCATGCTTTCACTGAGCGGTTGTAGTGCATTTTTTAACGGTAATACTACGGAGAAAAATGCGGTATCAAGTAGCTTAGTTGAATATTTATACCCCGATGAGAAGAGTCGCCAAGCCCAGCAGCCATCCTTACCTGTGCTGCGTTTACCTATTACCGTCGGCATCGCTTTCTTGCCTTCGTCCCATTGGCAAGCCGATGCAATTGATAGCCGAACTCAGATGGCATTACTTGATAAGGTGAAAAAATCCTTTGTCAAATATGACTATATCGATCGTATCGAAGTGATCCCAAGTACCTATCTTAAAAATGGTAAAGGTTTTGAAACCTTGCAGCAGGTTGCTCGCCTGCATGATGTTGATGTGATGGCATTGGTTTCTTACGATCAATTGATGCAAAGCCACGAGAACAAATCCGCCATTCTTTATTGGACTATCGTGGGCATGTATTTAATCCCCGGCAATGAAAATGCGATTCAAACCTTTGTTGATACAGCCGTTTTCGATATGCGTAGCCAGAAGATGTTATTTAGGGCGCCAGGTATTAATCAGTTAACTGAGAGTTCAACCGCTGTTGGCGTGACGACAACCCTAAGAGAGAAATCTTACGAGGGCTTTGATCTTGCGGTGAACGACATGATAGTCAATTTAGATGACGAGCTTGCCCGTTTTAAAACTCGGGTTAAGGAAGAGCACGTCGCCACCATAGAACATAAACAAGGTTACAGCGGCGGTGGCAGCTTATCTTTATTAATACTTTCACTATTGGGCATTTTTGCGATGCGCCGTTTAACGATTTGCCGTGAATAAAGAAATTAAGCGCAAATTAAGATCGTTAAGGATGAGCAAATTGAAGTTTGCTTTGAATCAAGACGTGAGCAAAAAGTATATAAAGTTGAGCACAGGTTCTGGTTACCAATTTACTTGTAGTTAACGTTTTGATTTTTTTTTAAAGTGGTTTACAGAGGCTGCGGTATTGCGTCGGACACCACTTAAGCGGCGCGATAGATTACGCGTTTAACAAGGAGAAAAATTAAATGGATTTAAATTCACTATTACTGTTTGCAGTTGCTTGCCTTGCTATCAATCTTATCCCTGGACCCGATGTCATCTACATTGTATCTAACACAATGAAAGGGAAAATGATCAGTGGGCTTAAAGCTGCGATGGGTTTAGGTGTGGGTTATTTTGTTCACACGCTTGCTGCTAGCTTGGGATTATCTGCCATCATTCTCAGTTCAGCGTTGGCTTTTAGTATTGTGAAGTGGTTGGGGGCCGTGTATCTAGTGTATTTAGGCATTCAAGCGTTAATATCAATGTGGCGTGGCAATAATAAAATTGTGGTTGATGACAATAGCAAACCAAACGGCAACGTAGTTTTCCAAGGCATTGTCGTTAGTGTACTTAATCCTAAAGTCGCTTTATTTTTCCTCTCTTTTTTGCCGCAGTTTATTGACCCGTTAGCGGGTTCAACGTCAATTCAGCTGTTAACCCTTGGTCTTATTTTCAGTTTGTTAGCGACCTTGTGTAACGTCCTTTATGCGTCGGCAGGAAGCTGGGTATTTAGTCGCCCCAATTCCCTGCGTTATTCGAGAGCCTTAGAGGGGATATCAGGTGTGTTGCTTATTGGCTTGGCCAGTAAAGTCATGACCAGTGATAGATAGTGGAATAAGGTCATTTTGTCGAGTAAGACATAAGTCCTCTTTGCTCTGATAGATACGAGCTTTTCAATCTAGCTATGACAAAGATCGCTTGTTACAACTTCACAAAATACGGTAGCGCGATGAGTGCTATGCCGATGCAGACGAGTAAGATTAGGTTGCTGACAAAATAAGGGTAGAGCATCAGGGTTATCCCAACGACGAGGGGGATGGGTGCACCTTGGCGTTTGCCATAGGTGAAAAAGCCAAGACCAAAGAGGCTAAAGACTAAACTCCATAGTAATAATGCTGGATTATCAAACATCTTGAGTTCCTAAATGGTTAGCCTAGGTAGGCTTTGACCTTATCGCAGCGTCAAACCGGTCAATCGATTACTTAAACTATTGGTTAAACGGCTGCGTCGTTTTATTGAGTCTAATGCTGACTATCCCGTAGCGTAATTAAGCTTTATTCATCTTATTGCTGCGATGTTGCCTTATTTCACTCGTGCTATAGCTCATATAACTCTAAGGGTAAGCCGTCGGGATCGCTAAAGAAGGTGAATTTTCTGCCTGTGTATTCGTCAATGCGGACGGGTTCAACGGTAATGTGATGGCTATGAAGATGTTCGATGGCGGTTTCAATCGATGCTACGCGAAAGGCGAGATGCCTAAGTCCACAGGCTTCGGGATAGCTTGGTCGTTTGGGTGGATTATCGAATGAAAACAACTCAATTTGACTCTTATCGGCCAGTTGTAAATCAAGTTTATAGGACTTACGTGCCTCACGGAAATGCTCTGCAAGCACGGTAAGGCCAAGAATGGTTACATAAAAGTGTTTGGACTTTTGATAGTCGCTGCAAATAATCGCTGCATGGTGAATGCCGAGTAACATCGCTTTCCTTTGTGATTTTTAATGGTTGATCAAATAAGATAGAAAGGTTTGAGAGTATAACGGTTAAAAAAAGATAGCGTCACAGTTTAGCGTGACGCTATCGGTCGATTTCACTTTTTAGCTCACCTTGGCTTTTGCTCGTTTAATCTTCCAGCTCGAATATGGCCGAAGACAGCGGTGCAAGTTGCATCTGAACTTGTCCTTCCCCTTGTTTGACAACCAACTGCGCTTTATTGTCTTCCAGCAAATCCTTAAGTGGATAGGTCCCATCCGTTAACTGCCATTGGTCGATAAGTGGCTTTGGCAGCTTAAGGGATAATGGCTTTGCTTGGATTTGATTAAAGTTATTCACAATAATCAGTTTTTGGCCCTTTTTATTGGTCGTATTTTCCTCAAAGCGCACAAAGGCAAAAGTGCTGTCATCATAACCCGTTGCACTGCCATGAGTATCCATTGTGGCGGTTTGTGCGCTGCGGTTGGCGGCATCGAGCGAGTAATACTCTCCTAAGAGTGCAGGTACATTTTTACCTGTGCTTAGGTTCAGTAATTTTTGATAATAAGCCCGCAAAGTGGCTTCCTTTACGGTTGATTGTCCACCATCAAACTTGCCATTGTTCATCCAGCGCTGATGGGCTGGGACGCCAACATAGTCAAAAATACTGGTGCGTGATGCATGACCAAATCCTGGGTTGTCGATGGCGGCTTCTCCCACTTCTTGGCCAAAATACACTAACGTCGGTGAAGTGCCTATCGTTGCCGACACTACCATAGCGGGTAGGGCATAGTGTAGATTAACGGCTTGGGTTACGGTGGGCTTATTTGTGTGCAGCGATGCTAAAAATGCTGCATTACCAATACGTTGCTCGTCGTGGTTTTCTAAAAAGTGCAGCATGTGAGATTCAATTTCCTGCACTTTTTCCTGATCTGCCGCGATATTAGCTGTGCTGGTTTTACCCCCCATCACGGCTTTTAGGGTGTCGTAAAGATTGATCTTATCGTACAGATAATCCATTTTGCCAAGTTGGATATAATCTCGGTACAAGTTAGGGTTATAGACCTCGGCTAAGATAAAGGCATCGGGATTTGTGTGTTTTATCTGGCTGTTGAGATAGCTCCAAAACTCCACTGGCACCATTTCGGCCATATCATAGCGAAAGCCATCGACCCCTTTCGCTAGCCAGTATTGCGCAATCTGATTGAATTTAATCCAAGAGCTTGGGAGCTCGGCTAAGTGTTGTTGCCAGAAAGCGTAATGCTGCGCCTGCGTTAAAGTGGCGAAATTGGCTGGCAGGCGAGGGAAGTCATAGGTGCCATCGGGGCGTACGCCGTAATTGATTTTGACTGTTTCGTACCAATCATTGGCATCGGGCTTGGCTAAGCGTGAGCCATTACCAGTCCATTTTGCGGGAAATTCGTTGAATTTGCCGTCACTTAATGGGTGAGCTTCTCCGCCCAGCGGTTTAAGATTTGCGGGTAAGCTTGGCACTTCAAAGGCATGCGCTTGTCCCTTTGCCCCCTCCGAGCCATTATTAACATCAACTTTATCAACAACGTAATAGAAGTTGTTGTTTTTGGCGTACTCCAGACTGGTATCATCATCTTCGCCAAAATCGCGCACGCCTTGGGGTTTATTAACGGATTGATAATGGCGCGCCACATGGTTTGGCACTATATCGATAATCACCTTTAAGCCGTGGTGATGGGTACGGGCAATGAGCGCTTCGAACTCGGCTAAACGGTTGGCGGGATTGACCGCCAGATCTGGATTGACGTTGTAGTAATCTTTGACTGCGTAGGGTGAGCCCGCACGGCCTTTTACCACATCGGGATCATCAGTACTTACGCCAATCGCGCTGTAATCACCAATCAATGCATGGTGGGGAACGCCCGTGTACCACACATGGGTAACACCTAGGTCCTTGATACTATTGAGTGCAATATCATTGATATCATTAAACTTGCCGACGCCATTGTCGGCAATCGTGCCCCAAGGTTTGTTGGTTGGATTTTTATTGCCATAAAGGCGAGTAAAGATTTGATACACCACAGGTTTAAGCGTCATAACCTCACTCTCAGACTTTGGTAGTAACTCATTATCAAGCGTCAGCGCCGATGCATTCACATCAGCCGATAAGCTAAAAAGCGAGGCAGTTAATAAAGAGGCACTGAATAGAGCGTTTAAACATAAGCTGAGTGATGACTGTCGACGCTGCTGGGCTTTCGCTGCTTTGGTCAGTAAAGCCACTATGGGAAATTTAGCCTCTTCAGGGCACTGAGTCACTCGGGAATTGATAGGCGATAAAAAGCTCAAGACTGAATTCCTTTTAGGGTTGAGTTTTTGATTGGGTGAGTTGTTTGAGCCTGAGTTAAATCGCTAGCTGAGTAACTCATATGATTAGAGGTTTGACGGCTAGGTAAGCCAGTATTTAGCTGCGGTCTGGCTTTAAGCTCAAGGATTGTGACCCCTGCGTGGGGCAATGCAAGCGCTTGATTGAGTGAAACTGTGTTGCCACTGATGATATCTGTAGCGTCGCCGCTATCGCCAAGTACACTGGCAAAGCGGTTTACATCTAGCGTGACTGCTTTTTCATTTTTATTGTAAATCACCATGACTTTATCGGCTAAGGGCTGAGTACAGGCATTGTGTTGGGTTTGAGAATTGTTTTGTATTAGTGACTTAAGTGCTTCGGCTTTCTGTTCAGCTGATAATGGATCATTTAATAAGCAGCGAAATTGCACATAGATGCCATCCTGCGGCACAAAGTGCAGTAAATCGCCCGATTGCAGCGCAGGGGATTGTTTACGGTAATTCAGTAGGGTACGGATAAATTGCTGCGCTTGTCGTTGAGGTTCACTCAGTCCTTGGCCGGTAAAGGCGTTAGTGGCACTGTTGGCAAACCCGCCGGGAAAATCACTGCGTACAACGCCATCGTGACGGCCCTCGGTTGGGCTTGTCATCAACACTTCTGTACCGTAGAACAGCTGCGGAATGCGTTTGGCGGTCAGCACATAGGTGAGGGCCATCTTGTATAAGTCTATATTTTCTTTCACTAAACTGAAGATACGATTGGTGTCGTGATTGCCTTCAAATAGCACTAGCTTACTAGGTTCTGCATACACAACATCGTTGGCTAACATCTCGTAAAGCTTGATAAAACCCGTATCCCAGCTTTCTGGCTCATTAAGGCTGGCAATCAATTTTTCATATAGCGGGAAGTCCATCAAACTGGGTAAATTTGAGGTATAGCCATCGGCATTGATTTTGCCCTTTTGCCAATAGGACACTGTGATGGGGTTTGCGGTCCATTCTTCACCCACAATATTAAAATGGGGGTATTCAGTCATCACGGCCTTAGACCATTTAGCGAGAAATGCTTTGTCGGCGTAGGAGTAAGTATCTTCACGTATCCCCGAAAGTCCTGCGTACTCGACCCACCAAATACTGTTTTGGATAAGATAGGTTGCCAGTTTTGGATTGCTTTGATTTAGATCTGGCATAGTGTCGGTAAACCAGCCGTCGACAAAATCAATATGATCTTGCGCTGCCGCGTAGGGATCTTGCACTGTCGTGCGCCTATGGCTGGTGAAACGGGGGCTGGTAACGCTGGATGTGATAGCGCTGGATTTAGCATCGGCAGACTGAGTCAAATTAGGCTTGGATTCTTGATTCTTTAGCTGCGTTTTTGTGGCATCGTTCAGCCAGTCATGGCTGGGTAAATCGTTGAGCCACCAATGGTTAGAGCCGATATGATTCACCACAACATCTTTAATCACCCCTAGGCCAAGCTTGTTAGCCTTAGCGACTAAGGCTTTATAATCCTCGTTGCTGCCAAAGCGGGGATCGACGCGGTATAAATTGGTAATTGAGTAACCGTGGTATGAATACTGGGCTTGATTATTCTCAAGCAGTGGATTGATCCATAACTGAGTCACGCCAAGTTTTGCCAGATAATCTAAGTGCTGGCTGATCCCTGCTATATCGCCGCCATGGCGAGCATCGGGATAATAGGGGTTGCTGGAATTGCTAGGAGAGTTAGCCGCGACTTGCTCTAACATATCGGCTTGATTGTCATTACTTGTGTCGCCATTGGCGAATCGGTCCGGCGTGATAAGGTAAATCACATCCTTATTGCTAAATCCTTGGCGCTCACGGCTACCTTTAGCGCGCCCTTGCAACGTATAGGCCAGGCGATAAAGAGGTTTATTGGCTTTTGAAGCAGAGTCAGTGCTTGAAATCACTAGTTCAAAGGTTTGCGGCGCAGCTTGGCTCAGATCTAAATTGATAAACAGATAGTGAGGGTTATCAGTGTGCTCAAGGCTTTTAAGTGCGATGCCTTTTCCTTGTATATCAACCTTAATCTGCTGCGGTAAGCTTGGAAGTTCGCGGCTATACAGCATCAGCTGTAACTCAGGATTCTGCATTCCCGCCCACCAAAAAGCGGGTTCAAGCTTAACGTCCGTCGATATATCTGGCTCAAAGGTGTTTGCATAGGCCGTATTAAATGAAGAGCAAACCAAGCATAAATAAAGCGCAATCATTAGGTTTTGACGGATCATAATGTAAGCCTTTTAAAGAGAAATAAGTAAAACGTGCTGGCATGATGAATGTTAGAAATGCTGAAATCTACATAAGCAAAAGCCTGCTTCTTAATTGAAGCAGGCTTTATTTGGGGTAGTTTATAAAGAGTAACTTAACCCTAGGAAGTACTGTCTACCGAAGTATTGGATTGTTCCTGTCTGATGTTCTTCACCAAAATAGGTTTTGTTCGGTTCATCAGTTAAGTTATTAATTTGGAATAAGAACTTAAGTCCATTTTCCAGAGCGTATGAAGCTTGATAATCCACAATCGTTTCGGCATCGAAGAAAGCAAGTTGTGATTCAACTGCCACTTGTTCTGAAACATAGCTGCTACGATATCTCATGCTGACGCGAGTATCGAAACCGTCCAGAGTATAGAACAAGGTGGTGTTGAGTACGCTTTCTGATAAACCTGGTAATGGAATGGTTAAGTTTGAACCACTTAAATCTGTGGTAAATTCCACTTCACTGTCTGAATACGAGTAGCTGCCAGTGAAGCCAAGACCGCTGAGTGGCGATGGTAGGAAATCAAAGACTTGGGTATAACCTAACTCAACACCACGAATGTAGCCGCCATTGTCGTTGTTGATCGCAGTTTGATATTGACCCAAATTTTTATTAACAGGATAAGTGACGCCATTATCAACTACTGTATCTGGGACAATAAAACCTTCAGATTCAAAATCAAATTCAGTGATAGTGAAATCGTTGATGAAAGACTTGATGTCTTTATAGAACAGAGCTATCACCACTGCGCCTTCACTGTCTTCGAAATAATGCTCGTAAGACAGATCGAATTGATCGGCATAGAAAGGATCAAGCAAAGGGCTGGTGTTACCCCAAGCATTGTATGTCTTATAGCCTTTATTTTCGTCGGAATACCAGTTACCTCGTCCTGACTTCAGCTTATTGATCGGAGGACGAGCCATCACAGAGGCTGCGGCGAAACGCAGTTGATCATTTGACGTCAAGTGGAAGTTGAGGTTGAGTGATGGTAAGTAGTCTGTGTAGGTCTGACCGATTTCATTGCGGATATAGTCAGTGCTGATAACACCCTTTTCGTCCGCGATAGGCTCGCCCAAACCGAAGCCGATTTGTTGCAGACCTGTGCTGTTCTGATCCGTGTGAACCACTCGCAGCCCTAGGTTACCTGTTACTTTGACATCACCCAGATCAAACTCTAGATTGCCCTGTACATATCCTGCCAGTATATCTTCATTAACGGCACCGCTTTGGATCATGGTCCAGTTATCCGACCAGTTAGCCGTCGGATTAAATGGGCCTTGACCCGTCGCTGCCAATTGATTGTTGACCAGCTCCACAGCCTTGTCGAAATCGATCGATAGGAAGCTGGGGTAGCCTGAAAGTTCACCACCGAAATTGACTACATTTGTCATGTCATCATTTAACACCAACACTGGTTGGTTGGCGGGGTTAGTGTCAAATTCGAAGCCGTAGCCTGCTTGAGAGCGCTGGGCGTTGAATTCACGTTTTGAGTAGCGTGCGCCGAAATCGACAGAACTCAGGAAGGATGAGTCCAGCACATAGTTAAAGTCTAACTTGTAAGCGACAAGATCATTTTGTTGATCGTATGGCCACATACCCACTTCTTTTAAACCCAAGGTCGCGGTATTGGTATAGTCGTTTGAAAAACTGACATCGGCTGGGCTTAAACCATGTAGTTGATAATTAATTGATTCGGCTGAGCGTACTTCATTACCTATATCATCATATAAAACGGCACGCGTGCCGCCGTTGACGAACTCACCATCGGCTTTTGAATAGCTCACATCACCTGCGACAGTTAATGCGCCGCCATTGTTCCACTCAATATTGACTGAGCCTGATGTCAGTTCTGAATATTTTGAGTCGTTATCGTTAATCACAAAAACGGCAAAGTTATCAGTACCATCAGTTGATACCGTTCCGCCTGTCATAGAACCATTTTCGACAACCGCATCACTAATAGTACCGTTTTTTAATGATTTAACGCGAAAGCCTCGGGCAAAGTTTTCGGAAGTGAATTTTGAATGGAATAAATCACTTTTTACACTGAGATTGTCTGTTGGTTGCCAATGGATAGCAGCCATATAACCATCACGTGTATCATCACCGCCTTTTTGCTGTAACTCAAAACCTTCACTGATTGATTCGGCAGCACCGTCGCCATTGACATCTTTTTTATCGTCGTTGAAACGTAAACCAATGAATTGACTTGCAACATAAGGTTGGTACAAATGGGCATAGCCTAGCGCCACACCGAGTGTATCTTCAAGGAATTTGCCTTGATAGGCAAAGCTAAGACGGTTGCCATATTGATCTGCATCGGAAATCTCATCCGCTCTGTCATTAAAACTGCCGCGAGCATTGATATTAAATGATTGGTCTTTGTCGCTTTTTAAGGGATCTGCGGTTTTTAATTCTACCGTACCGGCGACGCCACCTTCAATCAGCGAGGCTTTTGGTGTTTTATAGACGGCGGCTTGACTAATTAATTCGGATGGATATTGGTCAAACTCAATCGCGCGTTTACCGCCCGTTGTCACTTGTTCGTGTCCATTAAGCGTTGCAAAGACGAAATCACCATCAAGACCTCGAATATTGAGGCCGCTTGCTTGTCCACCAGTGCGCACAGCGGTCACGCCTGGTAAGCGAGTCAGTGCATCAGCGATTGACTGATCGGGAAGGGCGCCAAGATCATCTGCTGAAATCGATTCAGAGACGGTATCTCCAAAGCGTTTATCATTTAATGATTTGATGACACTGGTTCTAAAGCCTTTAACTTCAATAACCTCAATCGCAGCTTCTTTTGCTTTTGCTTCCTTATCTGTGGTCACTTCATCTGCCGCATAGGAGTGCATACTGGCACCTGCGGCGATGAGCGCTAAGGTTAGCAAACTGGGTTTAAATCGCATCATATATCTCTTCCCCTTGGAGTCGCTTTATCGCTTTGTAGAGCGTTTTATCGTTATCACCGCGTTATGTTTGCGGCCTTTTTTTGGTATCTGGGCGCTTAATTGACTGCATAAGTGCTGCGTTTATGACCAAATTGTTATGCAACGGTGAAGATACTACTCCCGAGTTTCTTAGCTGAACAACAGAGTGCATACGTATTCAATACCTAGCAGAGTTAAGAATAGACTGTGATAGAGGGTGAACTCAGGGAATAAAATGATTTTATTTTGTAATCAAGCGGCTGTTACTAAAGAGTAAATTTCATTGTGATGCCATGTGACTATTGGCTGCATCTTCTGCATACGTATGCAGGTGTATTGAACCTTATTTCCCTCTTCACGTATGCTCGGTAACACAAAAGAAGCCGCGATGACTTTACTCTGCAGTAACAAAACGATAACTGTTTGCTTGAGTGTGTTAGGGAAAGTTCGCTGTAGAATAATGATAAAGGGGCAACAATGAGTGAGTTAACGTGGTGGCGTGGTGCAGTGATTTACCAAATTTATCCGCGTAGCCTTTTAGATACCAATGGCGACGGCGTCGGGGATTTACGCGGCATTATCATAAAGCTGGATTACATTGCGAGTCTTAATGTCGACGCCATCTGGATTTCACCTTTCTTTAAATCTCCTATGGCAGATTTTGGCTACGACATCAGTGATTACCGTGAAGTTGACCCTCTTTTTGGCACTATGCATGATTTCGATGAATTGATTGAAAAAGCCCACGGTTTAGGTATTAAGGTCATTATTGATCAAGTATTAAGTCATACCTCGGACCAACATGCGTGGTTTATCGAGAGCCGCGAAAACCGTACGAATCCCAAGGCGGATTGGTATGTGTGGGCCGATCCTAAGGAAGACGGTACAGCGCCTAACAACTGGCTCGCGATTTTTGGCGGTTGTGCTTGGGAGTGGGAACCGCGCAGACAGCAATACTATTTACATAACTTCCTGCGTAGTCAGCCCGATATTAATTTCCATCATCCCGAAGTGCGCCAAGCTGTGCTGGATAACGTTGAATTTTGGCTTAAAAAGGGGGTAGATGGCTTCCGCTTAGATGCCATTACCTTTTGTTATCACGATGAACTGCTCAGGGATAATCCGGCAAAACCTAAGGATAAACGTCAGGGCCGTGGTTTCAGTGAAGATAACCCTTACGCATATCAATACCATTACTACAATAATGACCGTCCGCAAACCATCGCTTTTATTGAAGATTTACGAAAGCTCATCAATCGCTATCCAGGAGCGGTGACCTTAGGCGAAGTCTCTGCCGAAGATTCTTTGGCTGTAATGGCTGCCTACACTAAGGGCGAAGATCGCCTGCATATGGCCTACAGTTTTGAGCTGCTGACTGATGATTACAGCGCAAGTTATATTCGCCAAACCGTAGAGGCTTTGGAAGCGAGCATAGGTGATGGCTGGCCATGTTGGGCTATCGGCAATCATGATGTGCAGCGCGTAGCGAGTCGTTGGGGGCAAGGTAAGCAGAATTCAGACATGGTCAAAATGCTCAATGCCATGCTAAGTTCGCTGCGCGGCAGTATATGTAGTTATCAAGGTGAAGAACTCGGTCTAACTGAGGCGCCAATTGAATACCATGAGCTGCAAGATCCCTTTGGCAAAACATTCTGGCCTATGTTTAAGGGGCGTGATGGTTGCCGTACGCCAATGCCGTGGCAGCAAGGCGCTGACTTTAGTGGTTTTAGTGATGTTTCTCCTTGGCTGCCAATTGCACCTGCGCACCAAGCGTTAGCTGTGGATCTACAAGAATCTGATGCTGATTCTATGCTCAATGGTTATCGACGTTTTCTGGCTTGGCGTAAGTTACACCCAGTGTTAGTTGAAGGTGATATTAAATTTGTTGATACAAAGGAGCCCATTTTGGCCTTTGTTCGCACCTTAGGCGATATAAAAGTGCTCGTGGGATTCAATTTAGGTGATACCGAGGTCGAGTTTGATTTCTCTGCATTTGAAATCAGTGAGTCGCTGACGGGACACGGCCTTAAAACCGCACAAATAGAACACAATCAGCTGAAGTTTTCGGCATTTACCAGCTTTTATGCAGTGTTAAAGTGAAAATGATTCATTTTTATTCGGTTGAAGTGTTATAGATACGGGATCCCAAGCCCACAGTTTGATATAAACCCGCCCACGGGCACCATGGGGAATGTAACCTTAATTAGTTCCTGATAATAAAAACATACAGAGAGAATAACTATGGCGTCATCAATTAATACCGGTAGCTACACGAGCAGCACTGGCGAAAATGGGTCGGGCAGTTATCGTTTTGCCTTGATCTCATTGACTTCACTGTTTTTTATGTGGGGTTTTATCACCTGCTTGAACGATATTCTGATCCCGCATCTTAAAGCGGTGTTTTCACTGAATTATACTCAAGCCATGTTGATTCAGTTTTGTTTCTTTGGTGCTTATTTTCTAGTTTCAATCCCTGCGGGTAACTTAGTGAAAAAGCTGGGTTATCAAAAGGGAATTGTTACAGGTCTCGTGATTGCAAGTATTGGTTGTGCGCTGTTTTATCCTGCGGCGGCCCTCGCTACTTACAACTTGTTCCTCGGTGCATTATTTGTTTTGGCATCAGGCATCACAATCCTGCAAGTGGCAGCCAATCCTTATGTCAATGCCTTAGGCAGTCGTGAAACTGCGTCGAGTCGTTTGAATTTAACGCAAGCGTTCAACGCTTTAGGCACAACGGTCGCGCCGTTTTTTGGTGCTATGTTAATTCTTTCTGTTGCCAGTTCAGTATCAGGCGATTTAGCCCAAGCGAGCGCTGAAGCGGAAGTGGTTAAACTACCATACCTGTTACTTTCTGGCGCCTTGGCAATTTTAGCGCTGATTTTTGCGAAGTTAGATTTACCTGTGATCCGTGAGCATGATGAAAGTGTTCAAGGTGAAGTTCAGACCCATCTAGGTAAAACCAGTGCCTTACAAAGCAAGCACTTAGTGCTCGGTGCTGTGGGTATTTTCGTGTATGTCGGCGCAGAAGTGTCTATCGGTAGCTTTTTAGTTAGCTTCTTAGGTGAAAGCCATATAGCGGGTATGCCAGAAGCCGAAGCCGCCCATTACATCGCCTATTATTGGGGCGGCGCTATGGTGGGACGTTTCATTGGCTCTGTGGTGATGCAAAAAGTACCAGCAGGCTCAGTGCTTGCATTTAATGCTTTTATGGCGGCGCTACTTGTGGTTGCAGCGATGACAACCAGTGGCAACATTGCCATGTGGGCTATCCTTGGGGTGGGGTTATTTAACTCGATTATGTTCCCAACGATCTTCAGCTTAGCGCTTCGTGATTTAGGTCCACACACTTCACAGGGCAGTGGCATTCTGTGTTTGGCGATTGTGGGCGGCGCGATTTTGCCTTTATTCCAGGGCATGTTAGCGGATAATCTTGGCGTTCAGCTCGCCTTTATTCTGCCCGTGATTTGTTATGGGTTTATCCTGTTCTATGGGGCTAAAGGCTCAAAAATGTAATGGGTTAAACTGACTGTGGCAAAAAAGCGATCTTAGGATCGCTTTTTTTATGGCTTTAACCTTAACTCGGCGGCAGCACGCTTGCGTATTAGGGCCTGACCTCCTATGATCCTCCGGTTTTATCATTCATGGTGACCTTTTAAATGTTGAATTCTCCGCTTTCTGCCAGCTCGAACGAATTAGTGATCAGTATCTTAACTATGGTGCTGAGCCAAGGGAAACCCTTAGATCGGGCCTATTCTCAGCATTTTTCTGGGTTGCAATTGGTACCCGCCGAACAGGCGCGTATCGCATTAACGACGGGTGATATCCTACGTCGTTTAAATTTATATTGTTATCTGGCGGAAATTAGTCCAGATGAGATGGAGCGTTTTGGCTCTAAATTGCTTAATGCTTGGCATTTATTCCATGGGCTTGAATTGCCTAAAATGCAATATTCGTTGCAAGTTGATGAGGCGCGTTTAGCTGAGCGCACCGAGCAAGCGAAAACTAAGCCCGTGTTGTGGGACGGTTGCCCTGAGTGGCTCGATGTTATGGGCCGTGAGCAACTAGGTGAGTCTTGGGAAAAAGAGCGCGCCGCGTTAAGTACAGCGCCGAAACGTTTTTTACGCGCTAATAGCCTTAAGGTGACTCGTGATGAACTGGCCGCTAAGCTTGCCGCTGAGTTTGTGAGCACGCTCTGTGTTGATGGGGTTGATTCTGCCCTTGAAGTGATCTCCGATTCTGCCTTGTTCCGTACCCAAAGCTTTAAAGATGGCTTATTCGAGCAGCAGGATGCGGGCTCTCAGCGCGTAGCTGCAGCGCTTGATGCCAAGCCGGGGATGAAAGTGATCGATGCTTGCGCGGGTGCTGGCGGCAAAACTTTACATATAGCTGCACAAATGCAGGGTAAAGGACGCTTGTTGGCCATGGATGTGGAGCAATGGAAACTCGACAAACTTAAAGAGCGTGCCCGTCGTAATGGGGCACACAATGTCGAAACCCGTGTTATCGCCAGCAGTAAAACCATTAAACGCTTAAAGCTCAGTGCCGATAGGGTATTGCTTGATGTGCCTTGCTCTGGTTTGGGTGTATTAAAGCGTAATCCCGATGCAAAATGGCGTGATACCGTAGAGCGTTTACCCGTGTTAATGGAACTGCAAAAACACATTTTGAGCAGTTACAGCCGCATGGTCAAAGTCGGTGGCATAGTCGTCTATGCGACTTGTTCTATCTTCCCTTGCGAGAACCGCGGTCAAGTGGATGCGTTTTTAGCCGAGAACCCCAACTTTCGCCTGATTGAGGATGAAAGTATCAGCCCAGCCGATAGCGGCTTTGATGGCTTTTACCTTGCCAAACTTGAACGTATTCAAGAATAAAGCATTGCTTTTTAGACTAAAGTAAACCTTTTACCGCGCAGGTAAAGGGTTTACTTAATTAACATTAGTGCCTAGAATTTCTTATAAGTTATAAATATTTAACATTGTTAATCAGTATTTATATTGCAACTTTGCTCTTAAGGAAATTATGGCGTACGGCGTTAACCTTCCAGATCTGCTCGATCATGCAGACGTTAAACTCGCCCACAATGTCAGCATAGCTTGTTATAGCAGTATTCTTTCTATGCTGCTTAATGGCGCACCGCTACATGAAATATTGCACGCCTTAGTCTTAAAAATCGAAGCTCAAAAAGTAGGAACCAGAGGGTCTGTGTTACTGCTCAGTGCTGACGGTAAACGTCTGTTATTAGGTGCCGCACCCAATTTACCCGACAGTTACAATCAAGCCATTAATGGTGTCGAAATTGGCCCCAACGTGGGTTCTTGTGGCACGGCAGCCTATTATGCGCAGCGTGTTATCGTTGAAGATATCGCTCAACATCCTTACTGGGTTAATTATAAAGAACTACCATTACGTGCAGGTCTTAAATCTTGCTGGTCAGAACCTATCAAAGATACTCATGGTAAAGTGCTAGGCACATTTGCCATGTATTATGATACGATAAAGTCCCCAACAGAGCAGGATTTAGAACTCATTTCAGAGGCGGCAAGACTGGCGAGTTTAGCCATTGAACGCAGTCGTGCAATGGAATTTCAGCATTTAGCTGTGAAAATTTTTGACCGGTTACCCCTTGCTCTGGTTATTTCCAATTCTGACGATGCAGTTCTCTATGCTAATCCTGCTTTCAGACATATAGTTATCCCTCAAGATACTGATATCGCTAACTTTCATCCTAAGATTTTTTTAGCATCATCCCAATCTCATGAATTAGTGGGGTTATTTGAGCATTTAGCTCAGGACAGAATGTGGCAGGGTGAGTTAGTGGGTCTTAGGGGAAATGGTGAGGAGTTTTATCTTGACCTTATCGTCACAACCTTCCGAGAGTCCAATGGTCAGCAACCCTGTTTTGCATGGCTATTTTCAGATATTAGTGAACGTAAGAAAGCGGCGCAGCTGATTAAGTATCAGGCCAATAATGACTCTCTTACCGGACTTGCTAACCGCAATGCGTTATTCAAGCAGATCCAAGCGTTAATTACCTCCGACAGTTTGACACCCGGCTTTAGTTTTATGTTGATGGATTTAGATAACTTTAAGCAAGTTAACGACACCCATGGCCATGACAAAGGTGATGCGCTGTTAGTGCAAGTGGTTAAACAGATCAGCGAGTGTGTTGATGACACTATGGTGTTTGCACGCTTAGGAGGGGATGAGTTTGCCTTGTTATTACCTGGGGTTGTTAACCAGAAAGAATTGGCACAAATTGCAGATACAATTAACAAAAATGTGGCAAAACATTATGTGCTAGCCGATGGAAAAGGCGTTTATAGCTCGGTAAGTATAGGGATTGCACGTTTTCCTGAAGATGCCCTCGATCTTGAACAGTTGTTAAATTGTGCCGATCAGGCCATGTATATTTCTAAGGCAAATGGCCGCAATCGATATCATTTTTTTACTGAACAAATGCAGCTAAATGCCGAGCGTGTTGCTAGCCTTCATAATCAGCTTAAGCAGGCATTAGATCAGCATACCTTCGAGCTTTATTACCAACCTATAGTCAATGCGACCACAGGCCTGATTGTCCGTGCTGAAGTGCTGCTGCGCTGGCAGCATGAGGGAACGTTTATTCCACCCGATGAATTTATTCCCATCGCTGAGAACAGTGGTTTAATCGTTGATATTGGTCGAGATGTTCGCCTTGGTGCTATGCAGACTATTTTAGAGATGCAGGAACGAAATTGGCCCATTAATTTATCGGTGAATGTCTCGACTTTTGAGTTTTGGTCCCATGAACTACAAGATGCCTTTGTGGAATCCTTTGCTGCGATTATCGAGCAACTTGAGGTGACAGATTTCCCTTATGATAGATTAACCCTTGAGATCACTGAATCTTTGCTGATGAAGCAGCATACGTATCTTATTGATGTGCTTAATGGTTTGCGGGTTAAGGGGATTAAAATTTCTTTGGATGACTTTGGCACTGGCTATTCGTCCTTATCCTATTTGGCTAATTTCCCGATCGATCAAATTAAAATCGATAAGAGCTTTATCGACAGATTAGATGAAGGCAAACGCCACGAAGCGTTGGTGGAGGCCATAGTGCGTTTAAGCCATGCGTTAGAGTTAACTGTGACGGCAGAAGGGGTAGAAACTGAGTCCCAGCTTAAATTTGTAATGGCGAATCATATTCAAGAAATTCAAGGCTATTTATTTTATAAGCCTATGCCCAAAGCTGCATTCTTTGCCCTGTTGGCAAAGCAAGCTGAGTTGCATAAGGGGTTTGACGTTTGACCTTGATGTTTGACCTAGATGTGAGGGCGGCTTAATCAGTGGCAGTCTGATTTTAATATTGGGTTTAGATGTAAGTAATAATTCAAGTTTTAGATATAAAACATTGAAACATAATAAATAAAAAGAGCGCCGAGGCGCTCTTTTTATTACTGGAAACAGGTGCTGCACTGAGTCTCTGCGTTCACATTGAGTCAGGTGGCGAGCGCTAAGATTTAGCGGTTATCTGGCTGTTAATCACTAGACTCAAGTATTCAGTAAAGTCATGACCGTGATTTTGCAGCATTTTGGGGAACATAGAAATCGGCGTGGAACCTGGAAAGGTATTGATTTCATTTAGTAAAATTTCATTGTCCGCGGTTAAGAAAAAGTCGATGCGCGACAGGTGACGCAATTTCATACCTTTAAATGCCTTGATTGCATAGGCGCGGATTTGTTCACTGATCTCAGCTGACACATGCTGTGCCACCACATCGGTGCGTGCTTTACTATTTTTGGCGTATTTCTCATCGAAGGTGTAGAAGGTGTTGGTATCACAGATGATTTCACCTGGTACTGTCGCCACCACTTCACCGTTGTACTCGTATACTGCGACTTCTAACTCACGGGCTTTAATGGTTTTTTCAACGATAACATAGGGCGCATAGCCGAAAGCATCTTTAAGCACGCCAGCGACTTTATCGCTGTCATCGACTTTATAACAACCAACAGAGGAACCCTGTGAGGCCGCTTTGACGAAGATGGATCCCCATAGTGCTAATGCGGCTTGGGTTTGCTCTATTGCTGCATCATCGAATTGGTTTAGGAAAATATACGGGGTATTCGGAATACCTAAGGCAGAGAACCACATTTTAGCGGTGATCTTATTAAAGCAGTTACTGCTAGCCTCGGATTCACAGCCAAAATAGGGCAGTTGGATCAAATTAAAATAGGATTGAATGTCACCTGTTTCGCCGGGATAGCCATGAATGCAGGGAATGACGTAATCGACCGGCCATGGGGCTTTGCTCTCATCGCGGAAGCGAATTTCGCGGCTATTGGTCAGTTCACAATCATCACCCGCAGCGGTGCGGTATTGACCAAATTTATCCAGTTCGACACGCAATACACAAAACTGCTCGGATTTTGCCAGTGAGGTTTCAAAATAATTGGCCGACATGAGTGAAATATCGTGTTCGGCACTTCCGCCGCCGCACAGCAAAAGCAGGTTGATCTTAGACATTGTGAGTGATTCCTCAAAGTGAGCAAAATCGGATGACATCGGCCTGTGGCAATACGAATATCATCCTATAGTACAGCCGCTGTCATCTTAGTTTTCTTGCCCCTATGAGTGCAAGGTTTTGCTGACTGATGGCTATTAAGTGGTGAATTTTAACGCATTACATCGCATTGCAAATATGGGCTTGTGCCTTTGTCGGGTTTATTTTGATTTTTGTGGCGTGAGATGGCAATGTCGTTGGACTATTGCTTCGTCACCGTCATCTAAACTGTGCAACCCAGTACGAGTGACACTTACCTTTAGGCAGATTACAGCATGGTATCTCATGGTGAATAAAAACATTCGGTTAGCCCGCTTACAGGATACAGATAGTGTGCAGGTATTACTTGAGCAACTCGGTTATTCTTTGCCCCGTGCCGCTTTAGCCCAGACGTTAAGCCAATATCAGCATGATTCTTTGCGCCGCAGTGATGAATTACTGGTGTATGAGCAACATAATGTGCAGGGTGACCTGCAAGTTGTCGCTGTGATGGCCTTAATGTTCTTTGATTATTTCCCCGCCTTGAGTCGTATCTGTCGTATAACCGCAATTGTGGTTATACGACATGCGGGGTCAGGGCGTTGGCTCTCAGTTGATTGCCTTTGCGAAAGAGAGGGGAAAGCAAGAGAATTGCCAGTTACTCGAACTCACTACATCGATGCAGCGCATTGCCACACAGCAATACTATGAAAGTATAGGGTTTACCAAAACATCTTTTCGCTACAGCTTAGTTTTGAGCGAACCAAACGGCTAATTCTTGGCTCGAGCGAGCATAATCAGATCCGTTGTCCTTGTGCCTTCGGGTACCGGAAAAACGTTGCGGGTGACATTGATAATTTCAAATTGATTTTAGCAACTGATAATGTCTGGCCTATAACCGATATTCAGTCATCCGAATTTGTACATTAATACTAAAGCTCAGAGTAAATAGTTCAGATCAAAACAGATGTTTAGCCCTAAGTTATAGGCATGATTTTTATGTAAATTCACCATTAACTCTACATCCATCAGTTGCGCTAAGGTCACTGGTCTCGCTTCCCAGCGCGGTGCGTGGCCAGCATCATTACAGTGTGCTAGGTATAAACGTCGCGTACTTTGATGTATGCCAAAATACGTCATATTACAACGCTGGCTAATCGTTAAATAGGGCTCAAAGTCGAGTGCGTATACCTGCATGTCTTTAAATTCTGACCACTGGATATAGCGGTTTTTTTCATAATAACGCTTAGGTAAAGCGGCATCTGGTGCTATGGCGTCAAACAAGGCAATAACGGCTTGTAGATCCTTAAGTGTAATAATGTCCTTTTTAATCAATGTTTAAATCCTTAGTTTCATGGTTAGAGTAAATCTAAAAGCCATATCTTAAAATGTAGTTCCTAAAGTGTTCCCCATTGACCACAAAGCTTCATTTACCCCCAAAGGCGGTCGGCAAGACCCGATGCGCGTTGGGTTGCTTGGCTACTGGCCCGCTCGAATACGTGCTGGGTGCCTAAGCAGGTAAAGTGGACTTTAGCGCGGGTGATGGCGGTGTAGACCAACTCTTTGGTCAGCAGTTGCCATTGGGCTAGGCTGGGGCTCGGCGGCAATACTAAGGCCACACGGCTAAATTCGCTGCCTTGGCTCTTGTGTACTGTCATGGCGTAACAGGTTTCATGGCTTGGCAAACGGGCTGGCAAGACTTTTAACAGGCTGCCATCGGCCTTGATAAAGTGCGCCATTAAACGTTCGGGTTTATCTTCATCCTGCAAAATCAATCCGATATCACCGTTAAACAGGCCTAAGTTGTAGTCATTGCTTTGGATGATAATCGGCCGACCCAGATAAAACTCCTGTAGTGGTTTAATCAGCTTGGCATTTGCCAGTGCTTGAGTCACATACTGATTGATGCCTTCAACCCCATAATCGCCCGAGCGCATAGCACATAGAATACGGTACTGGTTAAAGCGTTCAATGATGTCAGCTGTGCTTGGACGCTTGCTTAAATCACTATTACTCGTATCGCTATTCAAGGCGCTGAGATAAGTGCCATATTGCTGGCAGGCTTGCTCCAGCAGTAAATTGAGTCCCACATTATTAGCAGGCTCGCTTACTTTGGCTTGGGTTTGGCTTACGACCATACTGTGTTCTAACCAGCTCAATTCTGCAGGTCCCTGTTGCCATACCTGCAAAATACCTTGAAGATCTGCGCGATTGACGGCACTGGCGAGCAGTCCAATCCCCGCATCGCCTTTAAATCTGTGGCTGTGCATTAGCATACATAAGCTATCGCCAAGTTTAGGGGCGTTGCTGGTATAGGGCGTTAACTCAAAACCTGTTAAAGCACTCAGATGCTCGGCTTGTTCCTTGGAATAGCGCATTTGCCACAGAGCAGGGCTGTTTGACGCTATGTTGTTCTGAGCAAGGTTATTGGGATCTACTGGTATTTTAAGGCCCGCACAAATATCGGCGAGCACAGCGCCAGCCTCAACCGAGGCGAGTTGGTCTTGATCGCCGAGTAAAATCAAACTGGCGTGCTCTGGCAGTGCGCTGAGCAGTTTGTACATCATGGGCAAATCGACCATAGAGGCTTCGTCGACAATCAATAAGTCGAGCCTAAGCGGATTACCTTGGTTGTGGCGAAAGTGCGGTGAATTTGGGATCACCCCAAGCAGTCTGTGTAAGGTTGATGCTTCCTCTGGAATACGCCCAAGTGCCGTTAAAAAGTCTTGGCTATTTCTATTGTGAGCTTCATCAATAACATTAGCATGGGCGCTGAGTTCCTTCGCCAGACGCGCTTTTGAGGCTTTGATTGATTCGCTTAAGCGAGCCGCCGCTTTTCCCGTTGGCGCGACTAAACGGATTTCCTGCTGTGATTCCATTTGTAGCAATAATAAAAGCTTAGTCACAGTGGTGGTTTTGCCCGTACCTGGGCCGCCAGTGATCACCGCCAGTTTTTTACCCAGTGCCGTGGCCGTGGCGACCTTTTGCCAATCAATGGGTGCTGTGTCTTCACTGTTAGTGAGTACATTGGTAGTGAGTGAATGGGGATCGCTCACATTAGCAGGAAACAGTTGATCTAGCAGTGACCTCAACTTAGCGATTTGCGGTTGCTCTTGGTGGTTTGCTTCTTCAGATAATTGCCTAGATACGCTTCCGGACAAGCGGATTAATGAGGCGGCGACTGAGGTTTCAAATTGATGATAACGTTGTAAATAGAGTCTGCCATTATCAAAAATAAGCGGTTTGTTACTGCCCGCTTGGCCGACGGCATCAAAGGTTTGTAAGGCCTCTGTGAGCGCTTCGAGGCTTAAGGTGATTTTACAATGGCTATTTTGTTCGGCCATGGGATTGAGTGGCACTATATGGGCGAGCACTAGACAACTGTGCTGTGAAGATAATTGCTGGCTTAATAGCGCGCACAGCAAAATAAACAAGGGATGTTGGCTGTCGCTTGGATGTAAGAGACTCATTTCGAGTGCGAAATGCCGATCGAGCGGTGTGAGCAGTCGTTCTTGCTCCCACTGTTTTAACAGCTCTGGCAGCGGCGCTGTAAGCTGAATTGCGCCATTATCTATCCATTTCGCTGCTGTGAGTGAATGTGCATTTAGCCCTTGAGTTGAGCGCATCATGCCGTGACTCCTGTATCTATTGCACGAGCCAATCTGCTGTGAAATAAATTGTCATTAAAAAGTGAATCTAGCGCGAGAATAAGTGCCTTCGGCGGCTTGTCGTAGTAAATACCATAGCCGGGATATTGAGCCGACATTCCCCGTAAGAACAAGTAATAACAACCGCCTATGTGGCTATCGTAGTCATAACTTGGCAGGCGTAAACTCAAATACCTGTGTAGCGCCAATGAGTAGAGAATGTACTGCAAATCGTACCTGTGATCGGTTATTGCGCTTTGCAGCGCGCTCTGATGATAGGCATTGATGTTGTCGCCTAAATGATTCGACTTATAGTCGGCGATATAATATTGACCTTGGTATTCAAAGGTTAAATCGATAAAGCCTTTGAGCATGCCCTTGAGATCATCAAACTTAAGTGTCGACTCATAGCCAAATTGCAGCAGTAGCGCATTGAGCTCAGTATCTTTAAGTTCGCTTAAGGGTAAATAAAACTCCATTTCGACTAAGGTATTCTGCGGCGATAACTTGGCTAAGCACAAATCAGGATGAGCAGGTTTGACGGCGCTTACATGCCCCGTGACCTGCGACTCTAAGGCGTGCGGTATCGCGCAGAGCGGTGCATGCAGCACATCCAAATACCAAGTATGTAATACTGTTTGCCATTCGGGCGCGATACCGTATTGCAGCATAGCTTTAGGCAATTGCAGCGGTAAGTCGATTTCTGCCTGCGTAAAATCAATCTCTTCTAACACTAAATGCATAAAGCTACCGGCATTGGCGCCGCGTTCAAAGTTAAAGCGATTGAGCATGCCATCCTGCAGCTCATGGCTTGCCTCCTCAGGAATAGAGAGTGTTTGCGCAGCCGTATATTCAAGCGTACCTAATATTTCATCGTCGGCACCCGGAGCGGCTTTACCATGGCTGGTATTTTTAACGAGACCTGAATAACTGCCGACTCGCCACGGCGTGCTGTATTGGCGGGTTAAGGTTTTCGCGCTAAGTATTTGCGCTATGTCTTGGCTTGAGGGCAATGGGCGCTCGTCTATGTCATCGGGCACCTTATCAATACTTATGGCTTCCACATCTTGGGCGAGCTGCTGCGCAGCATTGCAGATACGGGCAAAGTCACATTCTGAGTCGCCTATGCCGAGCAGATAGCCGATAGCGGTTTCATGCAGCTGACTTTTAAGACCATTTTTAAGCTGACGACTGTGGTTGGCGATATACAAGTAACACAAATACACAGGGCGAGTGAGGGCCACATACAAAAGGCGCAAGTCTTCGGCCAAGGTTTCTTGTTTGGCGCGCTCCCAACCGTCATCCGTGCCTTCGATATCCCACACTAGCTCTTGCTCACCTGCATCGTTGGTTCTGTGGTACAGCATAGGCGTCGGGCGGCGCCGATTATCACGGGCTAGGCTGACAAAGGGCACAAAACACACGGGATACTCAAGGCCCTTACTCTTATGGATAGTCACAATTTGCACCAGATTCTGCTCGCTCTCAAGGCGCAGCTGCTGTTCATCGGTGCCTGTGTTATCAATCCGTTGCTGTTCATACCAATTGAGCAGGGCGCTCATACCATCAAGTTCGGTGGCCTTTTGCTGTAATAGTTCGGCAAGGTGGCGAAAATCCGTCAGGCGACGCTCACCGTTTGTGGCATCTTGCTCTTGAGCATCTACCTCAGCACTGGCGGTGTGCAGTAAACGGTCAATCAACTTAGTGCTATTGGCAAGGCTTAATAGCGCGGGCATGATGCCGCGTTTTTGCCACACTTGGTGTAAGTTAAAAAACTGCTCTAATAACAGCTGTCTGTGCTCTTCATCTTGGTTAAAGGCATGAATTTGCTCGGCGCTATAACCTAATAATGCCGTGGCTAGGGCGCTGCGCAGTGCCCGTTCATCTTTAGGGTTCGCCAGAGATCGCAAAATTAACGCCATTTCCCGCGCTTCAAGGGTATCGAACACACTGTCGCGACTTAAAAACACCGCGCCTATGTGGCGTTTACTTAATGCGGTTTTCATCACTGCCGCCTCGTTGCGATCCCGCACTAGGATAGCGATGTCTTTAGCGATCAAAGGCCCTTTCGGGCTGTGGCATTCGCCATTGGCCGCATCTGTCAGTAAACGGGTAATTTGTGCCGCCGCGTCTTCGGCGAGCAAGTGTCTTGCCGTGGTTTTGTTGAGGCCGTTTTCTGCGCTTTCGCTTAAGAGTCTTAATCTTAAGGCGGCGGGGTTTGCGGTTTTTTCAGTGAGGATTTTCCCTTTAGCACTGCTGGGCGTTTTCACGCTATCAAAGGGGATCGATTGACTGATAAAAGGATCATTATGCTGACTAAACAGATGGTTGACCCCAGCGACCATGTTTGCGCTTGAGCGGTAGTTGGTATCCAGATGATAGTGCGCCTGCGTATGATGACGGGCCTCAATGTAGGTATGGATATCGGCACCACGGAAGGCATAAATGGCTTGCTTAGGATCGCCAATCATCAACAGGCTAAGCTTATTTTCTGTATCGTTTTTGCTTTGTTCAAACGAGTAACGGTCTTGGTAGATGCCAGAGAAGATCGCAAATTGCAGCGGATCGGTATCTTGGAATTCATCAATAAGCGCGACGGGGAAACGTGTTGCCACGGCTTTGGGCAAGGTTTCATTATTGGCGTTTAACGCGCTCGCTAATGTCGTGAGTAAGTCATCAGGGGTCAGCACATTTTTTTGTTGTTTTTGCTGGGCAAATCGCTCGCTTATGCCGAGTTTCGCGCTATATAAAAATGCTGGTTTAATGGCGGCAATCAATGTGGCGAGTTGCTCCATATGATCCATCAGTGGTGCTTCGCTCACACTTGGGATGACGCCGCCCTTGTTGAGTTTTAACTCAGACAGCGATAAGGCTTCTAACTCTTTCAGCGGCGGCAACCCATGCCCGAAGGCGAGCCAGTTATCTAATGCATCGAACATGGCGGCGAGCTTGGGGTACTTATCCGTTGCTTTGCCAAAGCGGGTGCCGTTGAGTGGCAAACTGTGTAGCAATGCCAATAAGCCATCGCGTCCCCTTGGCCAAGCTAATTTAAAGCGCTCTAAACTTTGGCGTAGTGACAGGGCTAAGGCATCAAACTTAAGCGCGGGTTTCAGAGGCTTTGCTTGACTGGCGCCAAGGAGCGGTCGCAACTGTTTGACTAAACCATCGGGCTCGCCAAATTCCTTGGCAATGATTTGTGCTAAGTAATCGGGCAGCGGATAACAGGCCTCACGCCAAAAATCTCGCACCGCATGGTGCAAAAATTCGCTGTCGTCCAAGGTAAAGTCCGATTCGAACAGCAAGGAGGACTCAAAGGCGAGATCCGATAAAATTCGCTGACAGAAACCGTGAATGGTAAAAATCGCCGCTTCATCGAGGGATTTAAGGGCGAGATCGAAACGTCTCAAGGCAATGGCGCGTTCACTCTCTGGGATGTTGTCATACAGCGCCTGCACAAAGGGATCGGCAATCGTTAGCCCTAAGAAGCACTTAAAGGCGACTTGAATACGGCGACGAATACGATCCCTTAACTCTTCGGTGGCCGCATTGGTGAAGGTAACCACGAGAATTTGTTCGCAGGTGAGCGGCGCAGGAATGCCATCACCAAGCAATAAGCGTAAGTAAAGACCTGAAATCGTGTAGGTTTTACCTGTGCCAGCGCTGGCCTCAATAAGACGACTACCGCCAAAGGGCAGAGTGAGAGGATCAAGCGCTTGTGGTGCAGACGGTAAGGCTTGTGTGTTCAACGGCATCTGTTCACTCATGCTTGCTCTCCCTGTGCGCTATTGCGGTTCAAATGTGGTGCGAGAGCTTGTGTGTCAGTCGCGTGTTCATTAGCAGGGCCTTGGCTCATGCCATCGTTGAGCGCAAATTCCTCAAGCTGAGCCAGCGTGTCTTTGAGATATAAACTCACCATAGGGCGATAGATACGCTCGGCTAATGCGCCAAAGCTATCCTCAGAGAAATCCCGCGGGAAACTGAATAATCGCTGGTAATGGGGTTCATTTCCTTCTCCAAAAGCAGTTTCACCCAATTGACTCTGCTCATCTAACCATTCGGGTAACGCTTGCTGCAAACGCTCATCGTGCTCACCCTCGCAGCTGACGTAGGCCAGTGACGTGCGCGGCATAAAACACAGTGGGTGTTGTTGGCCTTGGTAAAACAACACCAACAAATCGGCCAGTAACGCATGGGCGCGCTCAGCAGTGATTGGAGCCAAGGCGTGGAAGTGCCCCATGTCGAGTAGATAGCTTGCATGTGTGTGGCCCATTGCCATTAAACACAGGTGGCGAAGGTACAACCTCAGCACATCGCGGCCGTGGGCGCTACCAGGGCGGTAATTGACTAATCCCTTAGGACTGATGTCATCAATACGGCCTTGCAGTAACACTTGCTGGGAGTTACCCGCCGTGATGGGCAAGTCAAACACGAGTTTAATATCCGCATGGCTGCTGGCTTGTTCTCCCTTGAGGAACAAAGTTCTGCCAATCAAAGGTTTAATATCATGCTGATATTGGCGCAATAGCAAATCATCGAAGGGCTGCATGGGCAAAGTGCCACTGGCTTTGAGGCGTTTAATCAGCTCGATATCAGGCTCAGTTAGGCCTTGGCCTACGGCATCGTCGAGTAACTTGGCCTGTAACATATAGCGCTCTAGGGCATTCAAGCTAAAGGGCTCGTCATTATCATCAGCCTGAATATTAAGGCTGAGATCGACTTTTAACGTACGGTTGAAGAAGTACTGCGCCGGATTTCGAAAGAAACGGATCAGGGCTGACACATCCACTTGCTTACTTTGCTGTTGTTCGTGCTCAGAATCTGGCACTGAGTCTTGTTCATCCGCGTCGAGCATAATGCGAGTTTGCGCGCCGATAAAGCAGCCTGCATGTGTGCCCGCAGCATCCGTATTGGGCGGACACCATTGCAGGCTGTAACTTTGGCCTATGCCTGAGTTATGTTGGCTTATGTTTGAGCCATCTTTGTCATCATTTTTTACTGTGGCTTGATACAACTTGGGATCAAAGGGTTGCAGCGGCTGGTGGCTGACAATTGCGTTATAGAGGGCTTTTTCGGCATCCTCTGGGTCTATGGGGCTTGAAGCGTTTTGCGATTGAGCCAATAGCGTTTCAGGTAGATAGCACAGCTGACAATATTCAATCAGTTCAGAGACGAGCATAGAGGCGATACGCTCAGAGTTATCCCGTTCGCTGCGGCCAATATAGCTGATATACAGTTGTTCCCGCGCCGACAATAAGGCTTCTAAAAACAAATATCTGTCATCGAGGCGGCGGGAGCGATCGCCTTTACGGGCACCGAAATGCGCCATTAAATCAAAGCCGACGGGATGCTGAACCCTAGGATAAACCCCATCGTTCATGCCGAGTAAACACACGACCTTAAAAGGAATCGAGCGCATCGGCATTAAGGTACAAAAGTTAACACTCCCCGCAAGATAACGCTGGCCGACCCGAGATTCGGTTAAGCGTTGATTAAACCACTGTTGCAGCACTTCAATACTGAGGCTCAGTCCGCTTATGTTCTCTTGGGCTAGCGGCGCTAACGGGTTTGTATCCAACGTTCTTGTATCTAAGGGCCTGCCCGCTGACAGTAACTCTTGCTCTAGGGCGGCAATGGCATCGCGGATTTCCTGTAATTGTTCGCGTTCGTCTTCATCTGTGTCGTAGAAGGCATCTAGTAGCTCAGTTAATTCCGCTAAACGCAGGGCGCCCACTTGCGGCAGGGCGAGTATTTGTGCCGTTTCATCGAGTACTTCAATAAAATTGAGTAGCTTACCTAACGCCTGCGCCGATTGGCCTTCGATGCCAGTGACGACAAGATGGTCTTGATAGAGCGGCGCATCGTCACTCAAGGCGTAACCTAAAATCAGCCTTTTAATACCAAAGGCCCACGAGTTTTGCTCAAACGCTGGCACACCTTGTTTAAGGCGGCTTTGTTCATCGCGGCCCCAGCGCACGCCCGCTTCATCTAACCAGCGGCGGATCAGTTGCAATTCATCGTCATCGAGCTGGAAACGGCGCAAAATGGCGGGCACTTCGAGTATGCTCAAAATGTCGGTCAGACCAAAACGACTTTGATTAATCCCGAGTAAATTTAAAAAGCTATTGATGAGCGGTGATTCCTGCGCTGCGCCGCGGTCGGCAATGGCGTAGGGAATGTAATGCAGGCCTTGCTTCGCCGAGAAGACAGCATCGATGTAGGGCGCGTAGGCGGCGACATCGGGCATCATGACCACTATGTCTTTGGGTGTCAGGTCGACATTATTGCTGAGTAACTCAAGCAAGTGATCGTGCAGGGTTTCGATTTCCCGCAGTGGGCTGTGACAACTCTTGACTCGAATGGATTCATCGTCGCGCTTTAGTAGGCGTCTGTTCTCGACATTTTGGTACAGCTCGGCATCTGGCCCTAGCACTCTGTCTAAGGTTTGCATCTCTAAAATATCGTATTGCACGCCGTGGAGCATGCTGGCGTGACTGTGTGGCGAGTTGGGATCGTCACAGGGTTCACAATACACATCATCGCCAAAGTCGCAGTGTTCGGCGGGGAGCTCAAGCAGCATATCGAGTAATTCACGGCCCATCTTGCCGTTATTGGCAAGCAGCGGATTGCCCACTTCGAGTTTATCTTCCCACAGTTCGGCTAATTGGCGTTTACCCGCATATTGCACCGCCATGCGAGCCCGATTACGGGGATCAACAATGTCGCCCCAATAGTGCTGACACGGGCTTAAACCCAGTACGATCACATCGATACGGCCTGCTAGATGGTAAAGCACTTCAAGGGTTTGCGGCGCCATCGAGGAAATGCCAAACACAAATAGGCGTTGCGGTAATTTGGCGAGTGACGTGTCGGGATGATTCAGCGCGGCAATTAAGTCACTGTGCAGGTTGGCCCTGTGGTAATGGCTTTGATTAAGCTCATCACGATTAAAGGCAATGAGTGCGCGCCATAAAATGGGTTGCCAGCGTTGGTCTTCATTCAGCGGCTTGGTGAGTGAGTCGGGATGCTCGTTTTGCTCCCACGCTAAAATCCAATCGGGGCGATACACTAAGTATTGGTCGAAGATATCGGCGATGCGGCCACAGAGTTGGTACAGCTTAATATCATCAGCCGTCATATCACGGGTGTTGTGCTGTTCATTCGTGTCGGCGGTATTTGTGGTGGACGTGCTGTCTAGCATATTGTCTAGGCTATTACCTTGCACATGCCCTAGATAGTGTCTCAACGGCCCAAAGGCGTCATTTTGTAGCATGCGCGGTAAGAGTTGCATTAGCTTCCACGTCATTGCCGCCTTAGTGAAGGCGTTATCCTTAGGCACATTGGGCAATAAGTCATGGCACAACTGCCAGGTAAAGCTCGATGGCAGCGGGAATTCCAATGCGGCGGCAATTCCATTCTGTTTGGCGATTTCGAGGCGCAGCCAAGTCGACATGCCAGGACTCTGCACCAGAATATGCTCGTTACTCAGTAGACGTGCAAAAGCAAGGGGTTGGGTCAGGTAAGCGGCTAAATGGGCGCAGAGCACTTCCATCTGATTGGACTGGATTAACTTTAGCATGTGCAACTCGGCATGGTGACAGTAAAACAATTCTATGTGTTTGATTTATAAGATTCAACACTATTGCTGCTTCTGTGGAATTAACTCGCAATTTTAGGTGTTTACTGAGCCTTGAATCGATGAAACTTGGCCGGATAATGTTCAGTTTACAAATGCTAGGCTAGATTGAACTTATCTTTCACTTTGGCTCTGAGCAATAACCAGTTGAGTTGCTTCGCCGCCGCTTTAAATGCGGTTAAATGCGCTTGATAGTCTTTAGCCGGTAAATCTTGGTACTTCAGCGCTACATAACTTTGGGTCAAGGTTTGGAACAGCGTGCAAAGCTTTGGTGCACTGTGTTGGTATTGCTCAATAATCTGCTGCGCAAATTGATTTGGTCCATCACTGTCTTTGCGCTTAATGCCATGGTGTGCGAGACGATTACAGAGCTGTTGATAACGAGTACTAATGGGATCGCCTTGAACTCTAAAATGTAATAAGCCCGCACTGTAGGCGATATAGAGCACGATAAGGCTGATACAGATCCCCATAAAGACCGCGATTTTAGTGTGAGTCACATCGCCTAAAATGCCACTGAGCACTTGATTCTGCTTCTCTTGGTTAAAACCCAGTACCCACACGCTCCAGTAATAATCTATGCTGGCAAAACGTTGTCTTAACTCATTGAGCCAAGGCATTGATTTAAATCGTAAGCTACTAAAAGGGCTTTCCTGCAGGTAACTTTGCTCGGGATCAAATTGGGCGTCGAAACCTTGTTCGATACGATCGGGCGCCACCATAGCGGTGGGGTCGAAACGCACCCAACCTTCATCTTCAAGCCAAACCTCAGCCCATGCGTGGGCCATATATTGATATACACTGTAGTAACCCGCTTGCGGATTAAATTCACCGCCCTGATAGCCTGTGACCATACGCGCGGGTAAGCCTGTGGCCCGCGCCATAAAAATGAAGGCTGCGGCATAGTGCACGCAAAAACCGGCTTTGTTTTCAAATAAGAAATCATCCACTTGCTGCGGCCCAAGGGGAGGCGGCGTGAGAGTGTAGAAGAAAGGCTCACTATTAAAGTGGCCCATCATGGCCCATAGTCGTGGCTTAGGCGCGGGATACTGAGTCTTAAACTGCTCAGCTAACGTTAAAGTGCGTGGATTACTTTGGTTCGGCAGTTCGAGGTTAATCTGCCTTTGCCGCGCCGATAGCCTGAGATCCATCTTAGCCTTAGGCCAAGACTCTACTTGATAACTCATTCGCTGATCGATATTGCGCAGCGCCAACAGCCGATAGTCGGGCATATTGACCACGTTATCATCTTGGCTATAGGCCACATCGAGACCAAATAACCACGGCTGGTGGCTCGGCTCAGCAATTACTTGATAACGAATACTATGCTTATCTTGCGCACTTGATGCCATCTCTTGATCTTCACTGCTTATCGAAGCAGGACTATTACTCATGGAATCACTCATGGGATCAGGATTATTGACCATCAAAGCTGGGCTGGGCCGAGAGGGCGGAAACAGCAGCGCATCTTTTTGCAACTGTTTAATCCCCGCGTCTTGGCGCCAAGTGACACCATCATAGTGCTCCATCACGAGGGCGCGCCAATATAACTCGGCATTAATGGGCGTTGCATTGGTAAAACTCGCCCTAAAGGCAAGTTCAGTCGAACGGGTGAGCTTACCTATATCACCAATCGCCAGACTATCGGACAAGCCCGTTTGGGCTTCTTTCATGTTGGGCACTAACCAGAGCGGTGCAAGACGCGGTAACACTAAAAATAACAGCAGCGCGAGGGGAAGGCTCTGGAGTAAAAATTTGCCACCGATCCAAGCCGTGTGTTTTAAGGATTGCTTATCTTGATACAAAGTCACGAGCACGCAGGTGTTGATCAACGTCACCACGAGTAAATGCGCGGTATTGAGTAAGGATTGGTGATCAATAAAGGTCAGCGCGATAATAAAATAGCCCGCGAGGACGACAACGCGCACATCCCTTTGATTACGCATTTCAATGTATTTTAAGGCATAACCTAACAGCAGCAGATTCACTAGCGCATTGAGTAAGCCGATTTCCTTTGAAACGAGTGCCAGTGTGGTTGCGGCGCCGATCGCAAGACAGGTCACCAAAAAACGCGGTGGTTTTGCCACTTTGCCGACATAAATCCCCACACGCCACAGCAAACAGATAGCGCAAATGCCCAAAGTCCAAGGCGTGGTTTTATCAAATAGTGGGCTTAATACCGCAATATTGGTGATCAATAACCAAAAAAGTGTCTGGCGGCTAATATTGTCGCCGATTTGAGGTGTCGTGCTATTGGCCGCTAACTTCATACTTGCTCCCTCGAAGTAGGGATATGATGCTGCTTGCGGGGAGCTTGATTCGTTTTTTGTGGGTGATTAGCGGCTGATGACTGATATGGGGGCTTCGCCGCTGAAGGCGCTAATTGTGGATATAAGGCAATGGCTTTTTGACAGGCGATCCTATGGTGATTGCCTATCGCGGGCGCGATCAGCACATCGTCTCCCATTGGGTTTTGCAGATGTAAGCCAAAATACTGCTCAAGTTGCGTGAGTTTATTGACTTGCCAGCTTAGCTGACTCAATTGGGTTTCGAGGCGTTGGGTATCGGGTCTGAGCCTTAACCAGACGGGATCACCTTGGGGCTGCTGGAATTCTTTAGTCAGCATGCCGCGACCCTGTGCCCATTGTTTCCATGCCACTTGCTTGAGGGATTCGCCGAGCACATGGGGTTTAAGGCCTTTAAACTCATCGATACCCGACACATGTTTACCCGCCAGTAACAGGGGATCGTGCTCCGACTGGGTATGATCAGCCTCAAGCTGCAGCGGCGCTTCAATCGGCTGGGCAAAGACTAAGTGACTAATGGCCAAATCCACATTGGACCATGCGCGGCAAAGCCCTAAGGGATAGAAGGATTCAATTTTGAGCCGACCCGGTGACACATGACCCCGCTGATGATATTCGAAGGGCACGAGCGCTTGTTGTTCATCTGTACCCAGGTTCTGCACCGTATAAGTGCGATTATGCGGATAGTTAAGTTGTATGTTATGGCCACTATGGTGAGTGTTGATAAGGACAGGAAAAGTTAAGGTTTCGCCCGCATAGACTTCGGGCGGCGTCGTGGCCCGTACATGTAAGCCGGCCAGATTTTTGTAACTGTAGAGAATGCAGGTATTAAAGAGGCTTAGGAGTAAGATGCTGAGGCCAATGACTAAGTTGTTTTGATAGTTAGTACCGAATAAGTATAAGAGTAAAACCAGACCAAGCCAAACTAACCCAAAACCGCTCGGCAGAATAAAAATGCTGCGATGGCTTAAGGTTATTTCGGGACTCGGTGGCAAGCGTCTTGCTAACCAACGTTGCCAAATCGGGACTAACGTCGGAATGAAAGTCGGGAGTATCAGTCGTTTCACTTCTGAGTTATTTCCTTAGTTTAATGGGTTAACTGCATACTTTAGCGATATCTCCTCATTACAGTATCTTGCTACATAATAGGGTTAACGCTGGCGAGAATTCGCTCAGATAGGGCTTCACCCTGTAATTGGCTACTGGTTCTGAGTCTATGCTCCGCTACACAACAAAATACCGCTTGCACATCTTCTGGGACTAAATAATGTCGACCTTCTAAAAAGGCCCATGCCTTAGCCGCTTGTAATAGCGCTTTGGTGGCACGCGGTGATAACCCCACGCTGTCACTTTGGCTACGGGAAAAACTCACTAAGGCCAGAATATAATTGAGTAAGGCATCGGAAGCGCTGACTTTGTCGCACTGCTCTTGCAGTTGCATTAAGGCCATCGGTGTCAGGCATTGGGGCAATTGATCTAAGGTTAAGTGGTTATGATTGCTCTTAAGCATAGCGAGTTCAGCATCGTGGCTTGGATAACCAATAGACAGACGCATCATAAATCTGTCGAGCTGCGATTCTGGTAGCGAAAATGTACCGGATTGATCGGTGGGATTTTGGGTCGCGATCACAAAGAAAGGATTGGGCAATCTATGGGTGATGCCATCGACGGAGATTTGTTGTTCTGCCATCGCTTCAAGCAAAGCGCTTTGTGTCTTAGGGCTGGCGCGATTAATTTCATCGGCCAAAATCATCTGCTTAAAAATCGGTCCAGGATGAAAGATAAATTGTGCTTGATGTTTATCAAAAATCGATACGCCGAGAATGTCGGCAGGCAGCATGTCACTGGTGAATTGGATCCGCTGATAGCTCAAACCTAAGCTTTGGGCTATACCATGGGAAATACTGGTTTTACCCATGCCGGGTAAGTCTTCAATCAACAGGTGCCCACGGGCGAGAATACAGGCTAAAGCGAGACGAATTTGTCTAGGCTTGCCCAGCAATACTTGTTCGAGTTGTTGTAGTAATTCGCTGATCCCAGATTGTGCCACGGGCGACTCCTAATACATTTGGAAGTGTGCTTAAGGTGCATTTGCAAGCTGATGTGCGTTATCACTATGGCGGATCATAGCCCGTATATCCAGTGGCATTTCTAGTGCTAAATCAATTACTCGACAGCATTAGGTTTGGTCTTGAGTGGGGTGGTGGCGCGAATGTAAACCGTTTTAGCCTGATCTTACGTAAGGCACAGTGCTTGGCTGCTGGTGGGGCGAATAAACCAGGATTTAAACAAAAAGCCTTGGACAAAGTCGACACCGATATCCCGCGCAAAGGCTAAGTGAGCTTCAGTTTCTATGCCTTCTAAAATGCATTGTTTGTGAGTCTTTTTGGCAAAGTTGACCAATGCAATTAATAATTGGGCTCCCTCTGGGTGTGTTATGTGCGTTAACCAATGACGGTCAAATTTAAGATAATCCACGTTCATCATCAGATCGACAC
This sequence comes from Shewanella sp. S23-S33, assembly GCF_043359565.1. Classification (NCBI taxonomy): domain Bacteria; kingdom Pseudomonadati; phylum Pseudomonadota; class Gammaproteobacteria; order Alteromonadales; family Shewanellaceae; genus Shewanella; species Shewanella sp. S23-S33. The sequence continues at coordinate 25,588 of NZ_JBHFFD010000020.1, read as the reverse complement.
TGAGCATGGAGTGGGGCGCACCAATATCATCCAGCGCCACATGTATCTTAGCTTGTTTAAATTGAGTGAATAATTGACTGGCCAGCTGGGCATCGTTAATGCAGGTGTTTTCGATGATCTCGACCGTGACTCGTTCATAGTGGGACAGTAAACGAATGAGCTTGGCGGTATGTGGTCCATCGACGGCGTGGGGATCAACATTGATAAAAATTCGCTGCTGACTCGGCGCATGGATGAGTTGAAATGCCTTGGCTTGATATTCAACTGCAGCGAGTATTTCTGTGGATTCATGCAATTGCTCGAACACAATATTAGGTGCAACCGCATCACCATTAGGCAAGTAAAAGCGTGCTAAGGCTTCATAGCCGTCGATGGCTAAAGTATGAGGATTGACAAAGGGTTGGTATTCGCAGCTAAGCGTTAACGAACTAAGGTTAATCATGGGTGTAATGGGATTCTTAATGCTTTAATACTAATTATTCGCATTTAATACCTTTCAGTGCAAACAAGTTTTCGATAAAACGGCGTGATTGCTGAATAATTATTCGCTTTGCTAATTATTTGAATTTAGAGAATATCATTTAGAATTTTTGGTGGTTAAAGCATGAGCGTTACCCTAGGGTATGCTGAAAAGTAGGAACTCGATGCAGCTGAGTATCGAGTTCCTTTTCATGTCACGAGTTAGTAAGCAAACTTAAGCTCAGCTTCGCTGAATAACGGCTGTGCTTTTTGCTTTTGCGCCTCATAAATCAATCGATAGCTGAGGACGGCTTGAACATATTCACGGGTTTCAGTAAAGGGAATCGCCTCGATAAAGCCCATGGCATCGAGTTTGCCATCAGAGTTTGATAACCAGCGACGCACGCGAGAGGGACCCGCGTTATAAGCAGCCGTGGCGAGGATGCGGTTTTGGTTAAACTCTTTCAACAACTGGGCATAGTAAGCGCTACCAAGATTGAGGTTAAGCTCTGCGCTGTAGAGATCCTTTGGATCGCTATATCTGGCCCCGTGTTTTTTGGCGGTAGCTTTGGCCGTGGCAGGCATAATTTGCATTAGACCACGGGCACCTACGCCCGAGGTCGCATAAAGATAGAAGGCACTTTCGCGGCGGCTAATCGCACGGATCTCATCGATGTTAACCCTATGCTTTTTGCTGGCGTGCTCAAAACCCGCTTGGTGTGCCATAGGGAAGCGTAGAGGAATATCATCCCACAACTTACCTTGAATACTGGCTTCAACACCAAAATCGTACCAGCCCTGTTCATGGGCATAGCGTCCATAGCGTGCTCGCATCGTATTGTCACTGCGTTTTAGTAGCGACATCCATTCATAGCGAGCATCAAAATAACGGTCGAGCGCCATTAACTCTTGCACGCGCACAAAACCCAGATCATCGGTTAACTTTTGGCTATTGGCATCAACAACAGGCTCAGGGCTTTGATTGAGTGATACCGGTTTATTTAAGAACTGCGCAGCAGCAAAACCGTAAAAATTACGTTCATTACTGATTGTCGCGAGCGCTTTTATGGCGCTTTCAGGCGCTTCTTTGGCATTTGTGCGATAAAGCCAGTATTGCCAACGTTCCTTTGCTAAGGTTTCTGGTTGGAGTAGGTTCAAGTAACGGGCAATACTGCGCATGTCGTGATCGCGGATAGCCCATCTTAAACGGCGCTCAAATAAGTCGTCATTTTTCAGCTCAGTGAGCACATTGTCGACATAGTTTTTATAGTTATCATCTTGTTCAATTAAAATGCGGCGAACAAGGTATTTATCGAGTTGCTGCGCTTGTTCTGGGGTAAAACGATGGGCCTTTTGATACCGTTCATACAAATTAATGGCTTGGTCGAGATCCTTACGGGCAAGGCGTTTTAATCCTGCGGCAACAATGTCACCGACAATGGGATTTTTATCTTTAAACTTTTCGGTATGGCGCAGGCTATTGGGATCTTTATAGACGGCGACTAAACGCTTAGCTTCGTTACTATGGGTGGTGATTTTTTGGGATAAAAAACTCAGTAAACTCGTTTCGCCAGCCTCGAAACTCAGCATCATTCGCGCCCATACGACATCTTGAGTGCGTTTACCGGCTTTGGTCCATGTGTTGAAAAGAGGATCACATTCCTTTGGTCGCGAACCCCCAAATACCCAAAGTGATTGTGCGGCCGCATAAGCCGTTTTTAGATCGCCCTTGGCGAGTTTCGCCTCATAGTAATAACACTGCAGGCGGATGTCGGTAGGCGCTTCTGGGGTGATCGCAAGATAATCATTCCAGCGTTTTTGGCTACCAGCATTGTTTAAATATTTAGACCGTAACCTATTGTACATGGGTGTGGTTTCATATTTTTCAATCAAGGCTTTAGCTGCATAACCCTGTAAGGCATTAAGAGCACCGATGTCGATATCATGATCTAAATAAATCGCGAGCGGATAATTACCTAGTTTTGCCCGTAGGGGTTTATAGGTTGCATAATCTTGCTTCTTCAGGGCTTTTTCGGCCTCAAGAAAGGTTTTCTGCGTTGACGTTAACGCAAGTGCAGCAGGGGCATTCAATGCGCCTGCGAGCAATATTGCACTGGATATAACCACATTTATAACTGCTTTGCACATGGAGCGTTTGCCTCCGGGCATCAAGGTATCAATCGACATGTCCGTATCGATTTGAGGTAATTAATGGGTGTTCAATTCTTGTTATCTATCATTGCACTCGACAGGCTCGAGTTCTGTGTCCTTAGGATCGCGGGTATGCGATAGATTAAGTTCAGCGTCGTCATCCTGAGTGTCGTTATCGTCTTGGGCTTCATTGAGCGCTTTTTCTAGCAGCATTTTATCTAGTTGTTTGCTGGTATCGACCCCGAGCTGCTGCATTAAATGGGCTTGACGCACTAGGTTGCCTTTGCCCGATGACAGCTTGTTCATTGCACTGTGATAGGTTTTCTCCGCATTATCTAAGGCGCGGCCGAGTTTTTCCATGTCTTCAATATAACCACATAACTTGTCGTAAATTCGACCCGCTTGTTTTGCAATGGTTTGTGCGTGTTGATTTTGATATTCGTAGCGCCAAATATTGTTAATTGTGCGCAGGGCTACCAACAAATTCGTTGGACTAACAAGCATGATATTCTGCTCAAGGGCAAAATTGACTAGGCTAGGATCATGCTCCAATGCCAGTAAAAATGCCGGTTCGATAGGAATAAACATCAACACATAATCGAGACTCTTAAGGCCATGCAGATGTTGATAATCCTTTTGACTTAAGCCTTTAATGTGACTGCGAATTGAAATGACATGCTCGTTAATGGCCTGTTGGCGCAGTGCCGGATCTTCACTGTTGAAGTAGCGCTCATAACTGACCAACGACATCTTAGCATCGATGACCACATCTTTATTTTCTGGCAGATGCACAATCACATCCGGCTTAAAGCGTTTACCGCTATCATCCTTGAGATCTTGCTGAGTATGGTACTCATGGCCTTCACGTAGGCCGCTTTCCTGCAGTACGCGATCGAGGATCACTTCACCCCAGTTACCTTGCTGCTTGTTATCACCCTTGAGCGCTTTGGTCAGGTTGATGGCATCTTGGCTCATCTTAAGGTTGAGCTCCCTTAAGTGCTCAAGCTGATGTTTGAGGGCGCTGCGCTCGGATTGTTCGTGGGTGTAGGATTCACGAATTTGCTGTCTGAATCCTTCAAGCTGTTGTTTTAATGGCCCAAGTACGCCTTCGAGTTGGCTGGCATTTTGGTGCTTAAAGTTTTCGCTACGTTCTTCAAAAATACGGTTTGCGAGGTTTTCAAATTGGGTTTGCAAACGCACTTCGGCCGATTCTAAGCTGGCAATTTTATCCTGCAGCGATTCTTGCTGGGCATCGGCCTTGGCTTGAATGGTTTGCTGCATGGCATTGGATTTCGACAGGGCTAATTGGATCTCTAACTGACGGCGCTGGCTATCATTTAATTGCTGCTCTAAGGTGGGCACGCGTTCGGCTAAGGCCTCGGCTTTGCCCAGTTGTTCAATTTTGAGCTCAAGGCGTTGTTGGTATTGACGTAATTGCGCTTCTTTGTCATCGACCAAAATTTGCTGTTGTGCTAAGGATAATTCTGCATCTTCATTTACTTGACGCATTTCTTGCTCAAGTTGGTCTTTGTGTAGTTGCCAGCGTTGGCGGGTGAGTCTTTGATTGAGCAGAGCACCGATCAACAGGCCTAAGAAGGCAATGGCGAGAAGGCCGATGATTTCGGCGACAGAAAAAGATTGAGAAAATGGCATGATCAATAGCACTCCTTTAGCTTTGGCGCTTAGGTTCGCATGCCCCCCAACTGGCTTCAAGCCCTTTAATCAACTATATCTGCGCTTAATGCTTGAATGAGCAAGTCTTATACGTTTAAGGTGAATTTATTCGCGGGTGGAAAGTTTTTCTGGCTTTTACCTGTCTATATAAGAGTGAGCGATACAGACGAGCGCCAGAGAAGGTTTTTATCGCAACTCGGTGACTTTAATCATTGGATGGTAGAGGTGTCAATTGGCTAAAAATTCCCGTTTTACCCCAGGTATTCTTAAAAAAGCGCAGTGGCACATGCAAGACAACCAAGTGACGCCCGAAGCGGTATTTCGCTCGCGTCGGCAAATTGTAAAAGCCATGGGACTCGGTGCTATCGGTGCCAGCGTGCCCGGTTATGTGCAGGCCGGATTATTCGATCTATTTGGCGATCAACCTAAGTCCTCATTTATCACTACGCCACTGACGTTTCAATCCAATAAGCAGTACGGTGACGCCGATGTGTTAACCCCATTTGATAAAGTGACGCAGCATAATAATTTCTACGAATTTGGTACGGATAAGCAAGATCCCTTCAATAATGCCCAAGGCCTTAAAGTCGATCCTTGGCAACTGCGTATCGAAGGTGAAGTTGAACGGCCCATGACTTTAGATTTTAATGATCTGACTAAAATGTTCCCGCTTGAGGAGCGTAACTATCGCCTGCGCTGCGTTGAAGCTTGGTCTATGGTGATCCCTTGGGTGGGGTTCCCGCTGGCGGCGTTATTAAAAAAGGTTGGCGTCACCAGTAAGGGCAAGTATGTCGCCTTCGAAACCGCTTTTGATCCCGAGCAAATGCCGGGGCAGAAGAGCCGATTAATGGGGGGAGGTATTCATTATCCCTATGTTGAAGGCCTCACGATAGCCGAAGCTATGAACGATTTAACCTTAATGTCGGTGGGTTTGTACGGTAAAACCTTGCCACCGCAGAACGGCGCACCCATTCGCTTAGTGGTGCCGTGGAAATACGGCTTTAAGAGCATTAAATCAATCGTGCGAATTCGCGTTATGGATAAACAACCGCCGACCAGCTGGAATCAGCTTGCCTCACACGAGTATGGATTTTATGCCAACGTTAATCCGGCGGTGGATCATCCACGCTGGTCGCAAGCCACAGAGCGTCGTATCGGCGAGGGGGGATTGTTTTCAGCAACCCGCATCGATACCCAGCCGTTCAACGGTTACGGCGAGTTTGTGGCTTCACTGTATGACGGCATGGATCTGAGGAAATACTATTGATGATTGGTTTGTTGTTTGGGGATTCGCTATTAAGCGGGGACAAGCTATGTTGAGATTAACCGCTAAGCACTTGTTTTGGCTAAAGGCGTTATTTCATTTGTTGGGTTTAGTGCCCATCGTCTACCTTGTGCTCACAGTGGTGCTTGGCCGTGCGGGTGGCGATCCCGTGCAGCACATTATTCACTACACAGGCATAGGCGCATTAAATGCGCTAGCCGCGACCTTACTGATCTCCCCGATTGCCAAGTTGACCAAGCAAGGGCTGTTGATGCAGACCCGCCGTTTAGTGGGGTTATATGTGTTTGCCTATGCCACTTTGCATATCTTGGCCTTTTTTAGTTTAGATCTGTTGTTTGCTTGGGAATTATTGTTTAGCGAGGTGGTAAAACGGCCGTATATTTTAGTCGGTGCAGTGGCTTATCTTATCGTCACCGCCTTGGCGATAACTTCGTTTAAAGCCTTGATGCGCAAGATGGGACGTCGTTGGCAAACCTTGCATAATGGGGTGTATTTAGTCGCGATATTAGCGCCAATCCATTTTTACTGGTCGGTAAAATCGGAAATCATCGAGCCGAGTCTGTATATCGTAGGTTTTAGTGTGTTGCTGCTGTGGCGCACGCCTTGGTTTAAACGTCATTTCAGCCGTAAAGTGGCGAACAAAACCGAGCGTAAGCTGACACAAGATAAAGCTTCGATAAAGTCGGTTTAGACGTATGGCGCGAGCAGTAAATCACTGGCTTGATTTATGTTTCTTTGTGCCTAACGTGAGATCTAAAGTATAAAAACAAAAATGCCGAATGAAGATCCGGCATTTTTCGCTGAATATATAGTCTTGCTCAGCTACTTTTTCGGGGTCAGTAGGCAGGACTTAACCTAAACCTTGGGTCGCTGATTTCATTTGAATGAACTCAATTTTATAACCGTCTGGATCTTCAACAAACGCAATCTCAGTGGTACCACCTGCGACAGGACCTGGAGCACGAGTCACTTTGCCACCGGCTGCGGCAATAGCAGCGCAACGGGCGTAGATATCTTCATCGCCAATCGCTAAGTGGCCAAAGCCTGTGCCTAAATCATATTTGTCAGTGCCCCAGTTATAGGTCAGTTCAACCACGGCTTGGCCTGTGGATTCTTCACCGTAACCTACGAAAGCTAAAGAATATTTGTATTCTGGATTTTCAGAGGTGCGAAGTAGTTTCATGCCGAGCACTTCAGTATAAAAAGCAATACTGCGTTCTAAGTTACCGACGCGGATCATAGTGTGTAATAGTTGCGACATAGGTCCTCTCTCTAAATAGATTACGGTGGGGAGTATATCAAAAATGTCTCTGCGCATGACCACAAATCTCATCCATGGTGTTTTTATCACACTTGATCAATTCGATTGGTTAGGATAGGAAACGCTGGCTGTCGACGGGCGAATTTGCGGATTGTGATAAGAAAATTGCCGATAAATTGGCTGTTGCTCACAAAACACAGAGACAAACATGGGTTTTTATCACTGGGTTGATAATAATGTAGCCATACTAACTAGGAGAGTGAATGATGAACACCGAACTTAAAATGGCTTTAGGCACCACAGTTGTTATTGCTTTATTTTTCAGTGCGTTCTTTGTTTCAATGTTTTAACGACTAATACAAGTTTGAGTTAACCCAGTTCCAAGTTAAGCAAAAAGCCGCTATTGCGGCTTTTTGTTTGTCTGTGATTCAGTGCACGTAAAACTTCACTAGGATTTGAAGATGATGTTTAGCGAAACTGAAATAGCAAATTAACGGGCTACTTTAAACACACTTTAAAAATTACCTGTTGAGTGAATGATACCAGCAATGTTTCTTGTGATTTTGCGTATGGCAACGCCATCAGAACTACGACATTTAATGAGCCGCACAGATAAATTTAGCGGATTTTTTTTGTGTGTAGCACCGTTAATTTTGCACCGTTAAGTTTCGGTGCTCTTTGTACTGGCAACAGGATGCGCTGCCTACCATAACGGCAAAAGAATGGTTACCAATTCTGTTGTCGTGTAGCTTCTCAAACCTGGTGCTGGTCAGCAATAACAACTGAAAGACAGCGAGTTATGGCATTTGTCGTCACCCAATGTTTTGCTCCGTCAATAAGCGATGAATAGGTATTTGCATCGATGCGGTAGTACATCGACAACATAGAGCGCTTTGGTTATGTAGAAAATGTTTGAATATGTTCAAATGAGTGACAGATGGCGTGAATTTTGTTGTAATCAATAACATAACTTACCGACTAATGCAGTCCGTCTCGCCTGCTTATATTTTCTTCATAAGTTCTGAGGGAATGTAGTCGAATGATTAAGCATCTTTTGTTAAGCATTTAAGTGGTGTTTGCATTCACTATCTAAGAATTCAAAATAATTAAAAAATTAAAGGACTAAAAATGGCTACTGAGCAGAAAATCGAGCTTTCTTGGCTAATTCCAGATTTCAATCAATTAACTTTGATTCCCACAACTGGTGATGAACTCAGTACACTTTTTGTTTTTGGACTAATTGTAGTCACTATCATATTTTCTGGATTTTTTGCCATAAAATGCGTTTCGACCTGGTTCAAACTGAGCTGGCTAGAGAAGGTATTAAAGCCACTAAATAGAAAAGATATTGTTGAGCAACGAGAGCCGCTACTTTTAAAAGCAAAAAGTAAGGAAAAGAGTATTGGATTCTTGTGGATGGAGTTTGATGAAACTTTGGTCGAAATTTGTAGGAATGGACGAATTGAGATTCGAAATACGTTAGATGCCGGTCATTTTTTTAACCCATATACACTGGCGGGAAGTGTTACCGAAAACCGACTTATAGCTGCTGTGCCAGGATTTCTAACTGCATTAGGTGTCATCGGTACCTTCATGGGGCTGCAATTAGGTTTAGCAGATCTAAAGCTTGGTGCCGGTGTCGATGTCAATGAAATGCAAGAAGGTGTTGCCGCTGTCGTCAACGGTGCAAAAATTGCGTTTTTAACCTCGGTGTGGGGGGTTGCATTAAGTGTTATTTTCAATTTTTTCGAAAAGCTTTGTGAGCAATTAATTCGCCGTAAAATTCGAAATATTGAATTTTTAGTTGATTGGCTGTTTCCTCGTATTCGACCTGAAGAACAGTTACAGATCATTTCTGACAACAGTTCTGAATCCAGAGAAGTCTTGCAAGGTTTGGCAGAAAAAATCGGCGAAAAAATGCAAGAAGCTTTAGTCTCTGCCACACAAGGGATTCAAACAAGTTTGGAACAAAGTTTGTCGGAAATTATGGCACCTGCGATTAATAAGCTTGTTGACTCGACAACCGAAGGCAATCAAAAGGCGCTTGAGGGCCTTCTGCAAAGTTTCATGGAGGGCTTTGGGCAGGCAGGAAACCAACAACGCGACGCTCTTGATGATGTGTCCGAGAGAGTAAATAAATCTGTTGAAGCAATGCAGGCAACAATGTCTAGTTTTGTTGAACAGCTTCAAAATTCGCAAGCCGCATCGGGAGATCGCGAAAAAGCGCTGATAGCTGACATCGCGAATCAAGTAAACAGCCTATCCACGCAGTCCCAATCAATTCATCAAAAACTAACCTCGTTTGTCGAAGGCCAGATTAGTGAGATGACCTCACAAATGCAAAGTCGTGAGGCGGCCTCTGCCAAACGAGATGAAGAGTTAGTTAAAACGATTAAAGTTCAAGTCGATGAGCTCATCTTGAATTCACGAAGCCAAGGCGAAAGATTGAGTAGTTTTGTAGAGTCGCAGCTAGGTGGGTTGGTGCAATCCTTTGATGACAGAGAAATGCGTGCATCTGAGTTAGAAACTGCCCGCAATGAGAGAATTGAACAGCAATCAAACTCTATTGCACAATTATCAACTGAGATTCTGAGTTCAGTAGAAAAATCTGTGTCGCAACAGGTAAAGGCTGTTGAACAGCTTCTTGTGCAAGGGCAAAAGCTTCAAAACAGCATCAATTCTTCGGTGGAAGCGAGTGCTCAGGCTACTCAAGCTATGAAGGAATCCTCAACAGAACTTCGTGTTTCTGCGGATAGCATGAAGGTTTTAAGTTCACATATTAATGAAGCAGGAAACAAGCTCTCAGGAGCTATTCGTAATGCCGTTGAGAGTACCTCTGATCTTGCAAGTCAAAATCAGTTGACTGCGCAACGTATGGAGAAACTGCGTGACGAATTGATTCGTGACGTTTCTCGATTCGGCGAGCTTACTGCACAGTTAAATGGCTTAATTTCCAGCGCAAGTTCTACATTTAGCGAGCTGAAAGGGTCACACAAAGAGTTTATTGGAGACCTTAAAGTTGAAGTAGAGGGCTTAAATCAGCGAATGACTGGGTTACTTAAAGATTATGCAGAGCAAGCTAATGGCCAAACTGCAGCACACCTTAATGTATGGTCGAGTTCTGTAACAGCCTACTCGACACAAATGAATAACGCAGTGAAAGCGTTATCGAGTGTTGTTGATGAAATTCAAGCAAAGCTGGGGTAACAGATGGACAGACTATCCTCGCGTCGAAATTCTAACGTAGATGAAGAGAACCCTTACTGGATGTCATTTTCCGATTTAATGTCGGCGCTACTTGTTATCTTCATTTTAGCGACAGTAGCATTGATTATTGAATTAACACAAAAATCTGAAAAAATTGATGCGAGTATTCAGGAACTTCAGCGGGCTGAAGAGGCTCGCCGCAATATACTGGTCGATATTAAAGAAGATTTAGCCAAACAAAATATTATTGTTGAGATTGTAGAAAATGACACTGTATTACGGATCCCTGAAAGTACATTGTCATTTAAATCAGCAAAAGACACCTTGCCCGAAGACGAGAAAACACAAACTGAAGTTGCTGCCATTGGTGACGCTCTGCATAAAGCTATTACCAAAGAGGAACGTTGGAAGTACTTAGATACAGTCTTTGTTGAGGGGCATACGGACAGCGTAAATATTTGGTATCGCGGAAAAGGCAATTGGGGTCTTTCAACTGACAGGGCAGTGTCAATTTGGAAGCTCTGGCAAGAAAGAAACTATTTGTTCCCCAAGCTAAACGAGCTAAAAAACTTTAATGGCCAACTGCTCTTTTCTGTTAGTGGCTATGCTGATACGCGACGGATAGATTTATTAGAGCAAAATGATGAGCAACGAGCTCGAAACCGTAGGATAGATATCCGTTTTACGGTTAAAAAACCTAAGCTTGAGGACTATAAAAAGGCTAAAGATGTTTAAATTCAGCCATACAATGGACAGCCTGTAATGGAATTTGTTTTGAACGATCTTCGTTATCTTAAAAACATTAAGGTGATGGAACAACTGACCCTGGAGCAGAGCTCTATTGCTAAAAGGGCTGGTACCGATAATCCAAAGTTTGAGGCTGCATGGGTTCGTTTGCTGAATTTACTTTCCCGCAACAAGTTTGAACTTTTTAAAATTGAAAATCGCTTTGATGTTCGAGCTTTGTCAATTGCGTTGACGGAACAACTAGGTTTCCGTAAGGCCATTAGAATCGAAAGACACTTGCTCAGTGATGTATCTGCAATGATTCCGAAAGGGAGTAACCTTTTTATTGAATCATTGTTCCAGTTTTTTCTCAGTGACTTTGACTCAATTAAAGACCCTGATGTTATTGGCGACTGGCTCTGCCGGGAGAGAAAGCGTAAGGGGTTAAATCTACTCCAAGAAGAAAAAGTATTATGTGCAGATGGTCCAACGTTTCTTGCCAAGCAAGCCATCAATAGAGGTGCAACATTCGAGCAGCAAATCAACCACTGGAAATTAGATGGTTACGCCTCTGGTGATTTCCTCAAAAGAGCACAATCGGTCTATTTTGTTGAACAATTACAAAATATTCCTGTTAATAAACCTCATCAGTTGCTTGAAGAAATCAGTAAGCCGTTTGTTGCAAGTAGTCGTTATGATGCAAATGATCTTATCGGGCACGTAGCTCTTAGAATCTTGATTGACAGAGCACCTACACAGCAAGTGCATGAAAGTTGGCAAAACGCCGTCATTGCCATAGCTGGCGATCCCAGAATCCCCAAAAGCCACCCTCGCTTTATTCAGTGGTGGAGCCAACTTTCACCACAGCAAAGTAAAAAAGTGCAAGGTTGGCTTTCTAAATTAGACCTCAAGTTGTTTCTTGAGGCCCTTGAAGATTACTCGAATAGTTCGCGAGACGCTGACATGATGAGAATGTTTCCTTCTAGGAAGCACTTCTTAGAAGGGTTGCATCAGGCAGGCGCAATTGTTCATACCAAGTTATATCTTTCAAAGAAAGCAGATTGGTATATCCGCAAAAACTACAAACCTGAGCATGTTCCTGATTACTCAATCGTAGAGGATGGTGACCGTTCTATTATTTATGCCGAACTTACCCATGGCCATATGATTGAAGGCAGCCACAACTGCCAGATTTGGTTTTACAGGAACTTACATGATTCAGCACAAGTGCTTCAGTTTGGTAAGCAAAGAGTTGGGTATCGTTCGCTAACGGCGGGATTAAACGAGAAAATGTACGAGTATGGTTGTGAAGCACACGATAACTTTACGCATTCACCTGCAAACTTCAGCTGGCAGCGACGCTCAATCAAAGCTGTTAACGAGTTAGGTGGGAAGATCAGAGCCGCTGATGTTCTAACCGAAGACGATTATCGAATTTACAAACGATTGTATGGAGTGAGCTAGTGAAGAATTGGATTTCGTCTTTTTTTGGGGTTAAAGAGTCCGATACTAAATTTTCTATTGATATTAGCAAAGATAGTATTGATTTTTTCTGCGATCAATATCAGTTCAATAAGATAAAAAAAGGTGACGCCGACGAATTTATCACAGCTCAATTTGTTGCCTTGCAAATGCTGGCTGAAGAGGGAAATGCTGAAGCAATTCCAAATGGATTTGTTGTGCCACATGAAGTTATTGTTTCACTGGATGAAGATGTATTCCAATTAATACAGTTACCAGAGAGATGGGATGATGGTGCTGAAGTCGATATCAGAGGTACTACTGGTAGTGAGTCTTTTAGTGTCAGTATTGATGTAACTGCGCCTTCGGGGCGGATGACGGCTGTTTACAAGAGATCGGGCAGCATCCTGACATTTGGTGATAGTCAATTTACTCTCACGGCACCAATGTTCAATGTTTTTAGTGCGTTGGAGAGTCATGCGAATTCTGCCAAAAGTGAATCAGATAATCTGCTTTTACTTCATCGATTTCAACTGGCACAGAAAGCAGGTGCCAAACTTTCACTTAGTCACTTCGACAAGCTCAATATCCATGTCCCAGATAAGATAACTGTAGAAGCTGAACTTGATGAATGGGGCAACTTGATTTTGACCCCAAATATGGGGCAGACAACAGGTCACGATCAACTTCAACGAGTGCTGGGGCAATTGCAGTCTGAGGCGGGCCGAACGTTGAAAGTTGGGAACGAAATTATTCTCTTTGACGAGAAAACGGCCAAAGCAGTCAAAGAAATTATCTCCCACAGAAAAATACCTAAATCTCAAGTTGAACAATTTTTGAAGGCTCCTGGTGCATTTCTGGATGCGAGCCTAGTCGATCTTGATGTTGGATTTGCTTTACGAGTAAAAGGAGCGACACGTTTTAAACACGCATATTTTGGTGAAACTGATGAATCGGGGATCAATTGGTTTGGCCAAAGTCAGGCTTCAGGAACGATTCTGCCTATTAGTGCAGTGACGAAAGTTGTGAAAACTTTAGAGGACTTGCAGCAGCTACAGCAAGTGATTAGCGATGCAAGAGCAACTGGTGTTACAGAAGTAGTCTTCGAGGGAAAAATCTATGATATCGGTAGTGAGTCTGAAGTAAATGAAACTTTAGAAAAGCTGGGCTACAAACTTCGGAGTCAACCTGATGATGGCGATGGGGACGGCGAGCCAAGCGGTCCTACTGAACCTGATGAGCCAGATCTGACGGATGATGGTCCTATTGTTATTGATATTGCTTTAAATGACGACGAATTAGATAGCCCGTCGAAGATCGTTGAAGAAGCACTTAACGATGTGCTTTACAAAGAAGAGTTAGATTGGAGCAACCACAAAAGACAGCCATTCCCGCATCAGCTAACCGGAGTACAGTGGATACTTGGCCTTGAGGAAATGGCGCGCGAAAAAGAGCTTGTTAATGGTGCTTTGCTGGCAGATGACATGGGCTTGGGTAAGACCTTTATGTCTTTATCTGCCGTTGAGCATTATTACCGAATATGCGATGACAACGGTGAAACGTGCCGACCCACGTTGATCGTTGCGCCTTTAAGTCTTTTAGAGAATTGGAAAGACGAAGTTGGCGTCACATTTCACGAGTCACCATTTAGAGATATTGTCATCTTGCAATCAGATGGGGAGCTAAATCGTTTTCGAGATGGCAGCATTGAAATTAGAGCATCTAATTTTGATGAGGAAACCATAGAGCCTCGTTACTCGCTAAAGTTTGGTGAGCAGCATGGCCTTGAACGATTAGATCTGCCTCGAAGATTAGTGATCACGACTTACCAGACATTGCGCGATTATCAGTTCTCGTTGTCTCAAATCGACTGGGGTTTAGCGATTTTTGATGAGGCACAAAACACCAAGAATCCTAATGCGTTACAAACTCGCGCAGCTAAAGGTCTGAAAGCGAAGTTCAAATTACTTGCTACAGGTACTCCGGTCGAAAATAGTCTTGCCGACTTTTGGTGTCTGATGGATACAGCATGTCAAGGCTATCTCGGAACTTATCAGGATTTCCGACAAACCTATATAACGCCGATTTTGCAAGCCGCAGGTGACGAGGTAGATCGCGTAAGAGCTACTTTGGGTCGCCAGTTGAGAGAAAAAGTCGGTGCTTTAATGCTACGTCGTGTCAAAGAAGACAATCTGGAAGGATTACCACAGAAGACCATATTGGTTGGCATCGAATCTACCGATTGGCTGTATGAACCAAAATTACATTCCGTTATGACCGCTTACCAGCAAAGAGTATACGAAGGTGCGATTGAGGCACAGTTGGAAGATGAAGACAGTCATGTGCTTACAACGTTGATGCGCTTGCGCGATAGTTCGCTTCACCCACGTTTGGCTGATAGTGGTCGACTCGATCCTCCAACTTCTAAACGCGAAATACAGGCTCTTTTCGATGAATCGGCCAAAATGGCTAAAACTATTGAAGTGCTGTCTGAGATCCAATCTCGAAAAGAAAAATGCATCATCTTCGCAGTGAATAAACGACTTCAGCGTTTCTTGAGTATTGCGCTTGGAAGTTACTTTGGCTTGGGGCCTCTGCATGTAATAAATGGTGATACAAAAGCAGTTGTTAAGAGACAAGGCGATTTAAGCCGTAAGTCGTTGATTGCCGATTTTGAGGCGAAAGACGGTTTTAACATCATCATTATGTCGCCAGTTGCTGCAGGGGTTGGATTAACTGTTGTCGGTGCAAATAATGTCATCCACTTCGAAAGACACTGGAATCCAGCTAAAGAGGCTCAGGCTACTGACAGGGTGTACCGTATTGGTCAGAAGAAAGATGTAAATATATATGTGCCGATACTTCATCATCCATCATTTGAATCTTTTGATGTGAATCTGCACCGTTTGTTATCTCAAAAGTCTATGTTAAAAGATGCCGTGGTCACGCCTGGTGAAGTGATGCCTAATCCAACCGGATCAGGCGGAAATCACCTTGGCGTTGATAGTATAATCACCTTTGACGATATGCCACGATTGAGCTGGAAACAGTTTGAAGCCTATACGCTCGAGGTGCTTGCAAGAGAGTACCAAGCCGATAGCGCTTGGCTCACTAAAGACGGCTCAGATTTTGGCGCAGACGGTATATTGGCAACTAGCAATCAATCGATGCTTATTCAAGCTAAACACAAGCACGGCGCATACAAAGGTCATAGTGCCGTTCAAGAAATATCGAATGCAAAAGTGCTTTACGGAAAGCACTTAGGTAGAGAGATTTCTAAACTAATCTTTGTGACTAACGCTACTCAACTTGCAAAAAGTGCCAGAGATATTGCAAATCAATTAGACGTTACCGTTATAGATGGCAATGAACTTAAAGATTTGTCAGAACGGCATAGCATCACTTTTGGACAGGTGTTGACCCGCTTGTCTAAAAAACGGTATGTGTTTCAATAAGTGAACTAAAAAACTAATTTTACAGTTTTATAAGGGGGTTAACTCATCCCTGCGGCATTGATGGGCAACTTTACTTTCGGGATGGAAATTGGCATTAATTATGTCAAAACGCCGGTTTTGACAAAAAGTCTTGTTTGAACCTTTAATTAGCGCTTATTAAGACATTGAAGCTGCAAGTAAAATTAACGGTGCCACCCACTTTAAGAATTACCTTTTGGGTGAATGATACCAGTAATGTTTCTTGTGATTTTGCGCAGGGCAGCGCCATCAGAGCTACGAAATTTAATGAGGTGCCCATAGAAATTTTGCAGATTTTTTTGTGTGGGTGGCACAGTTAATTCCTGCTTGGGTTTATTCTTCAGGATAAATTTTTTCTTTAAAATCACACAAGTCTTCAATGATACAGCTGCCACAGCGGGGTTTGCGCGCAAGGCAAGTGTAGCGTCCGTGCAAGATAAACCAGTGGTGTACATCGACTTTAAATTCCGCTGGCACGACTTTTAGCATTTTCTCTTCCACTTCGACTACGTTCTTGCCGGGCGCGAATTTAGTGCGATTGGCGAGGCGAAAAATATGGGTGTCGACGGCGATGGTTGGCCAACCAAAGGCAGTGTTTAGTACCACGTTAGCCGTCTTGCGGCCAACGCCGGGCAGAGACTCTAGGGCTTCGCGGTTTTCTGGCACTTCACCATTGTATTTCTCAATTAAGATCTCACAGGCTTTGATCACATTGATGGCTTTGTTGTTATATAAGCCTATGGTTTTTATGTATTGCTTTAAACCTTCTACGCCAAGGGCATAAATGCTGTGGGCTGTGTTTGCCACAGGAAAGAGCTTGTCTGTTGCCTTGTTGACGCTCACATCTGTTGCTTGGGCCGATAACGTCACTGCCACTAGCAGTTCGAAGGGACTTGAAAAATTGAGTTCGGTTTCAGGTTTGGGATTGTTATCGCGAAGACGAGTGAGGATCTGGATACGTTTTTCTTGATTCATGTACGATTCCTGCGCTGTGGTGGGGTTCAACTCTCAACCGTTCATTATCACTATCTTATTAATGATGATTGATGAGTTTACAACCCACGTTCGCTGATTTTCTTATGCTTTGAGTTTTGCCGCTAATCATGTGCTAGGCACACATTAAACGCGTTAACACTAGGGCATATCTGATCGCCATAATGCCTGTCGTTACTTGAAAGCCTAACCTACCTTAGTGATCCGTGCGCGGGTAACACTTGGCTCTGCGGCGACTTGAGGTTGGCGTTCTTTGACTTTTTTATCAATCACATTTTTCAATGCAATCAATAATCCCATCACGATAAATGCGCCGGGTGGCAACATAGCAAGGAGAAATGGGGTATCGACTTGCCATAGATGCATGGTTAACGATTTAGCCCATGGGCCGAGCAGTTGATCCGCACCATCAAACAGTGTGCCTTGACCTAAGATTTCCCGCGTTGCGCCCAGCACTGTAAGCACTAAAGTAAAACCAAGGCCCATCATTAGACCATCGAAGGCGGCACTAAACGCATTATTGCGCGAGGCAAAGGCTTCGGCGCGGCCGATGATGATGCAGTTCGTCACAATTAATGGCAGGAAGATCCCAAGGGATAAATACAGGCCGTAGGCATAGGCATTGATGAGCAGTTGCACTGTGGTGACTAGCGCGGCGATGATCATCACAAACACAGGAATACGAATTTCTTTGGGCACATAGTCGCGCACCAGTGACACCAAAATGTTAGAGCCAATCAGCACCAGCATAGTGGCTAGACCAAGGCCAAGGGCGTTAGTGATCGTTGCAGTAACCGCGAGTAGCGGACATAAACCTAACAGTTGCACTAGGCCTGGATTGTTTTTCCACAGTCCTTGCCACGCAATTTCGCGATAATTAGTCATGGTTGGCCTCACAATTTAGCGGCTGGCTGAAAATTTGTGCTTGGTTAGTGCTGAAATACCATACCGCGTTTTTGACTGCTTTAACATAAGCGCGCGGGGTGATGGTTGCACCGGTAAATTGGTCAAAATCGCCGCCATCTTTTTTAACTAACCATTGCTTATCATCTGCAGAGCCCAACACTTTACCAACAAACTGAGTGACCCAATTCGATTTACGTAGTTCAATTTTGTCACCCAGCCCAGGGGTTTCTTGGTGGGACAAGGTACGTACGCCTAAGACTTCACCTTGGATATTAATCCCAACAATTAACTTAATATTACCGCTATAGCCATCGGGTGCTATGGCTTCCATGGCGATAGCGACAGGCTTGCCTGCATGGGTAGCAATATAGGCCGGCATTGGACTATCCGTGCCTAATGCTTCTTTGTTTAATAGCAAGGTACACTGAGCCGTAAGCTCGTTATCATGTATTTCATCAGGGATTAATTGTTGCAATACTCGCATCAATTCCTGTTGTTCTTGCTGCTTAATCTTGTCAAAGGTTTGTTGATTGACCGCGGCGACGAGACCCGTGCAAATCAAGGCAAACAGCGCCAATAAAAAACCATTTTTAATCATCGGATTTTTCAACTCTTTTTCCTTAAGCTCTCGTTGCCAGCAGAATGACATTATCTTGTAGCATGACGGTAGTCCGCCAAATGGCCTTAGCTAGCTGAATGACCATAGGTGCGTGGCCGCACATAGTAGTCAATAAAGGGGGCGCAGAGGTTAGCCAATAACACGGCAAAGGCAAAGGCGTCAGGGTAACCGCCTTTAATGCGGATGATGTACACCAACACACCAATTAACGCGCCGAAGATAATGCGACCACGGGGGCTGGTTGCTGCTGTGACGGGATCGGTTGCGATAAAAAATGCCGCTAACATGGTCGCGCCAGAAAACAAATGTAATAGGGGACTGCCTTGGGTATCGGGCGACAGTAAGAAACCGATACTCGATGCGACAAAGAGCCCCAATAACACGCCAGTACTGATGTGCCAACGAATGGCTTTCAGTTTAAGTAATACTAAACCGCCAGCCAGATAAGCCAAATTCACCCAGAACCAACCTACGCCTGTGCTGCCATCAAAAATGGCTTTAGTCAGGCTTTCAGTGGTGGTTAATCCTAGGGATAAATCGGTTTTAAGGGTATCGAGTGGCGTCGCCATTGCGATGCCATCTATCCCTAAACGAAACTGTTCCAAGTTAACGTGGGCGCCAATGTTGAAGATAAGTTGCAAGCTCTCAGCTAGGTTAGGCGAATGCAGCGCAACGGTACTCGGTGCTATCCAAGTGGTCATTTGCACTGGGAATGAGATTAACAGCAATACATACGCCGCCATTGCAGGGTTAAACAGGTTATGGCCTAAACCGCCGTAAAGGTGCTTAACGATAACGATCGCAAAGGCGGTGCCCATCACTATCATCCACCAAGGTGCAAGGGGAGGAATGGCGACACCAATCAAGATTGCGGTCAGCATGGCGCTGTTATCGCTAAGGCTGGCTTTGATATCACGATTGCGAAGTTTCATCACCGCGGCCTCACAGCTTAAGGCTACGAGGATCGCCAGCAGGACTTGCACGAGTGTGCCCCAGCCAAAAAAGGCGCATTGCACCACAAGGCCCGGCAGTAAACATAAAATCACCCTTTGCATCACAGTTGAGGTTTGCAAATTACGTGTGACATGGGGTGATGAGGCTATTTTAAACGCCATTGTGTTCCCTTTTTATCATTCTGTTCTTAATCATTAGCAACATTTGAATCGCTAGAAGCTTCGGTTTTTTGAGCGAGTGCCGCTTTTTTGGCTTTCGCTTTGGCGATGGTCGCAGCAATCCGCACTTTTTTAAGCTCATCGCCTGATAAGGTTGCCGTTTCAATGGGTTCTGCAATTTGTTCTGCGGATGGTAAAACGGCTTCGGGTTTAGCTGCGACGGCGTCAAGTGCTGCTATCGACGGCGATGCCACGTTAGCTTTAGTTTGAATGTCGTCAACTGACGTGGACTCTGCCTCTAAATCAGACTTAGGCTCAACAATTGACGCCGCTGCTTTTTTCGCTTTGGCACGAGCAACTGCGGCAGCCACTTTCGCCTTTTTAATCGCTTCAGCGTTGTTAACGTCAGTAGCGGCGGCTTCTGTATCATCATTCACATCTGCTTGAACGCTAGCTGCGGAATCAACTGCTGGAGTCGCGGTTTGAGTTAAATCATTGTCAGCATTTGTCTCAACTTGCTGCGCGGCTTTTTTCGCTTTAGCACGGGCAACCGCGGCGGCTACTTTGGCTTTCTTAATCGCTTCTGAATCATTAACGTCACTAACGCTAACATCACTAACGCTAACGTCAGTATTGCTAACTTCAATATCACTAGCGGCGGTTTCTGCTTGCTGCGCCGCTTTCTTGGCTTTTGCCCGCGCGACTGCGGCAGCCACTTTGGCCTTTTTATCATCGGCAGCGCTAGCTTCTGGTGTACTGTCAGCCGTTTCAGCCGTTTCAGCCGTTTCAAGCGGCGCGGTATCGGCTTGCTGAGCCGCCTTTTTAGCTTTGGCACGAGCAATGGCCGCGGCGACTTTGTCCTTCTGAGATAACGGCGCTTCTTGCGCGATTGCATCTGTTGCTAAGAAGGATTCATCACTGGCATCAATATTCACCACATTGCTTGTATCTGCACCATTTGTATCAGCACCATTGGCATTCACTTGGGCGGCTTTCTTCGCCTTAGCGCGGGCGATGGCTGCTGCAACGGCAGCTTTACCCTTGGGCGCGTCTGTCGTATCAGTGCTTGTTACGTTTGATGATTCTTCATTCGACAACTCTTCAGTTGCTGATTGTGCCGCTGCGGCTTTTTTCGCGGCGATCCGTGCCATGGCTTCGGCGACGGCATTTTTATCCGTGCCAGTCATAGTCGCTTGTCGGCGCTCTGCGGCTTCTTTGGCCTTAGCTTCACGGGCAAGCTTTTCTTCTTCAAGACGCGCTAAACGGGCATCGAAACGCTGTTTAGCGCGCTCCGCTTGCTGCTTCTCATCGGCGGCTTGTTTGAGTGCGGATTTGGCAATGCGGTAATACTCGACTAAGGGAATATCACTCGGGCAGACGTAACTACAACAACCGCATTCAATACAATCCTTTAGATTGTAGCTGGCAGCTTTGTCATATTCTTCGGCCTTGGCGTGCCAAAAGAGTTGCTGTGGCAATAAGAGTGCAGGGCAGGCATTGGCGCATTCGCCGCAGCGGATACAGGCTTTTTCTTCTGGCGTAGTTCCTATTTCTTGGCTGCTTGGCACCAGAATACAGTTAGTACCTTTTAAAATAGGCACTTGGATATTCGCCAATGCATGGCCCATCATAGGCCCGCCAATAATCACCTTTTGTTCAGGCTCTGGCGTGAACTCAGTCGCAGCAAGCACATGCTCAACAGGTGTGCCTATCGGTAACCAGTAGTTCCCCGGTTTACCGACATTTTTGCCCGTCACAGTCACCACACGCTCAATCAGCGGTTTACCTTGGGTAACCGCTTGATGAATCGCAAAGGCAGTGCCGACGTTATGCACGACGATACCGAGTTTGGCGGGAATAGCGCCCGAGGGCACTTCGCGGCCAGTAATAATTTGAATTAACTGCTTTTCACCACCAGAAGGGTATTTAGTCGGAATGACGGTTACCCGAATGCTGTCCGCTGGGAGCCCACATTGGACGACTGCAGCTTGCATGGCTGTGGCCGCTTCTGGCTTATTATCTTCAATGGCGATAACAATGCGTTTTGGCGTTAATAACCGATGAATAATGCCAATACCGGCGAGGATATCTTGGCTGTATTCGCGCATTAATCTGTCATCTGCGCTGATATAAGGTTCGCACTCGACGCCGTTGATGATGACTAAATCAATTTCACTGACCGGATTAAGCTTAATATGAGTTGGAAACGCCGCGCCGCCCATGCCTGCAATGCCAGCAGCACGGATCTTATCGATCATCTGTTGATGGCTTAAATCATCAAGCTCATTTTGCACCAGCTCACACCAAGTGTCTTTGCCATCGGCTTGGATAACGCAGGTATTAACCGGCAATGCTGAGGCGTGGTTACTTGCCCTTGGCTCAATAGCAACGATAGTGCCTGATGTCGGCGCATGCACAGGTAAATGCCAAATGGAGGTGCCTTGCGTTAACGGCGTGCCTTTTAATACGCTATCGCCGATGTTTACCGCAAGTGTGCAATTTTCACCGACTTGAGGGATGGGCACTAAGTACGTATCGGCTAAGGGCAGTTGGCTAATCGGCGTCGCGTTCGAGAGGAATTTGACTTCGGGTGGATGTATACCACCGGGTGAGCGCCAAAGGGTTCCTTTATCTAATTGATCTAATAAAGTTAACACCGCTTTTCCTCTTCTAACTGTGGGTCTTGGTTCTGAATCTCTTGAATGAGAGTCACTGGGATGGCATTTAAGCGCCAGTTCCAATTTTTAAGATTCTGGGTGACTGGGATCATATCAATACAATCGACGGGACAAGGCTCAACACAGAGATCGCAACCCGTGCAATCGGTTGTCAGCACAGTATGCATAAGCTTACCTGCACCGATAATCGCATCCACGGGGCAGGCTTGAATACACTTAGTGCAGCCAATACATTCGTCTTCACGTATGTAGGCGACCTTTTTCACTTGAGATTGTGCTTCGGCATTCAGCGGCTCGGGCTCGACGCCCATCAGGGTCGCCAGTTTTTCCATGGTGGCAGTGCCGCCGGGAGGGCATTTGTTGACTTTATCGCCGTTGGCAATCGCTTCAGCATAAGGGCGACAGCCAGGGTAACCACATTGACCACATTGGGTTTGTGGCAGAATCGCTTCGAGTTCATCGACAATCGGATTGCCTTCAACCTTAAATTTAACGGCGGCAAAACCGAGTAATAGTCCAAAGACTAATGCCAATAGGGTCAACAATATGACTGCAATTAAAATTCCGGACATCTTACTTAACCAATCCTGTGAATCCCATAAAGGCGAGGGACATAAGACCTGCGGTGATCATCGCTATGGCGCCGCCTTTGAAAGGTAAGGGGACATCTGCGGCTGCTAAACGTTCGCGCATCGCCGAGAAGAGAATTAACACTAATGAGAAGCCTAATGCAGCACCAAAGCCATAGATAGCCGATTGGATAAAATCGTGCTTCTCGTTAACGTTCAATAGGGCAACACCCAACACAGCACAGTTAGTGGTGATCAGCGGCAGGTAAATCCCTAAAGCGCGATGCAGTGCAGCACTGGTTTTTTGCACCACCATTTCAGTAAATTGCACCACAACCGCAATCACTAAAATGAAGCTCATGGTTCGCAGGTAGCTCAGATCAAAGGGTAATAATAGATACTGGTTGACGAGGTAACTGAGAATAGAGGCTAACGTCAGCACAAAAGTGGTCGCCATAGACATGCCAATAGCGGACTCCAGTTTACTGGATACCCCCATGAAAGGACACAAGCCTAAGAATTTCACTAAAACGAAATTGTTGACCAGTACTGTACTGATCAACAAGAGGAGATATTCAGTCATCTCAATACTTTTCTAAACGGATCTTGGCCGTATTATCGACTTTTCCGTTTGCATAAACAACATATAGAATGCAGGGTTAACCATCTTTACTGTAAATTTTGGCGACGAATTAACCCGTTAAAGTATTAAATTTGATCTGTAATCGCCATGGCTTGGGGCTGTGCTATGTAATAGCCTTGCAATCCATCAACTAAGAGTTTTTCGAGGGTGAGTTTTTCTTCTTGGCGTTCGACGCTGGTCGCAATAACCCGAATGCCTATCCGCCTTGCAACATCCACCATCATACGGACGAAGAACTTATTATTGCTGTCTTCATCAATGTTCGATGTGTAGCTGCCATCAAGCTTTATGTAGTCTGGGCGCACTTCACTGAAGAATTTGAAGGACGTAAAGCTCATGCCAAAACGCTCAATCGACACCCGTGATCCAACGCTATGTATTTCGCGAACGAACTTATAGCTTGCCCCTAAGTTAGACTGCATACCGGACTCATTGATCTCAAATACTAAGCGCGAGGCGATGTATTTTTGCTTGCCTAAAATGTCCTTTAGCCAAGCGACAAACATATCTTGATGCGCAGAAAATGCGCTGATATTGATGCCAAAGTTACCCGAAATGGTCGGGTTTTCCTTAAGCATTCTTAATGCACTGATCACCACCAGTTTATCTAATTCAGAACTCATACCGTGACGTTCGGCCATAGCGATCACTGTGGTGGTGGGTAAGAACTTGCCTTCACTATTATAAAAACGGGCTAATAACTCACGGTAAACCTCTACATCGGTACGACACGGCTGAATAGGTTGTTGGTAGAATTTTAATGCTTGGCGAGTGACTAAATCATTGATCGCCATTTTCCAGCGATCATCGCCAAACTGCTCGTCACCATTGAGTTTTTCTTGGATATGATAGCTATTAGGCCCAAGGGTTTGCGCTATGCTGACTGCGGTATCCGCAATCGTCAGTAAATTAACCGCATCGGTACCTTGGCGATAGGGAACTAAACCGATATGGGCAACAGATTCCGCTTTTGTCATCTGCAAATATTCATCGAGATAAATTTTTAATTGGTCTAAAAATTTTGGCGCATCCTTCAGCATGACATCAGGAATAAAGATGGCAAAATCAGCGCTCGATACCCTGAAACATTCTGCGTCTGAATACTTACTACAGGCTTTGCGGATACAATTTGCCACCCTTGAAAGATAATCATCCCCCGCAGTTCGCCCTTGTTTTTGATTGATTTGCGCAAGCTCTGTCGCCTTAACCATTGCCATCAGCCCCAATTGAGGAATATCGGGATTACTTATGGTTTCTAATTTTTGGGTAAAGCGCTGGCGACTACCAAAACCCGTCACAGTGTCTTGATAGGCCGCTTTATGCAGCTTTTCATTCTCTTGATTGAGTTTATCGATTTGGGCTTTAAGTTGAAGACGACACTCTTCAAGGGATATTCCAATGGGGTTGAGCTCACCTGTGAGTTTTGATGATGCGACAGCAGAAAACCCTAACTCAGGTATTTTTGAAATATAATCAGCAGCATAACGTATCGCCGCCCTATGTTTTGACATTAACAGAATAAACACTAACAGTAAGATAAGGTAAGCCACCAGTAACATGACACCGAGCTTTTGAGTATGACTAATCGAAGTTTCAATCGCTTGGTTTGCACTGAGTTTGACTTGTAAACGACCAGTTGCCAATTTTTGTGTATGACTGAGTTCAATAGAAAATAAACGGGCTAAGGGATGAGGATGTTGGCTGTCTAAACGACCTTCTGTATGACTCCGTTGGCCATCGGTATCATCAATATATTGGAAAAATTGGAATGGGTAATTTTCAGAAAGCTTTTTGAAGAGTTCGGCGCCATCACCTTGCCATTGTTGGTAGCGGGCTAAACTGGTTTTAAAGCTATCAAGTTCTTGCTGTTGTTGGATTTGTAATTGGCTATTTTCGCTTTGATAAACCCAAGCAAAAAGACCTAAGAAAATAAGCAGTAAAAAAATTGGATATGATTTTGACATGGCCATAAAAATCCGCTCTATTTTTTTGGGTGAGCTCAAACAGGATAAGTTTAAGTCAAGAATACTTAACTGCAGCTATCTGTGTGATGACACTCATAAATTTTTATTAATAAGCTGATAACAGTGTAACTGCATTTGCTTAAAAACAAAACGGAAAAGAATAGGGTAACTAGAAGCCAGAAGAGGCAAAGACACGGGAACAAAACGAAGAATAAATTGGCTCCCCTGACTGGACTTGAACCAGTGACATACGGATTAACAGTCCGCCGTTCTACCGACTGAACTACAGGGGAGTAGAGGGTGCGATATTGCTATCGACTTTACAGAAATAACACTTTTTAAATGGCTCCCCTGACTGGACTTGAACCAGTGACATACGGATTAACAGTCCGCCGTTCTACCGACTG
>NZ_JBHFFD010000001.1:0-52163 GCF_043359565.1 Shewanella sp. S23-S33 | reverse complement strand
GTGCTCTAAGTTATACAGAAGATGAACGCGTCTATATATAAAGCTAGATCTCACCGATGTAATTTGACTCCGTTAAATTAAAGAATGATGAACGTACACACCAAACATTGGGTCAAAGACGGGCATAAGAGCCATTTAGGCATGAGAAACATCAGTTAAGCACTGATAATAAGGAAGTAATAAGAAAGGGCATAGATATTAGTTAGGAGGTACGTAGTAAGCTTCGCGTTCATAGTGAGAGCGAATAAGTGCCAACAATTCTTGAGACGGTTTTATGATTGGCATATT
Organism: Shewanella sp. S23-S33; assembly: GCF_043359565.1. Classification (NCBI taxonomy): domain Bacteria; kingdom Pseudomonadati; phylum Pseudomonadota; class Gammaproteobacteria; order Alteromonadales; family Shewanellaceae; genus Shewanella; species Shewanella sp. S23-S33. The sequence continues at coordinate 51,875 of NZ_JBHFFD010000001.1, read as the reverse complement.
TTGACGAAGAGAACCATCACGACGATAGCGCGAACTCGCGTAGCGGGGTTTTTGCTTATATGATTTCCCCACCAGTTTCAGATCAACATTATGCTTCGCAGCTGCTGTTCTTACAGATAATCGGTCAGCACCCAACATTGACATAAGCTTTGTAGATAAATACTTATGGCTTGCTTCAGCATGAAAAGAGGCTACGTGGCCATCTTCATAAATGCTCACCGTATGGCTTTCAATGTGGCCGCATTGAACTAATCGATTAACGTAAAAGTACCATGTTGATTCTGGTATGTAGACACCGTGACGCATGGCCACTTCTTTACGTAGTTCATCATGAGTTACATTCTTGCCACCTTGTCTTGTTGCAACGACAATATGACCGTTGTTGACATTACAGTTAACAACAAATGCAGAGAGCATATAGCCTAAAATCACTTTAGAACGTGCCTGAGTTTTTCCTCTGCACAATCCGTCCCCGCGATCTAAAAAATCGTCGCGGTGAGGCAATAGTTTAGATTGGGTTAATAACGTTTGCACAAATTCTGGTAGTCGCTTAGCTTTAAATCCAGCATAAGATGCTACTTTTGCTTTAAAGCCAACAGCTACACCTTTTTTCTTGACGATGTTAGCAAGGCTCTTAATTTCGGCATTGATCTTGTCACGCTCAGCTTTTCTAGCAACTTTTAACCGGATAGCTTCTTCATCGACAGAGTAAGCATTGCCATCTGGCACGGGCAGTTCTATCGCATAAGGTATATCTGCATAGCTAGATACAGGAGGATGCTCTTGATAATCATCACTGCTGAATGATGAATAGAGAAGATCTGATTGACTAGAGTTTTGCATCAGACACAATCCCACAGCTATCGCTCGGCATAGATCGTAAGATCTGGCGGCATAGAGGGTATATGTATCTGAGGTGCTGGTGCTGCAAAAGGCAGCCATTGAATAAATTAAGCATTTTTATGATTCTCGATGTTTAAGGGCTGTTTGGGTGATTAGTCCAAACATTGCGGATAACTCTAAACGAAACGATCGCAAAGATCAACGATCTTAATTCACTGAATTTTAGGCACAAAAAAGCCGACCCATCGAGTAGCCGGCTTCGTTGTCGAATGCTTAAGACCAAAGAATCACCAATGATCACATTCTAGATTTTGAAAAATACACTACATAGAAGACTATGTAGTAGCGTGCTATGTAATGCACTTTTTGCTTCAAAATCCTGATGTCATTATTGATTACAGACAAATAAAAATCAAGGTAATTTACCTTAACAATACTGAATCAGCTCTTAACCCCTACGGAGTACCAGAAAACTTTCCCTAATATCTGGATATTACTATTCTTAACTTTATAGATTTCGTCTTTATAGTTAACATTATAATTTTTAAGAACTATCTCATCAGGTAACAATTGAATTATTTTTACTCTATGTAAATCATTCTGTTTCAATAAATACATTTTTCCATCTTTTATTGATGTATCACCTGCATCTACACCAACTATTGAACCATCATAAATAACAGGCTCCATTGAATCACCACAAACATTGAATGTAAAAATTTTCTCTAGATTCTTTATATTTTTTATGTAGATAGACGGTATAGGTGTTAACTCCGGCGTATCTCCATGATGAGTAAAATCATTAACATTATACCCTCTATATTTGTTGTAGTTTGGAGCCCAATAAACGCTGGCATTTTCATCGTTCTTTGTCGCGAACAATTCTCCGGTAAGCAACCACTCAGCATCAACTTGCAGTGCAGAAGCGACTTTTTTAAGAAGTTCATGATTTATTGCATTTTTATCACTCTCCCAGCGTGACACAGCAACTTTACTAACACCCACAGATCTTCCAAGCTCTTCTTGGGTTAGACCAATAAGCTTACGTTTAACTTTTATTCTATGACCGATGTTTTTCATTAATCAATTCTAAGTATATTCCCAACCCTTTCGCAGACATTTTGATTCACATTCAATTAACAATGATTTACTGATGATTAATTTTGCTTTACTTTGTGTTTTCGTCGATTTATCATCCAATCCATGATCATCCATACAGTGATTTATTAATAACTCAATGACCAAGCCTACTCATGTCAATGTTGAACTCGATGCCAAAGCAAACGAAATATTGGCCTCTTCAGCAAAACGTAATCGCCGGTCGAAACGCAAAGAGGCTCAAGCTCGATTAATCGACCATCTCAACCGCTTTGATGAGTTGGGAATGGGAGCCAAGGATAAAGATAAATCTTAAAAAATTTTTACCATCACGATCCCAAAATGGGATCGCAATACTAAGGAAGTGTTATATGACCACCAAAACCCAACAACCTAACGCCCAACAAAATGAAGTAAACGAAGAAATTCTAAGACTCGCAAAACATATCCCCAGTGATAGCACCATATTCATAATGCGCTGCACCTTCCTCTTCATCATTTGTGTCGTCGCTACTTTGCTGTTGTCTTGGGATGTACATGCTGCTGATCCATTTGCACCGGCTAAATCTGAAATTGTTGATACCGTTGGCACAGGCTCAACTGCACAGTTCGCCATTCTCGTCGTGGGTTTATGTGCCGCTGCACTTACCGGCTTTTTAACCAAAAACTGGGGCGCAGCTATTGGGGCTTTTGTCGCTGGAATGATCTTCGTCAACGTGGCCTTAAAGGTTGTAGGTCTATAGGCCGTGGATAACCCCACTCAGTTTTTTAGCATCCCTAAACACCTCAATAACACCCCTACGTTATTAGGTTTTGCTATGGATGAACTTGTTCCTGCCTTAGTGTTTTTTGCCGTGTTATTCATGATGGATCACGCGCTCATTGGCATGGCGCTAGCCTCTTCATGGTTTTTAGGGATGCGCAGAATGAAATCACAATACGGCATGTGCGTGTTACGCCTCACTGCCTATTGGTATGCCCCTGCAGAATTTAGCGCATCATTTTTAAAACGAACACCTGCGGCCTGTCGCCGCTACTGGTTACGTTAAATGATGTGAATTAGGGGGCCTATCCCCCTAAGGATGCCCCATGTTACAAAAGAACAAGATCGACTTTATCCGCATTGCAAAATCCCTCAACACGCTTCTGTTAATCGGCTTTACCGTAGCCATGATCAGTAACACGGTCCTAGCAAGTATTGTATGGATGGCTTACTTCAATAAAAGCCGCACCGTTGTTCCACCGACCATCAGCGCAGCCTTTACCGTATCAGACACGTCTATAGATGAACCGTATTTACAGCAAATGGCCGAATACTTTGCCTTTCTAAAGCTCAATGTCACGCCCGCTTCGGTAGACCATCAGTACAAGCAGCTCGCAACGTATATCGATGAAGCTGATTGGCATCAAATGCAACCTTTACTCGTTGAAGATGCAGCCATGATTAAAAAACAAAACATCAGCAGTCACTTCACCATCAATGAAACCCAAATTGCCCTTGATGATCGTCTCGTCAAACTCACGGGCACGTTAAACAAATATGTGGGCAAACGCGCGCTGGAACCCGAAACCATCAGCTACATCATTGCCATGAATTATGACCATGGCCAACTGTCGCTCAAAGCCATTAAGAAAGTGCAAAAGGAAGTTAAATAATGAAGATTGCTAACCCACTTGTTTTCGCAGCCTGCGCGCTTTTTCCTATGAGCGTGTTAGCGGCAAATACGCCCCCAAAACACTATGGATTCAATGACAGCGAAACGGTTCCTATCGAGCTGTCGAGTGTTGATATCAACCGCTTAGTCGTGGAAGGTGACAAAATCACCTCGATTGATTGTCCAGAAGGATTTTGCGTTGTCACTGGCACGAAATCGGATAAATCCGGTGCAGCGCGCGTTAACCTCAATCTGGCCATGCCATTTACAGCCTATGTATCAACGGAAAAGGGCAGACATTTCGGCTTATTCATCAGCCCTAAAGCCATTCCTGCCGTGACCTCTATCTTCACTGCAGAACATTATCGCGAAGAACAACCCTCCGTTTTCGATAAGAAAACCCCTTATCCAACCATGATGACCGAGTTCACCGCGCAAATGATCCGCTACCTCGCCACGGGTAAACCGATTGACGGTTATCGTGTGCATGTCGTCAATGATGACCTTGAACGCACCACGGTAGACAGTGAGCCTAGAGGCACGGAAACATCTATCGATGACGCGATGTTTACTCGCTTAAATGAGCAAATGCCCAAACCTGCAGGACTGACGACAGAACCTGCTTTCGTGTTCACTGGTAAGCATTTCAACGGCATCATTTATCGCGTAACCAATCACGCAGCACTCCCAGTCACCCTCACCACGGCGCAGTTCTATTCCCCAACGACGCGAGCCGCTGCCTTATCAACCTATGAATTAGCACCACAGCAAACAGGCCACCTGTTTGTTGTATCGGGCGGGGAGAGCATGCAATGAAGCAACTCCTAGACTACTTCAAAAAAGATCCCGAAGCCGACTTTGAGCAAGGCAGTGCGTTAAATGAAGCCAATAAAAAACGCAATTGGGTGATTGCAGGGGTTGGGGCCACGGTACTCGGCGCCCTCTATTTAGCGGGCGACGCCTATATGTCTGCCCCAAAACGTGCCCCTGAAACCGCAGCGGGCAATCCTATCGATTTTGGTGCCGTGATTGATAAAGATTTCACCGAGAAAGACAATCAGTCTGCTCTCACCGCACAACAAATTGCCTTAGATAAGCAGCAGAAAGCGATTGATAAAATGCTGAAAAGCATGGAAGCCATTGAGCGCAGCAATGAAGCAAATCGCCTTGATTTAAAGCGTAATTTAGAGACGTTCCAACTGACCGTCTCTGAAAAAATTGATGATAAGATTAATGCCGCTACCGCAAATGCAATGCAGCATAGCAATGTCACCGATGAATTTTCGACAGAGGGCATCGATGCATCAGCCTATCCCGTTAGGCAATCAACACGATACTTGGGTGAACAAACGCTACCACCACGCCCGAGCGTGGGTGACGGACAAAGTGGGTATGCTGCACCCTATCAAGGCGGTGCTATCCCGCCACCTGCAACCCAAAATGGCATCGATTCCTTTGCACTAAATTGGGAATCACCAGAAGAAAACCTCCCCAAAAAACGCACCCCTGAGAACTACGTTCCTGCAGGTTCATTTGTGACAGCTGTCGTTACTGGCGGCGCAGATGCCAATGCGGGTGTGAATGGCCAAGGCGATACCGTACCAATGGTATTCCAAACCATTAACCAAGGTGTACTCCCTAACGGTAAGCCCTCAAAACTAAACAACTGCACAGTTTTAGGCGCAGCTTACGGCGAAATTTCATCGAGTCGCGGCATTGTGCGCACCACTCGCCTCAGCTGTATTTTTGAAGATGAAATCATCGACATTCCCGTCGAGGCGACCGTATTTAACTATGGCCGCAACGGTATTCGCGGTACTGCCATTATGAAGAACGGCAAAATCGTTCAGATGGCAGGGATTAGCGGCATTTTGACGGGCATTGGTGAGACAGGTAAGGCACTGAGCCAAACCACATCGAACTCAGCGCTAGGGTCAACCTCTAGCGTCAATGGCAGTGATGCACTGCTCAACTTAGCCGGCAGTGCCAGTTCAAGCGTGGGTAGCAAGCTCGCGGATTACTACATCAAATTAGCTGAGCAATACCACCCGATTATTGAGCTCAATCCGGGCAATACCGTCAACATCGTTTTCCTCAAAGGCTTCCCGCTCGATCCAGTTGGCATTCAAGAATACGAAGAAGCGCTAGCGCAGCAAGCCCAAAATCCTGTCAGTGCCACAGCGCAAATCCTCAACACTATCAGCAACCCACTGCTAGAACAGATGCCAGGGAATATTAAGCCGCAGGCCCAAGGCGCAAACACGCCTACACCACAGCAGCAATATAACCAACAAGGCCAGCGCCCCCCTGTTAACTCAGCCTTTGGCCGTGCGAATTAATTCATTTAAGGAGTGACATTTTGAACACAATCATGAGCAAAAATGCATTACGTAACACCGGTATTATCGCACTGGCTTCATGGCTATTAAGTGGCTGTGCGGCGGGGCTGGATAGTGACTATTCCTGCGATAAAGTCGGCGGCATCAATGGCTGTACTAACATGATGGAAGTGAGGCAACTCACTGACAGTGGTGTGTTTAATCAGCCACAAGCACAAAGCCCTGCGGTAATGGCCTTAAGCGGTCAAAGCACAACAACACTCCCCAAGCTTGCGAGCCAACAACAAGATTTTATCCCTTTGCCACGCCGCGACCGCCACGGTGTACCGCTGCGCACGGCGGAGTCAGTCCAAAAAGTAACCATCTTCCCCTACCTCAACGAGCAAGGTGATTACGTTGATACCAGCGATGTGTACATCGTGGTCGATAAGAGCCGTTGGACGGGTAGACCTGCCAAATACATCAAGCAGGATTAAGCCATGAAACAACGTATTAAAAACGATCTCGGCGCACTCTATGCCAGCAGCAAACAGCAGCACAACCATCTGCATCATGAATTGCCCTATCGCATTTATGATGATGCTGAACAAGTCTTTGAAAATGCTAATTCGCTTGGTTTTGGCTTTGCCATTTCGCTGTTTGGCGGGGCTAATGACGACTTAATCAAAACCATGAACGCCTTGGTGTGCACACTGCCAGAGGGCGACAAATGGCATTATCAATTCGTCATGGTGGGTAATAATCAAGTCGGTGAGCTCATCGAGCAAAATCAAGCGCTGCTTAGTGGCCGCAATGCCATTTGCGATAAATTTGCCTCAAATGAAGCTATCTATGCCAAACACAGTTCGACCAAAGGCTTTGGCACCAAGCTCAGCAGCGCATATCACTACGATCTAAAGAACACCAAAGGGTTTTTCTTTGTTTCAACCACCGAAGATATGCCCGCACTGCTGGATATGCGACTTGGCATTGAGTCAGAGCTGGCGCAAACAGGCATGCACATTCGCCGCTTAGGCGCTGACGATTTGATTGAGCATTGCCGCGAGCATTTAAATTTTTCGCATCAACAAGATCGCGTTTCGCCCGCTAAATATAACGAGTATCAACCTCTCAACACCCAAATTCTCAGCCCTGACAGTGAGTTCATCATTAATCGTGATTCGGTCAATATCCGTCACACACCGATGCAATCAGACAACAGTGTCGATACCACCTTAATCAATCTTGGGCTAAAGGGGCTGCCGAACGATTTTAGGCTGTATGCGTTTCCCAACTGCATTGCATCACTCAGTTACACCATGAACAGTGTTCAATGTCCTTATCGTGTCAGCGTGTCCTTTTATATTAATAAAACCGGCGAGCAAACCACCCGTAACGACAGCAAAATTGGCTCTCTGACCAAAACGGTCAACTCCCCTATGCGGTTGTTGATCCCCAGCGCCGCGGATGAACTGGCTGAACGCAAGGAGATACAAAAAGGACTCAGCTCACACGCCTTTAAAATCACCACCATGACATTGAATGTCACCCTGTATACGACAGAAGAGAAACACCGCCATGACACCTCAAAAGCGATTGCGACCTTCCGCACGGCAGGCATTGATTTAATCCGAAACAATAAACTGCAAGGCATGTGCACCCTGTCCACCCTCCCGTTTTCAATGAGCGAAGGCTTTATGAAAGACAGCCAAAAAGCGGGCCTGTGTTTCATGATGAAAACCTCAAACTTGGTGAATTTCTTACCGATTGTTGCAGACTACAAACGCTTATCAGCAGGGCTACTCTTGCCAACAATGCGCCATCAAATTAGCTATTTCGATCCGTTTAACTGCGGCAGTGATAACTACAACATGGCGATTACGGGCGGCTCAGGGGCAGGGAAGTCATTCTTCATGCAAGCCTTGGTGAAATCTATTTTTGCCAAAGGGGGCAAGGCATGGATTTTAGACAAAGGCCAAAGCTATAAAAAACTCACTCAAACATTAGGCGGCGTCTATCTCGACAGTTCGCAGATTTTCCTAAACCCGTTTACCCACTTAGGCAAAGTATTAAGCGTGCGGGATGCGGGTACTTTTGGCCCAATCCTCGATGATGAAGGTCAAGCCATTGATCCCATCACCGAAGTGTTGGGAAACATCACAGCGCTTATCGCCACCATGGCATCACCTGATGAAAAGCTCACCGGATTTCAGACGGCATTACTCGGCGATGCTATTTTGCTGGCATGGCAAAAATGCGGTAACGACACGCTGATTGACGATGTGCAAAAGGCACTCTATGACATTGCCGCACAAAAAAATGACGATACCCGTATCAGTGATATCGCCGCGCAATTAAACAAGTTCTGCTCTAACGGCATTCATGGCGCAATTTTCAATAAGCCCTCGATGCTCGATCCCAATATCGATATCACCACGCTTGAACTCGATGGATTTAAAGGCGAGCTACAACGTCCAGTGATTTTCGCGTTGATGGTGACGATTAGCCAACAAATGTACCTCTCTGGCCAACGTTCTATTCCGAAAATCTGTGTGATTGAAGAAGCGTGGTCACTCATGAGCGGCGCGAATGCGCAAAGTAAGGATTTCATCAACGAAGGTTATCGCACAGTGCGTAAGTTCGGCGGCAGCTTTGCCACAGTAACGCAAGGCATGAACGACTTCTTTGCCAACGCCGAGGCCGAAGCGGCACTGAACAGTTCAGATATTCATATCACCTTGCGCCAAGGTGATGGCTTTGGGGATTTCTTGAACAAGCATCCTGACCACTTCTCGCCCTTCGAGCAACACATGATCAAGTCATTCCCCCGCGCCAATGATGCGGGTCATTCCTGCGTCATGCTCAAAGCGGGCGGGCTAGTGTCCTTTCACCGGATTTTTGCCGATCCATGGTCGCGCGCCATGCTCTCAACTGAACCCAAAGAGTTTGAATATTGCGAAAACTTGATTAAAGGCGGCATGCCGTTACTCGATGCCATTGAACTGACAGCCCAACATTTCTATCCCGATGATATGGCCCGCTTTGATGCCATTTTGTCCGCCGCAGCAACCCACAAAGAGGCCGCATAAAATGGAAAAAACCATCATACAATCAATTTTATGGCTGGTGACGCTGGGCGTCATGATAACCCTCTGGGTGACGCGCGAACCCCGTGTTGTCGAGTATGACATTAACGAAACCGTGGCGAGCTTTCACCAATCTATCGGTCAAAGCGAGCTATCCGACGAACAACGCGAAAAAGAAATCACTCGATTTACCCAAACACTCGATGATGTGGTTCGTGAATACGCTCTGGATAATCATGTCGTGGTGTTAGTCAGCCCCGCCGTCGTCAGTGGCGCCGTGAATGTTACCCAAGAAATTCAGCAGTCACTACTGCACACCCTTCAAGCGCAAAACAAGGCGAACCGCGCCCAAGCGAGCGAGGTCACGGCTCAATGAATAAATTCGCGCTTCTGATGTTGGCGTTATGCCCACTATTACCGCTCAAGGCTGCGTCTATCGGCACCGTGGGCCAAGTGTTCCCCATAGCTGAAATTGACATGCTGCAGTGGATTGAAAACCGTCTGCAAACCTTAGAAAAAACGGGTGAGCTAGACAGTATGCGCGAGCAATTCCAAGAGAATGTCAAAGCCGGTGTTAAGCGCCCTCGTCCAGTGGGACTTATCACAACTAAAACACCAGAAGTGTTTTTAGTCGATCCCACTTTAACGCTGGCCAAAGATATCAATGATGCGAATGGCAACCTGATTTATCCCAAAGGGACGCGCGTAAACCCATTTGACACCAAGACATGGCCAGCATTGCAAAAGGCCAACGTCGGCAAGTTTGAGTTCAGTAAAACGCTGGTGTTTTTTGATGGGGATGATGTGCAGCAAGTGTTATGGGCCAAAGAGTTTGCAACAACCCATGACAAGCCACACACCATCAAATGGATTTTAACGGGCGGCGAACCCGAAACACTGCATGGCCAATTAGATGCGCGCGTTTACTTTGACCAGCAAGGAAACCTCAGCCGCGCATTAACACTTAAGCGCGTTCCGAGTGTCGTTAAGCAAGCGGGGGTGATGTGGCAAGTGCGCGAAATAGATGTGTCAAATTTCCCCGTATTCATGGAGGAAACAGACCATGCGACACATTAAACCTGCGCTGCTATTCGCATTCTTAATGGGAGTCATTCCCGCACAAGTCAACGCGCAAGCGGCCTGTACGGGCACGTTCGTTAACCCAATGACCGACATTTGTTGGTCGTGTATCTTCCCGATGACCATTGGCAGTGTGCCTATTATTCCTGGGAGCCTACCCGATACGCGCAACCCCGTATCACCCATTTCATTTTGTCCCAAACCGCCGCCTATTTTTATGCAAATTGGCTTGAATATCGGCTACTGGGAGCCTGATACCTTAGTGGACGTGACGCGCGTCCCTTACTGCATGGTCAACATGGGCATGAAACTCGACATGAGTAATTCCCCCCAAATTGGCGGTCGCGTCACAAGTCGCGATAACGATGCCAGTGATGGCGCGTTTTATCATGGGCACTGGTACAAATACCCTGTGATCTATTGGCTGCAAATTATGCAAAGCGCAGCCTGTATGGCCACGGACAATTTTGATATCGCTTACCTAACAGAGATAGATCCACTGTGGGATGACGATGAGTTGTCTTTTATTCTCAATCCCGAAGCCATTTTATTTGGCAATATCGTGTCACAACTCGCTTGTGCCACCGAAGCCGTGGCCACTTCGACCAACAGTGTGTTGCCCTTTGATTTTCTGTTTTGGTGTATGGGCTCACAAGGCAGTGCTTACCCCCTGACTGGCACCACCAATTACCGCGACACGCCAATTCAGGCGGGTACGTTGATTTTAGAGCGCCTGAACTACAAATTGCATCGCCAAGGCATCGTATGGGAATCCCACGGTGAAGATGGCGCGATTTGCTATCAAACGCCGATGCCCCTCATGCCCAAATCCCGCTATCGCTATCAAATGACCAACACCATACCCGATGCGCTATGGGCGCACCCTTACACCACGACAACGGTGATCTGGGAAAGTGGCCACGACAACCCTGTGTCGGGTGACAACTTTGGTTTTATCAACTTCAAAAAACGCAATTGCGTGTTTTTGTGACCAATAAGGAGAGGGATTTTCGATGAAAAAGTTTGAGACCAAATTACCAACAACCTATACCGAGTTATGCACAGAAAATGTGCATAACTCTCTATTTTCAAAATCATTCAAGGGATTAGCCTTACTGCTGAGCTTATACCTTGGATCAATTTCACAGGTGTTCGCCCAAACGGATTACAGTATTGACGAATTAAAAGCGCTGTCGATGCGAGAACGCCACACATTACCCCCATTGAACGTAGACCAAGCCGCGCTATTTGATAAAGCCCGTCAGTTCGAAGCGCAAAGCAAAGGCCAATTAAACAACGCACTATCACCATTGCTCGATGCCAAGCCCAACCCCAGTGCCGATGCCAATGGTGTGATGGTATTTGTGTCGTTGGGTATGCCTGCCACCAGTTTGCAGCAGTTACTCATGCAAAGCGCAGACTTACAGGTGCCACTCATTGTGCGCGGTGTACTGCCTCAAGGGTTTACCGCCACCGTTAAACAGATGAACCACCTTATCGATAACAAAGGTAAAACCATTCAGAGCGGGTTTGCCATCAATCCCCAGTGGTTTACGCAATTCGGCATTACCCAAGTACCCGCCTTTGTTGCTGTAAGACCCAACAAATGTCAGGCAAAACAGCCCTGCAGTACCGATGACTTTGACGTGATTTACGGCAACGTTTCGTTGTATGACGCGCTGAACTTACTTGCACAACACGGCAGCATTCCCGATGTAGCAGCGAAGACATTAGCAAAGGGGGCGAAATGACTCAGTTGAATAATGCCTTAATCCTCAGTGCCATCCTCACATTGAGCGCCGCCTTGCCTGTTGTGGCGGCAAACAGCGAAAAAGACTATCGCGACAATGTGCAGTGGGCCAAAGACAGTATCAAGCAGAATCAGAACAAAGCGGGTTACACCGGTTTTGACGTTAACAGCCTATGCAAAGATGCGACATGTCAGCAAGAAGTCGCCAACCCGAGCGAAAGCCGTTACTACAACAACCCAAGCGCCATGGACAGTGCCAAAATGCAAGGCATGAGCACGGATGGTCAAGCCCAAGCCGTGACGAGCGGTTTTAACAAGGGACGCCCGACGATCGATGAAAACGATCCGGCATACCATACCGCCGTCGGCTATCAAAATGATGCTTACAATATCAGTCACGGCATTTCATCTAAATATCATGACTGTGAAAAAGGGCTCGTTTGTGAAGTCGATTCTCAGCCACGTTCTTGCACGTTGCCCACCAATAATCCGGTGCAATGCTACCTGACGCCTTTCGTCAAAAGCACATCAGTTAAGGAAGTGGCGCATTCATACAGCTTAACTGGCACACCACCGTTTACTATTGACATTAAATTACCAAACCCTAATGTTAAGATCGTCCGTGTTCAATTTAAAGGTGAGTATCGTTCTATAGCCATTGATGCCGAATTATCAATTGCATTAAATGGTACGTTTATAGGACATGTTCTAACAAAGAGAGCCCCTGGTACATGTGTTGCTAATCAACCTTGTGCAATGAGTGTAAATAGTTCATTAACCACAGAAAATTATGATATTAAAGCATCCCCATTAGCGGTTCATGTAAGTGCAAATTGGGATTTTTACTTTAAAATTGAGTTACAGAATTTACCCATCACTATCATCACCACTGAAACGCATGTTGAAGTCGGTTACAACAACAGCTGTGGTGCTGTTCTTCCTGAGTGCCAACAAGTCCAATCTCAATGCGTAGAAGGTAAAGAAACGCGCATGATTAATGGGATAGCCGTGACATTGGATTGCTGGAAAGAACAAACCACCTATCAATGTGCCTTTCCCAATACCTGCGACGCCATCGCTGATTGCAGCATTCAATCGACCAGTTGTGACACCCAACTTGGCGGCGTTTGCATTAAAGATAAACAACAACGCCTATGTGATAAACAGCAATGCCGTGATACGGGCCTTATCTGCGGTGCAGACAGCTTTGCGCTCAGTGGTGACTATTACGATCCTGCGGCCACTCGCAGCACTGACTTTAACCATGCTGCGGCAGGACTGGCCGCCGTCAGTGACGCAGCCGGTGATGTGAAAGACAAAGCCAACATCAACGAAAACAGCGCCATCATTTTCAAAGGCAACATCATGGAATGCAGCGATAAAGCGCTGGGGATCAGCAATTGTTGTCAGGACAGCGGTTGGGGTAACGGCATCGGCTTAACGTCCTGCAGTGAAGAAGAAAAAGCGCTGGGTACCGCCAAAGAAGACAAACTCACCGTATCACTTGGCCAATATTGTGCTGAGAAAGTGCTTGGCGTGTGTATCCGCAAGAAAAAAGCCTATTGCGCGTTTGATAGCAAACTCGCGCGCATCGTGCAGGTTGAGGGCCGCGCGCAATTGGGCAAAAACTTCGGCAGCGCTAAGCATCCTGATTGCAGCGCCTTTTCACCTAACGAACTGCAACGCATTGATATGTCTTCAATGGACTTTTCTGATTTTTATGAAGACATGTACGACGCCATCGAACTGCCCAACACGGATGAAATTCAAAAACGCTTACAACAGTCGGTTGGAGGAACCAAACCATGAGGACGTTGTTAAATGACCGCTTACAACATGCCGCAGCATCTCCTTTTTTTCGGTGGTCAAGCCACGCGCCGTTGGCGTGGTTGTCCACAAAAAAAGGGGATTCGGTGGTCAACAAGCGCAGTGCGTTAGTGCTCCTTATGCTGACAACATTTTGCCACGGCGCAAACGCCACGGATGCACAAGGATGGCGCTGGTATAACGAACCCACTGCCCCCAAGAAGCAAGCACCTAAAAAGGCCGAAACGCCAAGCGTCACCCTCACGCGCACCCAAACACTAACGCCCACCGAGCAGATGGATTGGTTTCACAGCTACTACCAAGACACGCTCAATGACGCCGCGATAAACAGCCAAGACAGCACGAAAGTGGAAAAGGCCATGCTGCTTAATCAGTACGTCAGCAATAAATCGTCCGAATTCGGCATGACATTTAAAAAAGTATTACTCGACAACCCTGAGCTGTCTTACACCAAAGATAGACCGACGGAACAAGCGGCAAGAAGTACGTATTTATCATTAGAGCGCAACAAGAAAATGCGCGCAGTACGCACCCTTGCCGATGCGGGATGGGGCCTGTTCTTTGTCTACAAGGGCAGTGAAGAAATTGATATTGCACTGGCGCCCAGCGTGCAGCAGTTCGCTACTGAGCATGGCATTGAGCTACTGGGCGTCACGCTCGATGGTGTGGCATTGCCGGCTATCGTGCAAAACCGCCAAAACGACCAGCACATAAACGTCCCGTTTAGCCCTGCATTGGTATTAGTTAATCCTGGCACAGGGGAAATGAAACCCTTGGCCTATGGCTTTATCTCTCAAGACGATTTACTTGGCCGCTTCCTGAACGTGGCCACCGATTTCGCCCCTGACTTTTAAACGGAAAATACCCATGAAACGCATCATCACAGTAATGTTAATGACTCTTCTATTCTCTTTCAGCGCTAAGGCGACTTCTATGGGGGGGGCGGCAGTTGCGGCCAATCCGAATGATTACGCGTTAGTGTTTTTCTTTCGCTCTGACTGCCCGTTTTGCCACCAGTTCGCCCCGAAACTGAAACAGCTTGCGGCGCAAACAGGCACCTATACCTATGCCTTTTCGCTCGACAACCAAGGGATAGCAGGTTTTGAAGTGCCTATTCCTTCCACGCCAGACATTGCCGCTACTTTCTTTGAGAACCCGCGCAGCGTGACAGTGCCTGCCACATTCTTGATCAACGTCAATACCCGTAAGTTTGTCCGTTTAACGGTCGGGGATGTGACGTCCTCGCAGCTTCAACAAAGTTACCTTCAATCCCTCAATGACCCACAAGTCATTGCAAGCATGCGCTAGGAGCAACTCATGGACACGATGTTGATCATCAATATTTTACTGGCCTTAGCCATTTATAAATTCGTACTCGTCCCAGTGCATGCATTGTTGAGTGCTGTTTGCTTGCGTGCGCTACGCACACTACACCCGCGCCATAACGGCAACATAAGCGGCAGCATAAGCGGTAATACCGGAGGTAAATCATGAAACGCTTAGCACTGACACGCACACTACTGGGCATCACTATTTCATGTTTGCTGACAACCCACGCGCATAGTGCGGGGGTTTCTGGTTCACTAAACGAATTTTTCAATGGCCTAGGCTATGGCACTAACGTGACCAATCCGGGCTCATTCAAAGGCCAAAGCGCCAACTACTACAGCGGTGGCAATTTATTTGTGCGTAGCCCCATTCGCGACGCACAACTGGTGAGTGTGCAAATGCCCAGCATTGCCGCAGGCTGTGGCGGTATTGATATGTTTATGGGGGGATTCAGCCACATTAACTCTGACGCGCTGGTGCAACAAGGCAAGGCTATTATCGCCAACGCTGCACCGTTTGCCGTCGATTTAGCCCTGCAGACGTGGGCACCGCAAATCAAACAGATTAAGGACACGCTAACGGCCATTGCTGATAAGTATCTCAATCAGTCGATCAATTCTTGCGAGAGTGCCCAAGCGGGCGTGTCGGCGCTGGCGGGGTTTGCAGGTGTTGGCAGTCAAAAATACATTTGTGCCACTATGGGCACGCAAAATAACGCCTTTGCGGATTGGGTATCAGGCCAGCAAGAATGCGGCGCGGGCGGTCAAGCTAACAATCAGCTCGATAACGCCAAGAAAGATCCCGCACTAAAAGACATGGTGCGCAAAAACACCAATATTGTGTGGGCCGCCATTTTAAAAAATACCTTCCTTGCCAGTGATCCGACCTTGGCAGAATTTCTCATGTCGATTTCGGGTACGTATATCTATGACGCGACTGGCAATGCGCGCGGTTATGGCTCACTGCTGACCGACAACAATAACCTGATTAATAGTCTGTTAGAGGGCGGCAAAGCTGAAAGCTATCAATGCACCAATCAAGCCATTGACCAATGCTTAGCACCGACACAACAAACGATCACCATCCAAAGTAACCACGGCCTGCAATACCGTGTAGATACCTTGCTCAGAGGCATCGCCAGTAAGATGCAAAACGACCAGCCACTAACAGATAACGACAAGTCGTTGCTGGAATACACGACACTGCCCATCATGACCTTTTTACGCACTGAACTAGAAGCAGGACTCACGCCACAAACCAATACTTACGCCAAAATCATCAGCGTACAGTTTATTACCCTCTATCTGCAAAACATGCTGTCGATTGTAAAGTCCTCTATCACTGCGACGAACAATGATCCCAAAGACATTGATCGTATCGAGCGAGACATTATCAACGCCAACCGCTTTTTAGAAGGACTCACCGCTAAAGCTCAAAATGAGGCCGTATCGCAGCACCAGCTCATTATGCAAAACCAGCAAATCAAACAGCAAATAACCGGCGCCATGAGCGCTAAAGCCAAGGCCAACTTGAATTTTGGGGAGCGATAACCATGGCTGTTGAGATTTTCACATACAGCAACGGTGACGTGGCCAAGCAAGTGATGAATGCCATTGCCGTGCTGTTCAAGTCCGATTCATTTGCCAGCATGATAAGCATCTGCGCACTGTTTGCCGTGGTGGCCACCGCGCTGCACTTTTTCATCAAGCGTGACCATAACGCGATTATGAAATGGTGCGCGGTTTACTTTGCCGTGCCATTGCTTGCCATGAACACCACCGCCACGGTGCAAATTACCGATTTAACCAATCCGACGGGTAACTATCGCGTGGACAATGTGCCCGCGATTGTGGCGTTTCCGGCCTCATGGGCATCGCATTATATGTATGCCACCACCCAAACGGTGGAAGATATTTTTCACGTACCGGATGATCAACAATACAGTAAAACGGGCATGATGTTTGGCTCTGAGCTGTACAAGTTATCCAGACAAAGCGAGATAGAAAACACCCAACTTAAAGGCTATTGGCAGCACTACATCAGCAGTTGTATTCGCGGAGATATGCTACTCAATAATAAATACACATGGAGAGATTTAGCCAGTGCGCCGGATATTTGGGACTTTCTAGCGACTCACAACCCTTCGCCGCTACGGGCGATTCAAATGGGTCCTAATGACTATCCTACCTGCAAAGAAGCCCTTCCGCGCCTCAAGCAGCTATTCCAAGCAGACAGCGCAAAAAGCATCAAGTTACTGGGCAGTTGGATTTATGGTGAAAAGGCTACAAGCCAACAAAGCTTTTTGAATACCAGCATCAGCAGTGGTTATCAAAAGTACGCCAATATCAGTCAAAGCGCGTCGCAAATCACGCTGCAAAACATGACGATTAACGCCCTGCGAAATGGCCTCGCGGATGATGCAGCGGTGAGCAACAACACCGCCGCCGCATTCAACTACGCCTATACACAAAACAAAATGCAAACCACATCGATGTGGGCGGGAATGGCCCTGCAGGCGCGCGAATTTTTGCCCATGCTGCAATCAATTTTGTTTTTGCTGTTTAGCTCTGTCGCCTTTTTAGTGGTGGCGATTGCCATGATCCCCTCGCTCACGTTTCAAGTGTTCGGCAACTATTTCAAAGGCTTTATCTACCTTGGCACATGGCCGGTGATGTTTGCTCTCATTAACTTCATCATGACCACACGCTTATCCCTTAACGCCACCGAAATCACTAACATTTACGGCGGGATCACCTTAAGCAACGTTGATCCCTTACAAGAAATGCATTCCCGCTATGCGGCCATGACCGGCTTTTTAATGATGAGCGTGCCAACTGTGATTGTGCCGTTAATCATGAAAGGCGGCGCGTCGGTAATGAGCAGTATGTCGCATCAGTTCGCGGGCATGATGAGCAGCGTTAACGCGCGCACCTCTGCGAGTGCGGCAAGTGGTGATATCAATTTGGGTAACGCTCAGGTGGATAACTACAGCTACAACAACACCAACGGCAATAAAATCGACACCACTGGCGTTGAACGTATTCATGGCAACACCAAGCAAGATGCAACTGGCTATGAAACCACCACCTTTGATGATGGCAGACAAGTCATTAATGGCCAAAATGCTTTAAGCCGTAGCTTGCCAGTGAATATCAGCAGTAACGATGTGGTCTCAAACTCCTTATCGCAATCTGGATCAAACGCGATCAGTGCGAGCAAAATTGAGAGTGAGCTAGCAAGCGAAAGCCTCGCCACCGTCAAGAATGCCGCACTAAGTCAAATGAGCGGGGTCAATACCTCGAACAGTTATGGCAGCAATAGCGCCACCGGCGATAGCGGCACCCATAACAAAGGCTTCGCAGATATGCGTAGTACGGTTAAGTCTTTTGCTAAGGACTTCAACCTGACAGAAGACCAAGCCACAAGTACCTTATTATCAATGTATGTCGGAGCAGAAGCAGGGGTGAAACTCGGCACACCTGGGAGTGGATTTCTTGGTTCTAGTGCGCACGTATCCGCCAATACTGGCACTAAAGGCTCAACCGATGATGTCAGCACAGCCCGTACCAGTGAAAGCGAACGTGACAGTCTACAGCAAAGCTACCTTGACCAGTTCAGCGCTAACGTTAACACCGTCAAATCCTATAACAGCGGCGAACAAGCCAGTACAACCAACAGTAAAAACGAAGGTGAAACACAAACCTTCCTACAAGGACTTAACGAAGCGACTACCCACGCCAAAAACTCCCAATCCCAGCTCACTGAAGCCCAAAGCTACACCGATGCGGCTAATCGCGTGAAAAGTGGATCAACCAGTATTAGTCACGATTTAAATCAAGACTTTGTGGAGTTCGTTCAAAACTCAAGAAAAAATGGTGATTTCATGGAGGTGATCAGGGGGCAAACGCCAGAAATGCAGCAAGAGCGAACCAAACTTGCGGCTGAATTTACGAACAGCCCTGAAGTCAAAGCGATTGCTGAGCAGTATAGAAACGAAGCCTTACCGCAAAACAGAGATGACATTGTGCAAGCTCAGGAGCGTTACGCTGCTGACATTGATGTCAATAAACAGCAATCACCACATTATGCCCCTGCGCCGCTCAATGAAAGTCTTTATCAAACGGGCGAATTTGAGCGCATCCAAGGCCATGCGGCGCAAGGCAACGCGGAAATTAGACAAGATGTGTTGCACGAAGAACAGACTCATAACGCGTCTAGCGTCCCGAGCATTGATATGGAACAAGCCCGTGCAGACGTAAAAGCGGCGCACGCCCTAATACCACCAGACAGTCGAAGTGATGATGAAAAAATGGCAGAAACAGTGCGTCAATCAAGTCCCTTTAATACAGGACCAAAAATGTGATAATAGCCATGACTTTCAATCACAAAGAGATAACCTCATGAACATCATTAAAACAGGTGCACTGTTGCTGTGTTTATTAAGCTCACTTGCTCAGGCTGATACCACCCTGTTTGGCCTCACCTTGGGCAAATCCACGAGGCAAGAGGCAGAGCAAACCTACCCCCCCCAATACAAAAATACCCAATCAAGTTTACCTGATAGTTGGAATTATTATCGCGTTGATGGCAAGCAGTTTAATGAGCCTCAGCTTAAGTATGCCACCCTCTATTTTGATGACGCTCAAACATTAGGAATCATCCTGTTTACCTTCCCGAGCTCCTTAGAAAAGTATAAGGCGCTTGAAGAACAACTTAGCCGCCAATACCCACGCATAAAAATGACCCCCTTCGTATCGGAACCATTACGGCTTGCTAAAACCGAGTATCAAAATGACACCACGCATGTACTACTAGATTACAGCGATTACGGTACCTACTTGTCCTTTACTGATCTCAAATATCGCGCAGCCGCCCAAAAACGCCTCGCTGAAAAGAAAGCCCTCGAAGCCAATAAACCGAAAAAGGAACCCTAGACGTGACCTTAAAACATGACACTCCCCCCACTCAAGGGGGGGTAAAAAACATTTACCGCGCCAATCGATCCATTATTCATTGGACGATACTTGGCATTATGGTGATAACAGCACTGTTGTGTTGGCTACTCCTTGGTAAAGACACCTTACTGGGGGCGTATTATTACGCACTATATAGTGGACGCGCGTTATTGCAGCCAGCCGCAACGATGGTGCAAACACACTGGCAAGGCGTGATATACACCAGCACGCTAGGCGAGCAAGTACATAACCCCGTCTTGGCGGATATGTTTACCTTATTCACCACATGGTTTGCCATCATCTTCGGGGCTTGCACCACCCTAGGGTTGATTTTCATGGCGACCGATCCACGCTTTCGAGTTAAAGGAAAACCATTATCGATACTGAATCGCACCCTTGTATCAGTTGGTTTATTGCTTGCCTTTTACTCCACGTTGACGACGGTGTGGCAACCGAGCTACCCACCCGTGCTCACCACTTTTGCCACCAAGCACCTCGTCACACAAACACCCCTTACCTCGACGCCAAAGCAAACCGCCTTTCATTGTGATGGCCGCACACATTGCAGCCAAATGAACTCAAGAGCAGAAGCAGTGTATTTCATTAACCATTGTCCCAACACCAAAATGGATGGCGACAATAACGGCATTCCTTGTGAAAACGACAGTCGCTGGTAGTAGGTAAGGAACCTTAATCATGACCTTAAACCCCAAACGTACTAAAGGCAGTAACTACACCCGTGGTGGCCAGATTTTATTTCACAATTTGCGGATGTTTCTGCAGATTAACGCCGTGCTTATACGCTGGACGTGTTATGGCGTGCTCATCTTAACAGCGCTGCTATGCTATCTCTTCCTTGATAAAGACACCTTAACGGGCGCTTATTATTATTGGATAAACCAGACAGTTAGCGTGTTTAGACCAGAAAGCCATGTCATGCAAACTGAATGGCAAGGCACTGTCTATACCAGTACGTTAGGGTCTCAATTAGAAAACCCAATACTGATTGCGGCCAACAGCCGCTTTTGGTTATGGACACAAATTTATCTCCTTATAAGCTGTGTGATTGGCATCGTTTTTCTGTCCGTGGCCATGTGGTATTTCAAGAAAAAAGGGGACGAGCAAACCGAGGAACACTTTATTCGGGGGATGCAAAAAGCCACGCCGAAGGAATTAGCAAAACAGCTTAAAAAGGACAAGCGCCAGTCCGATTTCAAGCTCGATGGCATCGGTATTTTCAAAGAACGCTTTGAAGTACAACACTTGTTACTCGATGGCACCACGGGCGCGGGAAAGTCCGTGGCGCTGCGTAAGTTTTTAACGTGGATACGTGAACGGGGCGACAAAGCCATTATCTATGACAAAGGCTGTACCTTTGTCAGTAAATTTTATAATCCGGCAACGGACGTACTACTAAACCCGTTTGATGAACGCTGTGCTTACTGGGATGTGTGGTGTGATGCGCATGAACCCTCAGATTTTGAGAACATGGCAAGTGCGCTCATTCCCCAACACGGCGAGGGCGATCCATTTTGGGTGCAATCTGCTCGCACCATTTTTTCATCTACTGCATTTAAGATGCAAGATGAACCTAAAAAGAATCAAACCACTGAACGACTGCTTGAACTCATGCTGACCAGCGAGCTTGAGTCCTTAAGTGAATACTTAAAAGGGACCGAATCGGCCTCACTGGTATCAGATAAAATCCAAAAAACGGCGATATCCATTAAATCGGTCCTCGCGGCCTACATCAAATCATTACGATTCCTTGCCGGACTGGATGAAAAGGATGAACAGGGAAAACTCCTGCGCCGCAAATTTTCAATTCGTGAGTGGGTGAAAAACGATGCAGAAAATGGCTTTCTATTTCTATCCAGTAACGCACAGCAACATGCTTCATTGCGGCCACTGATCTCAATGTGGCTATCCATTGCCTCGACCGCCATTTTAGAACAAGACGAAGATCCGGACCGCAGAATTTGGGTGTTGATGGATGAAGCACCAAGCTTGCACAAGTTACCTGAACTTGCCGAAACAATCGCAGAAGTGCGCAAGTTCGGCGGCTGTTATGTCATAGGTATTCAGTCTTTTGCGCAGCTTAAAAAAGTCTATGGCGAAAATGCGGCACTTGAAATGTTCGACTTGCTCAACACTCGCTTATTTTTCCGCTCACCCTCTAACGAAATGGCCAAAATCTCGTCTCACGATTTAGGTGAGCAAGAAGTCGATGTTTCTAAAGAGCAATACAGCTACGGCGCTAATGAAATCAGGGATGGCGTATCACTGGGCCATCAAACCATTACCCGCCCTGTGGTCACGCCCTCTGAAATCATGCAGCTTGAAGATTTACAATTCTGGCTACGCACGCCTGGCAATTATCCCGTGGTAAGAGTGGATTTAGTCTTTAACCAAATGCGCTCACTGTGCGCCCCGTTTATTAAGCGGGATTACACACCATCTGAGAAAGTGAAGAAATTAGAGATAAGCCTTAACTATCACCAATTCAGCGCGGCACAACATCTCGATAAGGCCGATAAAACCAAGCTCCAAAGCATTCATGACACCATGTATGAAGGGGATGAAAACAATGATGAACGCAGCGCGGAAGCACAGCGCATGACCAAACTTGCTGAAAAAACCGATGCGGTCGCCCAAAGCCTCATCGATGCGAAAAAGGCCAAACCGACTGAGTTAGCGCTCAAGGATGCCGAGAAGAAAAAAGCCGCTGAAAAACAAAAGGCCAATGACCAGCACATTGAGGATGCACAGCGACTTGAAGAGCAACAAATAGCCTCAGTACACGAAGAAATATCGCTCGACTAAAGGAGCTAAAACGATGACCTCATTCAACACCACGACACGAGTGCCTGAATTGTCGGCGAAAAAGCCCTCACGTAAAGCCTCTAAAAATGACCATGAACGGATGAACGTCATGCGTCGAATTGAAGCCATCAAGGAACTCAAAGCGCTGGGCTTCACGTCTGACGAAATCAAAGCCCAACTCGACTCAGAATAAACCTACCGGATTAGTTCACCTCGTGCCCCGCGCGAGGTCCCTCTAAAGGAATATCATTATGCTTTCCATCAGTCCCATTGCGTCGAGCGCTGGCGGCGCGGCCAGCTACTACCTCAGTGAAGAAAAGAACCTCAATTTACCTGACGTGTCGTTAGAAAAAGCAGCGGACGCCAAAGAAGGGGAAACCAACTATTACTTGAAAGAGCAGAGCGCCGAGCCCAATACCCAATGGTTTGGCAAACTGGCAGAGCAAGAGGGAATGTTAGGTAAGCCCGTTGAAGAACATCAACTCAAAGAGGTGTTAGCCGGTAGCCTGAACGACCAAACGCTTAAAACCCAAAACAGCAACGCCCGCAACGGTTTTGACTTTACCTTTTCGGCGCCTAAATCCGTCAGTTTACTTGCACTCGTGGGCGGCGATAAACGCTTAATGACAGCGCACGATGACGCGGTAAAATTCGCGTTATCGCATATCGAGAAAGATGCGGCGCAGGCCAGACAAACCAACCCTGATACCAAAGCGACCTCTTTTGAAAACACGGGCAATTTGCTGTTTGCGATGGTGCGCCACAAAACCAGCCGTGAAGAAGATCCGCAGCTGCACACCCACTCACTCACCGCCAACATGACCAAGGACAGCGAGGGCACATTGCGCGCGCTGGCAAGCAGCTTTAAACAAAAAGGCGGCATCATCAATGGCACAGGTGAGCGGGTTTATAACCATCAAAAATACTATACCTCGCTCTATCAAAGCGCCTTAGCCCGCAGTGTTGAACAAGCGGGCTATCAAACTCGTTCACTGGGTAATAATTTGTTTGAAGTGGAAGGTGTCCCTCAGTCCTTACTCGATACATTTTCAACCCGTAGCCAGCAAATCAACGAACAAACCCAAAGCTTAGGTTTAGACTCACAAGCAGCGCGGGATGTGGCCGCAAAGGACACCCGCAAGAGTAAAGCCTATACCAGCGAAGCCACCTTGTTTGAGCAATGGAAAAACAAAGCCAATAACAGCGGCTTTAACCTGACAGGCTTTGTAACAAACAGTATGTCACGAGAGACTTCACTCAATGCGTTAGCGCTCAAACCCGCTGCTATCGATGCGGTGAGTCGCGCGATTGAGCATGCCAGTAACACCCAAAACCGTTTTAATTACGCGAAATTAGTGGAATCAGCCACGCTTGAATTTACGCAAGGCCAGAAGCTCGATGCGCTCGATATTAAATTGGCACTCGATAAGCACATTGAAGATGGCGCACTCATTCCGCTTGATAAAGAGTCTGCAACCTTTACCAGCGCCGCCCACCTCAAAGCAGAAACCAACCTGCTAGAGAGTATCAAGCCCAAAACGGCCAACATGCGCCAAGTGGTCGATACCAACACGCTTCAAGGCAAAGGCTTAAATGCGGACAACCAAAAGAAAGTCTCTGAACTGTTCGCCAGCACAAAACAAGTTAACCTAGTGAACGTCTTTGGTAGCAGTGAACAGCTCGCGACCGCCCTGCTCAATGTCGGTGAAGCCAACGGTAAACGTATTCACATCATTACCCCTGACATGAAAAGCAAACTGCAAACCAGTGAACGAGTGCAACGCGATTCATCGACTGTGGTGAAGTGGATAATGAACCACTTCAAACCCGACCACACCCATACACTCAGCAGCTTTACTAAAACAGCCAACAACACTAACCGCGATATTTTAGTGGTTGAGAACGCCAATAAACTCGGACTCAACGACTTCAATGCCCTGCTCGCGCAAGCTAAAGCGGGCAACAGTAAAGTGATTTTGCTCAATCACGCCAATGCCAAGCAAGGCATGAAAGCCGGTAACGCTATTGAGGTACTTAAAAAAGGCAACGTAAACGAAAGCAACTGGGTCGCCACCAAACAAAGCAACACCGCCATGCGACTGCATGAAAGCAAAGACAGTGACAGGGTTAACCTGATTGCAAAAACTTACGCGCAACTGCCCGAGAAGCAACACACCCAAGTCATTGCGGGCACCCATAAAGACGTGAAGCAGCTTAACAGCGCGATCCGCGCAGAACTGCAAAATCAAGGCGATGTATCGCGCCTTGGGCTCAACATCCCTACCCTTAATCCCGTGTTCTTATCCGCGCAGCAACGGGAAGTCGTCGGCCAGTACACCAAGGGCATGGTACTCACCCAATGGCAAAAAGTCGGCGGCCGCAATCAACAGCAGCAATTGACGGTGGACAGTGTAAACCGCGATAACAACACCCTCACGCTGATAGACAAAAACGGTAAAGCATCTGAGATTAACCCCAGCAGCAAAGCCTTTAAAGCCGCAGAGTACGCGATCGCTAAACCGGACAATTTACATATCGCCAACGGCGACAAACTCATCATGGCCACAAACCATCAAGACAGTGGTTTGAGCAAACAAATTTATACAATCAACGCCCTGTCCAAAGAATGGGTCACGCTCAAAGACGAAAGCGGCAAACAGCACAGCGTTAAAGCCAGTGCATTGCACCATGCGCCGCTCAATCATGGTTACGCCACCACGCCAAGCAATGCCAGCCCTAATGCAAGTCACCACATCGTCAACATTAAAGCCTATAGCGCCTCAAAAGAGTGGTTACATGACACGCTGACACAAGGCATCAAACACATCGATATATTCACTGACAAGGCACAACAATTTGATGACCGATTAGAAAAAAGTGAGGTGAAACCATCCAGTATTTCGCGCATCATGCAAGCCGCTGACATGCCAGAAAAGTTCGTGAATAGCCAAACCACGGCCCTGCTCACCCAAGATGTGACCGCAGCACTGAATGCCATTGGTGCCCAGCATCAAGACAAAGGGCTTATTCACAATGCCGTAGATTTTGCCATCCAGCACATTAGCGAGAAAGAAGCCGGTTACTCACAAAAAGAGCTGATTGTTAATGCGATCAAGTACGCATTTGAGGAAAAAGGCACCAGCATTACCCAACATGAAATCATCAACACCCTGCAACACATGGCCACGAACAGCACGGATAAAGGCGCGCCCTCACTCCTAAGCGCCGAATACCACGACGGCACCCGCTGGACAACCCAAGCCGCTATCGATACCGAAGTGCGTATTTTAGACAGGCTGCAAGCGGGCAAAGATCAACTTGCGCCCCTTACCAGCGTTGAACACGCCGCGCAGGTACTCAGTCAAAATCAAAACCTGACCGATGGCCAAAAAGACGCGACCTTGCTGATCACCACCACCAAAGACCGATTTGTGGGTGTTCAAGGGTTAGCGGGTACGGGTAAATCGACCATGCTTGAAACGGGTATCGATCTTGTTAAACAAAGCGAATCCATTCTCAACACACAACCCAATAAGACACCGACACAATTCATAGGTCTAGCGCCGACACACGCCGCCGTTAACGAACTCAAAGACAAGAACGTCGAAAGCCAAACGGTGCAATCACTCCTAAGCAACTTTTTAAGCCAAGATGCGAAACCGGACCAATACGCCAACACCGTGTTCTTGCTCGATGAATCCTCGATGACCAGTAACGCCCAAATGGATAAATTTACCCATTTGATTGAGACAACAGGCGCGCGCGCCGTGTTCTTGGGTGACACTAAACAGTTAACGTCCCAAGAAGCGGGTAAACCTTTTGAACTCGCGTTAAACAAAGGCGCAATCAATAGCGTCACCATGAAAGACATTGTGCGCCAACAGAACAGCACGCTACTGAGTGCAGTACACAATATTGTCGATCGCCAAGGCGAAAGCGCTATTGATAAAATTCAGCAACAATTACCCTTTGATCAATACACCGCGAACGACGCGGTAACGCCCGAAAAGCAGGCGACCGCTAACATCAATCAAAGCTTAAATATCATTTCAACTTTGCAGTCGATAACCGATAACCCGAAGAAAAACCAGCAACTGGCGACCGAAGCCCTGCCCGCCACAGTGGCACTGGAATACTTGGCCAGAACACCTAAAGCGCGTGAAAATACCCTTATCATTGCGTACACCAACAAGGAACGCGACGACATTACCCACGAAATCCGCCAAGGGTTACAGCAACAAAAAAGCCTCAGTACCGAGCAATTCACCGTGCCGAGATTACGCGGAGTTCATGCCAGTAAAGCGGAATTGGCGACCATGTTGCCTTATCAGCAGGGGTTAATCCTGACGACCAGTAAAGACAGTTATTTTGAAATTATGAAGGTCGATAAACTCAATAATATGCTCACCCTCGCGGATATGAAAACCGGCGAGGAAAAGCATTTCTTCCCCAAAAATCATGGCCACAAATTCACGAACCTTTGGGCTAAGAGTGAGCAACCTCTCGCAGAAGGCGACAGTATCATGCTCCGCAAAAGCGATATTGACCGTGAAATGCAGGGCAACAAAACCTATACCGTTAGCCGCATTGACGATAAACAAATGCAGCTCAAATCCACGGATAACCACACATTAACGCTCTCAACCAAAGAGTTGAAAGATGCTCATTGGGATTACGCATACACCCGCACCGCCGATATGGCGCAAGGGGCAACCTATGAGAATGTCATTACTGCGATTAAGGGCCAAGGTGCATTAACTAACGTAAGGCGCGCGTATATCGATATCACCCGTGCCAGTAAGCACGTAAAAATCATCACCGATAACCCACAAAAAATGATGCTCTCATGGGTCAATAACGATCCCAATAAAGTCTCTGCACTTGAGACAAGAGATAAGTATTACCCTGAACATACCCCGCTATTTAATGACAAACCCTTGCCGCAGGAAAACCCAAAGTACCTCGATGTGAATGGATATGTGGATCTAAAACGGATGGCCACCGAGCTAAATGCCAAGCTTCCAGCCTACAGTGAATCACTTGCAACGCAGCTTTTAGGTGAGCCGAACCGCGATAAATCAGACAAAGATAACCTGACATTTGGCAAAGAGGGGAGCCTAACATTGACCACTACGGGCCAATATCGTGGCTATTTTAAAGACTGGAAAACCGGCGATAAAGGCACCTTAATTAACCTGATTATGGTCGCTGAAAAATGCAGTTATAAGGATGCACTTTATAAAGCCGATAAAATGATGAACGAACCCGATAAATATAATCTGGTAAAAAACCCACAGCATGATGAATTAACACATGCCATTCCGGTTAAGCAAAGCCAATTAGAAGCGCGCGCGAAGCAATACTTTAACGAAGCTAAACCTATCGAAAACTCGCTCGCACAGACGTATTTAAACAAGCAAGGTATCGAGGTTAAGCAGCATGAAAACTTACGCTTTCACGATGCCGTTTATTCGTCAGAAAAACGTGGGACCTTCCCCGCATTAATTGCGAACATCACCAATGATAAAGATGAGACTAAGGCAGTAGAAATTACTTACCTTGATAAATCCAGCGGTGACATTGCAGCGCTTAAAATAAACAAGCGCATACTCGGCTCTAAATCGGGGAACAGCACGACGATCAACAAAGGCAATAATTCAGACTATAGCATTGTCGCTGTCGGCGTAGAGAATGCGCTTAAGATAAATGCTGACAATAAAAACGGGGCTGACGTTATTGCGCTAAACAATAATAATGACACTAAAACATTCAATACAAATGAATTGCGCGAAAACGTGATAGTGGTACTTGATACTAATAATTCACAAGACACTGCAAAACTGGCTAATGACCTTACGGATAAATTCAGCAAGGAAAATATACATGCGGTAATTATTGAACCCAGCCTGATACCTGACGGCTTAAACAAAGTCGAAACGACAAAGCAATTAGTCAATGAAGCGATTCATAGCATAACGACAAAAGACAATATACTATCTAAAGCCATTCAATCACTGAGTAATGACATTGCAGGTACAAAAAATATCACGATGAAGGATGACAGCACTAACGTAGCAACGAATAAAATAAAGCACGATGAACACTATCAACATTTAGCAATGGATAGCCACCGTTCAACGACGAAAGAATACTCCCCCAACATCGACAATCCTAAATTGGATATTGGGGAAAAGACCATGTAAACACCAGAAAACAAGGCGGTTAATTACAACCGCCTTTTTACGCATTGACAATAAAACAAAACCTAATCCAAACTAACAACAATATCGCCGTCATTTTTAGTCACATGGAATAAGATGGATTCCAATAATTCACGATCACTCGGTTTCCCCTTTACCGATTCTCCCTCTAAAGAACGGAGCCCAACTAATGCTAACTGCCTCATCGCACTAGCATCACTCGATATTTTATTAGTGTTACGATATGCACTAATTTTCTCGTATAAAATCGCTTCACAGGGAACTTGAACAACTTTACTTTTAGCCATATTAAATCCCTCTATCATTATTAGAGAATAACCTTTAAATTCTAAAATAATGTTAATTACTATCACCAGCCAATATCAGTTCAACCTTATCTTCCGCTTTTTTCATTATCTCTTTATGCTTAATACCAGCACTATCTATGTCCACAGGTGAGTCATTAAACGTCTGGTAATAGACAAGACTACTGGTGTGCTGCGCCTTAACTGTATAGGTAAGAATCACCTCTAACAGTTCGCGAGTAGATAACCCCTCGGCATCATCTTTATGCTCAAGAATGCGCAGAGCAAACAAGGTTAACTCCCTCATTGCATCAGCATCACTTGATAGGTTCTTCTCGTTCCGGTACGCAGTGAGCTTCTCGTAAAGTTCGGGGTTACAAGCTACCTGCACCGCTTTGTTTCGTGCCATCTAACGCTCCTAATCTAATTTTACGCTTATTGGCATGCCAATAAGCGCATTGCGTTGTCAATGATAACACCATGATTGCGTCAATGCACTTTCATTGACCGATAAATGCCAGTCAATGACAAAGCAATGAACAATAAAGATTAACCTTTAAAAAACAATACATTGCCTATCAACCATTAATTCAATGACATGTCATTGCACAGCGCTACACCCCGCTTCTGTACTGCATCTATTGACAATGCAATGACCAGTCATTACGCGGTCATTGCACTTTTAGGTATATTTGAAACGAATTTTCAAAAAAAAATATTTAAATAATATTGATATTTAAATGATTAATTTCAATTACTTACATCACAAACAACCATAAGAATTGATTTATCAATTCTTGCGTGGGGTGTGGTCTTATTCTCAAGGTTCCAACTTCACTATTTCGCCAGGATTTTGCACTTTTCATTTTTTGGGGATTTTTTGGGGATTTTCGATTTTTGCTAGGCGGCTGCCGTATGAAGCGGCAAAGGTATCGGGGGATTTTCAGGCCAAAAAAAACGCACTCAATGAGTGCGTTTTCTGCAAGCGTGGCGGCTTAATATTCGCTTGGCAATAATGCGGTGGTTCGTGCTCTGTCCGCCTCGGTAATAATCAAAATCTTAATCCCTGCGAATAAATAGGATGATATTACCCGTTCATTATTTCGAAGTGCGTGATCATTAGATTGCCTATCCTCATCAGGCACGAGCCCCCAATCTCCCAACGCGTGACGGTAAAATAATACTGCCAGTTCTTCATTGCTTGAATTTTCGATTAGCGCAAGTACGCCTTGCGAGACATACCCAGCCCCAAGCCACGCTAACACCCTCTTTTCTCTTGCGGCTTTTTCTTCTATTGTTTCTAACATAAAAAGCCCATTACTATTTATTTAAACTGAACACATCAAACTAGGCGGCTTTTTTGATTTCTTGCGTTGTTATTTCGATTAAATACTGATGAGCCTTAGACGCGGCACTGGCGGCTTTAAAAATATAGCGCTTATCATTCTTTAACTGCGTTAACCAACTTGCGATATAAGACTCATGCTGAACGTCACCGCTAATATTTAACTCGGCCATTAAAAAACTTGCGCCTAATTCAGCGATCAATTCTTCAAAGGCGTAATCATCCGAACCAAATCGAGATCCTTTTATTCTGTCTAATCGGCTTTTTGCGCCTGTCCAATGCGTTAACTCATGCAATGCCGTACAATAAAAATCAAGGCTATTTGAGAAACGTTCGCGAGTGGGTAAAACGATGTTATCGGTAGAGGGTCTAAAAAATGCTTTATCTCCTTGCTCTACAATATTCGCACCTGTTTTATTAATGAAGCTTTCAACATGATCAATTGCATCAAATGAATTGTTAACGTTGAAACCTTTCACTTCCTCAACATTTAACCCGTCGATTTGCTCAACGTTAAAGACAGTGAAACTTTTAAGCATGGGAATAACTTCTTTTTCACCTTGTTCATTTTCTTTTTCCCAACTCTTATAAAAAATAATTGAGGTGCCCTTCTCGCCTTTGCGAACTTGACCGCCTAAATTATTCGCTTGGTTATAGGTTAAAAATTGATTTGATGAAAATCCCGCATCAAATGCCGCCGCCCATAACAACAAAACATTAATACCGCTATAGGCTTTTTTAGTATCGAAATTAATCGGAAAACCTGCACCGATTGAATTTCTCTGCCACGGACACACCCAAGGCTTTACACCTTTATCTAATGCCGCAATGATTTGATCAGTGACGACCTGATACATATCTACTTTTTTAAATGCTTTTGCACTTTTACTTTTTGTTTTGTTTTTTGAGATATCGTCTTTGGAGAGCCTGCTTGTCGCTTGTAAGCTGGCTTGCTCGCTGAAAGGCTTAGTGAGGCTTGCTGGGGTAGTGATTGAGTGTGTCATGGCTGCGTGCTCCGTTTGGGGTCTATCATCTTCGTTTTCGCCTGACGTCCTGCTCGCTCGCCATCGTTCTGATTGACAAGGGCGCGCAGCGGCGAAGCGAACCCTTGGCAAGCGGGTTGTGGTGAGCGACAGATTAAGACGGAAGCGTAAACGAAAGGGATAGAACCAGGAGCGGCCATGATGCCGAATGAAACGACCAGCTTAGCCACACTTGCCGCGCAGTGAGTAGGACTGTGCTTGGCGGTTTTGCTGTTGCGTTAGGGATTGGCAAGCAGGAACGTAGAGCCACGGCAAGCTTGCTTGCCATCAGTGGATCACGTTATCGCGGGGAGCGAAGCGAAAAGCCCGACCGAAGGGAACGCCCAAGGCCATCAGTGGTATTTAGATGACATAGCGCGACAGCAGCCAATAGACACTCAGAGTAAATAGATTGACCACCGAGGTACGTTTCAAAGCACACCAAGGGGTATTGTCAGATAAACGGAAAAGGGCGGCGAAGCCGCCGCTTGTTTCGCGTTTTACGGGGAGCTAACAGGGGTAATGTTCAGTTTAAGTAGATCACATGGCTCAGGCTGATATCATTGCTCGACAACGATTTGCAGCCTACAAACCCACGCTTTTTTGAACTGCCCTTTTGATAAACTCATTCGTGCTAGTCGATGCCTGAAATGCCGCGATAGACGCAGCCAAATGCAAGTCATGGCCTAATCTGACATTAAGCGATCCCTTGCAAGGCTTCTCTGGTTGAATGTCCTGTTGAGCACAGTCAGCAAGATAAGCGTTAATCGCCTCTTGAAAGGCTTGCTCTAACCCTTTGGCTGTTTCGGCCTCATAGTTGATCAACGGTGAAATGAATAGCACCTGCCCAAACAGAATATTATCCTCTGGGCTGATTTCTACAGAGCCGTGATAACCCTTATATGTCATTGTATTTTGCATCATAGTTTCCCCCATTCGGTTAATTTGTCTCTCACTTGGCGCAATGCGTAAGCCTTTAATTCATTTTTAGGATGCGGTTTATGCAGGTTGATTAACTCC
This sequence comes from Shewanella sp. S23-S33, assembly GCF_043359565.1. Taxonomy (NCBI): domain Bacteria; kingdom Pseudomonadati; phylum Pseudomonadota; class Gammaproteobacteria; order Alteromonadales; family Shewanellaceae; genus Shewanella; species Shewanella sp. S23-S33. Next base: position 19,219 of record NZ_JBHFFD010000001.1, on the reverse strand, counting down.
TTCGGAATGCCATTATCAAACTTAACCCTCGAACCATCACCCTCGACTTGTTGATAACCGAGCACTTTTAACGCACCCGCTAATTCATTCCAAGTCAGTGTTTTGGACGATTTGAGCTTTGCTAATAATTTATCCGTTTTCGTCATAATGCCCCCTGCGATATAGGGGATCATTATACCAAATCAACCGCAAAAAGTGCAACTATATATAGTTGCAAATGAGGTATTTTCGAGACTTAACCTATCGAATGGTTTGAACTTAAGACAATGAAACCGAAGTGGGTCATGATGTGAATTAGCGAAAAAGGGGAACGCATGTTCCCCTGTAAGACGTTCAGGCTGTTTACACAAACTGCCCTTGTAGATCCTTAATTCTCACTATCGGATAGCGATTAGCACTCTCTAAGCATTTAGCGCGAGCCCTTTCGATATTGATCGCTGAATCAATAAAATAGCATTGTTTTTGGGCAATATCGTTTTCGGAGTCATAGCCAACAATAAAAAAGCGGGGGGAATATTTAACCTCGTCCACGGTATAACGGATCGCCTGACCTGTCGCGGATTCGTGATGGCCAATGTACCCGATCCCGTTAGCATTCAAATCAGCCATGTGGCTACTGACAACTGATGTTGCATAGTCCGCAGGCCAACCCGTTGCAGGGGTGCGACCATATAAACGTTCATGTTTAATATTGCCCTTGTAAATAGGTGTTCATTTCTTCAAACGTCACTGAGGGTTTGCACATATCATATCGCCCCCGTGTTAGTGGCCAACTCAATGCTGCCCCCTTCCATCACAAACCACAGAGCATGATGTGTATAGCAATCGCTTATCTCCCCGTCAGCCTCCACCGACACATAAACCGTTGATGTGATCCCCGAGGGTAAAGACCACATGATTGAAACGTGCTTATTTCGATAGTTCTGACTTAACGCCCTCGTTAGTTCATCAAGTGAGAGGCATTGCGTATCGTTGCCAAAATGCTTAATCACGACAGGAAAACGAACCGAAACCCGTTTTTTGTCAGTGCTAAACACATTAAAACGCACGCGATAATCAATACTTGCGCCATTGCGTCGAGGTTGATCGATTGATACGACATTTTGAGCCACTTTTGCCGCGACTAAGTACCGCTCGACCGCTTCAAACAATAACCCTTGTGAATAGGGATACCATGCTTCATTTGCCACCCCTTCAAGTCCGAGGCCGCAGAAGTGGAAGAAGTTCATTTCAGTTAAAACAATGATCGTCAACTCGCCCCTTTTTTGCTGTTGAATATCGTCTTTGGAGAGCCTGCTTGTCGCTTGTAAGCTGGCTTGCTCGCTGAAAGGCTTAGTGTGGCTTGCTGGGGTAGTGATTGAGTGTGTCATGGGCTGCTTGCTCCGTTTGGGGTCTATCATCTTCGTTTTCGCCTGACGTCCTGCTCGCTCGCCATCGTTCTGATTGACAAGGGCGCGCAGCGGCGAAGCGAACCCTTGGCAAGCGGGTTGTGGTGAGCGACAGATTAAGACGGAAGCGTAAACGAAAGGGATAGAACCAGGAGCGGCCATGATGCCGAATGAAACGACCAGCTTAGCCACACTTGCCGCGCAGTGAGTAGGACTGTGCTTGGCGGTTTGGCGGTTGCGTTAGGGATTGGCAAGCAGGAACGTAGAGCCACGGCAAGCTTGCTTGCCATCAGTGGATCACGTTATCGCGGGGAGCGAAGCGAAAAGCCCGACCGAAGGGAACGCCCAAGTTCATCAGTGGTTTTTAGATGACATAGCGCAACAGCAGCCAATAGACACTCAGAGTAAATAGATTGACCGCCGAGACACGTTTCAAAGCACACCAAGGGGTATTGTCAGATAAACGGAAAAGGGCGGCGCAGCCGCCGCTTGTTTCGCGTTTTGCGGGGAACTCACAGGGAATAGCGACTATCGGCGGCCAATAAAAACGAGCCTGAATGCGGCTGCAACGAAATAAAGGGCAGAAATGGCAATGAACAGCCAACAAATCACCAAGAGTAAATTATTCAATATCGCCATCAACATGTCGCTCGCTTATTTAATCAATTCAAACACTTTGCGGTTAGCCGCGGTTTTAGTGTTGCTGGTCAACGGCCATATTTCCCATGGTGAATCGACGCCTGTTCGACTCCTTAAAAAGTCATCTCCAGATCGATATTGAAACTCTTCGTAATCAATACACCACTCAAACACTTCGCCCTGTTTGACGGACTTAAGATCACTTATCTTCACAATCTCTATCGCACGTTGAGACATGGCTAAATTTCCTTGTCGTTATCCATTTCTTCATCTTCCCATTCGATGAGGCGGCATTTTTGAAACTCTGGATGCTCTTTAAGTTGCTCATGAACATCTGCAGGAATATGAAAATTCAACTCCCCCGCTTCAATCGAATATTTCAAACACGCTAAGCCCTCATGCTCAAGCCCTGACTCATCAATCACGCGCTGCACTTGGTTTGCTTGGCATCGATACCGCGCACCCGCGACAACGACATTCACCGCGCCAGAGGGCATAAAAATCATCGTCACTGGATAGTGATGGCCACCAAACAGATTCACAAAGGAAAAACTGGCCCGATTGGGTTGGCGCGTACAACTCACGATATTGTTGATTGGCATGATAACGCCCTCACTGTGTTGCACTGGAATAATGTGGATCGGTTCATCGGCTTGTACGGCTTGCTCATAGGCTGCGACAACCTCGGGATTGTCCATAAGCTGCGCTTTCACCTCTGAAAATGGAATACCGGTTACTTTGCCCATATCAATCTCCCACTTTTGAACACGATCTTACTGAGTCTGCGCTGTTCATTAACTTATCGGCCGCCTTGGCCAAGAAGTCCGAACGGTCTTTGAACTCGCGATGAAACGCCACAAAGCTATCGATACGTACAATCTGCGATTCTGACAATGTGATATTGAGGCGTTTTTGTTTGGCTTTGAGCGCCTCTAGCGGCACCTCTAAGGCCAGCCATTGGTCGAACTTGGGATGCAATGCCTGATAGTCGCGATAACCTTCATTCAAGCTATCGACTAAATGACCATCGTTGATCACTTCCTCAGCCATAAATAAAATGGCTTCTTTAGCCTTAAACAAGATTTCTTCTTGGCTATCCGCCGCCGAAAAACAGCCATAGCCTAATTTTTCAAACACGGGAATAACGATACCAAACGCCTGCGTTTCATCAGCAGGGCTTTCGATCCCGACCATAAATAGCATTGTAAAACCTCTGCGTTAACCGTTGAACCATTATACACACGCATACACACAACTCAATTTATTTAGTTAATTCTTGCTCAGATTTACCCTGAATTAACAGGGTAAATCTGCATCAGTATGCGGCTTAAAATCCAGCTGGCATCAACGCATCAAAGTAGGCTTTTTGTGCATCATCTAGCCCTTTTCGCTCCCCGTTCACTAAGCTATCAACCTGATTTGCTAAATCCTTTTTCTTGAGTGCGGCGGCTTGTAATGCCCACTGCTCCCCCATGACAGGCTGAGCCATATCAATTAAACAAGACAAGCTCACGCGCTTAAAGAAGGTTTCTGCCGTAGGTCGCCAGTAGTTAGACCATTTCACATCGAGGGTCGAAATAACGGCCTCAGCGGCACAATGACTATTATCAATTGACGCCTCGAACATGGAAGCCGTGGCGTAAGCCACCTGCTTTTCTTTCTCTTTTACATCGAGGGCGCAAAAAGCGTTAAAGCGTTCAGCGACCGTTGGCAGACCAACCCACGCTAAATTTAGGCTGGCTTTTACCCCCTCGATTAACTGCACCGCTTTGTTATCCGTGAGCGCTCCCGTTTTAGGATGGCAAGTGGTGTCGTTAACGCTGATATGCAGTGGACGGCTGCCATAATGTGAATCAGTGAACGCGCTTACACAGACAGAGAAATGCAGCGTATCAAGCGCAACGCTTGGCGCACTCATTAACGCATGTTTCGTGATAATCAAACGCTGTGCGCGTAAATCGTCATTGAGCGCAGCGGAATAACCGCTTGCATCCTTATCTTCAATTTTTTTCACGTCACCCACGTTGAGTGGATCTAATTGCACACTGGCTTGTAATTGTGCCAGTGCCTTTTTATCGTCCTTATGCACCAAACCCATATAGATACTGACAGGCTCACCATAACTTTTTAACACGAGCAAACACCCCGCTAGCGCCATTTCAGCGGGATCATACTCACCCTCTTTTAAGGTAAGACGTCCAAACCCTGCAAGATCATCGTATTCAGATACGAGCTTATAATCTGCCCATTTCCAGCCTTGCATAACCAGTTTTGCCCCTTCTAACTCCAATTTTGCAATCGCTAATGATTCGAGCAACGCTTTATCATCAAGATAGACTTCATCACTGAACAAGTCTGAGGTCACAACCCCGCCCGCTTTTTCGTATTCTTCTTGGCCAACAAACTGAGCCAAATAGTGATCAGCATTCACAGCGGCGTCTTTAAGCATATTGCGGAATTGGTTTTCGTTGTAACGTCTATCGCCTGCCAGCTCCCACACTTCGACTTGTTTTTCGATACTGGCAATCGTGAATATCATCACGACATCAAGCGACACGTTCCCCGCTTTGTACGCATCGAGCACAACAGGGGCGACCATGCTTAACTTCATGCGCTGCTGCACGAATTTCGCTGTCACGCCAAACCGCGCCGCAACATCAGCAATGCTCGCGCCCTTATTCACCATGTCAGCAAAAGCGTGAAATTCATCGACTGGGTGCATCTTTGCACGTGTGAAGTTTTCAGTCATTGATAGCTCGGTGGCATAGTTGGCCACTTCTTCGGCTGTCAGCAACTTAACAGGCACAAGCGTTTTCGGTTTCAGCTTATTATTTTTGACCGCTTTAATGAGCTGTCTCAGTCTACGGCCACCGCCCAAAACTGGGTATAAGCCTTGCGCGTTCATGGGCTCGACAATCAAATTTTGTAAAATGCCATGCGCCAAAATGGAGGCATACAACTGTTCATCGTCAGCCTTGGACGCATTTTCTTTACGCACGTTCTTCTCAGACAACACCAACTGGTTAATCTGCAATTGCAGTAACACTGGCTTTGCTGTTGAAGCCAATGCCACCACAGCGTTAGCCGCTGTTGCCGATTTTTGAGCAATATCGGGCTTGTGAGAGCCTGCTTGAGTCTTTGGGCTGGCAGGTAAAGTGGTGGCTTTAGTGTGAGTTGCTTGCGCTTGAATTGAGTTTGTCATTGCTTGTTTTCCTGTCGTTTAAATATCGTTCTCGTCTTCGCCTAACTTCCTGACTCATTTCACGTTCTGACAGACAAGGGCGCGCAGCGGCGAAGCCTCCCTTGGCGGGCAGGTTGTGAAATGAGACAGATAAGAAGTGACAGCGCAGACGTGAACGGTATTGACAGGGAAACGATGACAAGCGATAGAGAAGCGCACGCTTACTCACACTTTAGCCGGCAATGAACCGGACAGTGCTTGTGACTTTGATGTTTGCTTTGGTTTGGGCTTGGTGGTTGCGTTAGGGATTGGCAAGCAGGAACGTAGAGCCACGGCAAGCTTGCTTGCCATCAGTGGATCACGTTATCGCGGGGAGCGAAGCGAAAAGCCCGACCGAAGGGAACGCCAGTTTAAGACCAATCTCCGGTGAGCTGTTTTACTTCGGTTTCGCGAAGACAAAACGCCGTATTAATCGACGTTAGATTATCAAACTTCTCACGTTGAGTGAGCGCAGGATCTTGATCTATTTTACGTTCAGCACCAGTCACTTGGATTAATAGCGTATCGAGATTCTTACTGGCTTTAAATTTACGAAACCAATGTAAATCTAACTCTGTCAGGGTGTTTCTATTAATATAATTCATAGCTTCTCGTATATTTACCAAATATTGGCTTGCTGACAGCGACTTTTAACGATCTCATTATCATTGAGCTGAATGGCGGCAATTTTTTTAGCCCGCTGACACTCTTGGACATTCACCGGATATTGCTTATCCCACGCACTCATAAGCTGGCGCTGCGACTTACTCATCGAATATTTAGGATAACTTTGGTCCATATACAGATAGGACCGAGCAATGCGCCCTCTAGCGGCTTCGGGAGGCTGAGCTTTGCTGCCATCAATGCGCATATCACAGGCACCAAAATCAGATTTTGCCGACGGTAACAGGGCAAAATTGTAATTACTGCGCAGCGCGTTCACAGCGCCGATAGCCGGAAACAGATTGTGCATATCCGCTTGCATGTATCGATACTCAATATTCATCTTCTCGGCACACTTGCGGCCCTTGAACGATTGGCCTTTGCTATCGACACATTGCCCATGGCCATCACGCCACTCAGTAAATGCTTTGCCAAAATTTTCGGCGGGTACAACGTGTTCCCATTCGATTTTTTTAGCGCGCGCTAAATGCGTTTTAGTAGTAAATCCTGGCGGAGATATTACCTGCCCTTTTGCGTCAAATGCAGCACCGCAATAGAGGGTTTCACGATGATCTTGATAGACCGATAACAGCTGTTTTTTAGCCTGATTAAACGACTGATTCGTCGTATTGGAAGCAACAGCAAAAAGAGGAAATACCGCAATGATAGAAATTAAGAACCGATTCAAAAACAAACCTCTTTTCAATGGATTGACAATATTAGATGAAACAAAATGCCATGTTAGAAATGTGATACAGCCAAGACCTCTACTTTACCCAGAACCTTAAGCCGTCACAGATATAACTTGTTTAAGCCATCATTATCGACGACAGCTAATGAGGCTGTTTAGTTAAGCAAATGACAAACCACTGTTTTTTCATCACACAAAAATGATTTACCACTCTGCTGTTTTTTTATTACTAAGGGTTCACCAGTCATCATGGAAACGAGCCCGTTCACAATAAACACGCCTTTATCGGTAGTTAAAGTGGTAGTGTCTCCCCAAAATGATTTATCAAATGATACAGACACAGTTTTTCCGGCCTCGATGGTTTCAACAATGACTTTAGATGCTTTTCTTGAAGCGTCTATTTCAGCCCCAAAACCGCTAAAATGCATAACAGCCTGAAACATTAAAACTAAGCCTACTCCACCAACTAAAATTTTAATCACTTTATATCTACTCCTGATTGCATAATTACTATATTCATTGAGCTAATTAAAAATAACCTAAGCATTACAATTATACCGATATCCTGAACTACTTACAGTATTGTGTAGATGGCATTGGAAAACAAAGAGGCAGAATCGAGAGCATGAAAAATCCTACGAAAGAGCCTGCTATAGCAGAATATATACTACCTCCGAAACTACAGCCAAACAAAGCCCCTACCGTTAGCACAAATGACAAAACAAATGCCATGAAGTAAGGCATATCTAAGCATGCTCTTTTAGATAATAGTCTCACTATTGTAATCTTAGATCTTCCAGTTTTTATATCAAAAATTTTCCTAGAAAAATTTTTATTCGTAATCCATAGTAAAGCGAACGATAAAATGAAATTCGCAAATAATATAGGTTCAAATATCATGCTAACTTTAGTTTTCATGCTGATTCTCCGTTAATTTAATTGGATGAGTCTTTTTTACTTTCTACAAGACATTTTATGGCCCCAAACTCAACAATAAACACAATAATCAAAGGAAGGTTATCTAAAGAATTAAAGGCGCAATATACTAAAGCCATTGAAATGAGTAGATGATAAACAACATCAATCAATCTTAATTCAGCGTCAAAGACAACAAACCTTGTAACCCAAACCCCAGTCAGCATAAAAAGCGAAAATAACCAGCCATACAACTTAGTAGATGAATCTAAAGCATTTTCAAATGGATCGAGAGGATTTTTAGTTTCAAAAACACCAAGAAAATACAAAGAAGAATAATAAAATAAAAATGGAACAATCACCATAGGAGCTATTATTAACAATTCCCTCCACCAAATATAAACATATTTCATATAAGGCTTTAGGTAGAGCTTAATCGCATAACGCTGTTCAATACTGAGCCTTTTAAACAACTGTGCGCGAGACTTATTAAGCCAATTTTTTGGTAAAATCTCAGGTTCATCAAAGGCTAATGAAGCCATGATTTGTTGAGCAGTGGTGAGCTGGTCTATTGAAACAATGTTTTTTTTAATTTCATGCAACAAATTTATTTCTTTATCAACCGAACAACCAAGATATGATGTGTATGCGTTCATTAGTTATATTCCGCTTAGTTAGCACTAATGATTGAGAAGCCTTTATGCTCCCCACATTTAAGACATGAATCAGGCACTTTGTCCCCTTCAAAATAATGCTTGTTATCACCGCATTTTTCACAATGAGAGCAATATACAGCATCGTGCATTTTGGCCGCAACTTTATGAAGATCAGACAAATCTACGTTTAATTTCATGCTTTAGTTTCCTTGGTAATTTATGACCTACTTTAGTGCTCGTATAGTGCCAATGATTGGCGCAATCAACATGGCTGGCATCCAAAGAAGTGGGTGTATAAAATCAGCCATGCTGATATTGCTGTCCGTTAAGTACAACGCGAATCCAATCATCGTTACATACCCAATAACGAAAGTTTGTAGGGTATTACGCCAGAAAAGAAGTGCGATAAAACTTAACTTTTCATTATCTATATTCAATAAGACTTTCCGTTGTAATTTATCGGGATTAAATGTATTCATTATCGGCGCTAGTGCGATACCGACCATAGTAAAAAGCAAAATGATAGGGATACTGAGGCAGACAAACAAAGCTATCACATAAGCCACGGCATTTTTTCCTACTCTGCTTCGTATCACAATTTTCATGACGATTTTCCGTTAACTTTTAGTGTGCTTGTTAATCGGTAGACATTTGATAGCAAGCAATGACAATCCCGCGAACAAACAAAAATGCCAATATTTATACTCACTATCACTAATAAATAGAATCCAACCGCCTATGCAAGCACTAACCAAGACAATGACGATAATTAGCACGACAGCCAAACTTTGATTCATATAGAATTTCCGTTATTTATTAAATGTTCCAAAAACAGTGTTCAAAGCATCTACAAATTCACCAGCTTTGACATCACCAAGGAAACAGGGTTTAAAAGAAGCGGTGGCGATGTATTTTTTCCTAGCTGGCACGTAGATCATTGAGTCTGGATTCGCGGCCAAATAGTCTTGAAAGACTTTACTCACTTTTTGACGACCTAGCCCCAAATGACGGTAAATATCTTGGCTGGTAACGTGTCCATTAAGCACGAGTTTTGCGTCAATCAACTTTAATACAGCGTCATCAAGTAATGGGCGTGACATAAATGAGTTTCCGTGGTTATTTAGTTAGTTCACTCGAAGCATTGACCACTTATCATGCAGCTTTTTGATCTTATCTTTCACATCAATACCGATTCGTTCCAGCCATTCAGACGGGAGAAAATCGCCTCCCTCAACACCCAACAACACATTATTAGCGTGGGAGCGGGTTTTTGTATCGAGGTTAACAAGCACAATAGGGCTGAACTTATACCAGTTGTCGGCCTCAAGGCTCAGAATGATTAGCGCTGCTGTCTTTGCTGAACTGCTGCCATGTTCTAGCGCTATGTCGATAAGAGCTAGTGCAGACGCAGCCCTAGGCTTATGCTTTTCGGCCTCGGCCATTTCTTTTCTGTATTGTTCAATGCTCATTCTTAATAGTTCCTATTTTCCGTGAATATTAATCGAGTTCATTTGCGGCTTTTACAGCCTTGCATAAATCATCCGGCCAATTAAAATTAATTAACGCATGAAGATCTCGTTTTATTTTATTGCTACATTGTTCTTTTGCTTCGTCATACCAGTAAGTTTTACTTTCACTTTCTCGACAGTCATTTACAACATTGTTAAAATCAACATCATAAAATGTCTGCGCTTCACCATCTTTAATATCATGCTCTGCAACTAAGGAAAATTTACGTTTAACACCATTTCGACCATCTTCATCTGTGATTGAGTACAAAGCTTCAAGCTTTGCATTTAATCGCCTCAATGCCTGAGATAATGAATTGCCACTGGCAGCAGGTAATAATTGGTTTGATAGTAAATATTGTGCTTGTGTACCATCAAAATCATCCCCCCCTAATTTATCAAAAATCCACGTCGCCCAATCCATGTGCATAACAATAGCTGTATAACTACCACCATATCGTTCTTGATCAACAATAAGAGTTACGCCCATTTTCTTTACATAGTCATCCAAAAAGGTGATTTCTGACATATTTGATTTTCCGGTTATTTACTGTTTTTCTTTGGCAAGCCTCTAACTGCGTCCATATCCCTAGCTTCACCAGCCGCCGCGATTCTGGATAGTTGTCGCTCTGACTTGCCCCAGCGTTTTGCAATTTCTTCAAACGTCCACCCCTTTGAGTTGGCGATTAATTGAAATTCCGTAATAGGTTTACCTGTCATATATGTCTAGTATACCTTTTAAGTTAGACCTGTCAAATATGTCTAGTATATTTCTTTTTCAAAACCAATCAATCCCACACATCTGTTCAATCCGCTTCGGTTGAATAACAACGTAGTCTATTGTGGTTTCAGGGCTGGCATGGCCGAGGATTCGCTCTACAGTCTCAATCGGTACGCCATTGACTACGGCGTTAGTGCAAAGCGACTTTCGGCCAGAGTGTGACGAGGCCGATGGTATGCCACATTTCTTATAAATTTCACATTGTCTGCTCTAAGGAGTCGCAAGCCCAATATTCCCGCACCACGCCAGAGTCAAGCTTTCGCGGCTTAGGTTGGAGCGAATAAGGAGCGCCACGAACCGTATACAGAAACCGCGAATCAGGGATTAATCCTTGAAACTCGGCACGACCTGATACGCCCCATTTTTTAACTAGGCGGTGATCAACCCATTCCTGAATGGTCGCCCTCGATGTTTTGTTTGTAAGCCAAACCGTTCTTGGCTTCAACAGCTTGCAAATACTGGCTGGAAGGTGGATTTCCTCTTTGATTTTGCCGTTGGCAAAATGGATGTGTTCAGTTTTGAGTATGGATGTGTTCAGTTTTGAGTAATGCAACCTCAGTCACGCGCAGGGCAGCGTGAGAAAGTGCTACAGCACAACGTCTTGCTGTGCTGCATGAGTTGGCAAGTTTTCAGGACTCTATGAATTTGGGCGGGAGTAAGTGCGTCTGCGCGGCTCATTGTCTGTATTTTCCTTTTAAATGGGGATATGCAGACAATACGATTTTTACACTGCCTAATTAGCTTAACACAGCATTAAAGCTGGCATTCACGGAAAGCAAAAAGCGCCCCGAAGGACGCTAATACCGTATTATTCATCACTCACATCGAGATCAACTGGCTGTTGCCGCCAGTAAGCGCGAGCCTTGTAAATCACCGCCAATCGTTGGGATGTGCTCCAACTTTTTACACGCTCGATCAAATTAAGGGCTGCTGCTTCTGAGCCTAAAAACTCCCGAACTTGCTCATCGTACTGATAGCCTTCACTAATGTGCCATTGCAGCATATCAGCCTCTGTTTTTGCGTTTGGATGCGGCATATAGCCATTCTGGCCGCAATAAAACGCATTCCACTCGTTATCTGTTAACTCCGGCGTGTTATCTTCAATTAGCAGCGTAAAGCGCTCCGCGAGTGCATTTATTGAGCCAGACCAATTAATCTCCCCAGTGTGATCGGTGAGGTTATTGCATACAATGATAGTTTCATCGACTAGGCGTACTGATTTTTTTATAGCCATGATTTATCCTTCAAGGCCGCTCAAGGCGGCCATATTTGGTTTATTCTGCGTTAGCAAATTCGGTTAGCTCTTGCATCCATTGGCTATCGTCACAAGTGCCGTGCTCGATAAGATGTTTAGCAACGATGACAGGAATATCATCGCCGCTGTAAAGCATATCGGCCCAATGATCTCGCAGATCGCTTAATAATGAATCGATGTTGTAAGGCTCGCGGAAGTAAAAGCCGTTTTCGCCGTCACAATCAATTATCTCCTGTGCAAAATCTTCTAAAGACTGACTTTCAGGGAAAGGCTTGTGCTCAAGAAAGCTACTAGAAAGCTCAAGCATCCCACCTTCTGATTCACACACAAGCAAATCTTGATGATTAATCCATTCAATCAAAACATTGGCTTCATCTGTGAATTTTCCTATCCAGTTATTGCCGTTCCAATGCTTTTCTGCACCATTAAGGATTTCTTGAAAAGTTTGTTTGTGTTCATCGATTAGCGCAGCTATTTGATCAGATGTTGTTTCTGGCATCAGCTTAAAACGCAAAACCAAGTTATGCCATACATCACAAGGAACAGCATTGCCAGTCTCACCGCTATAGTCAGCATCAAGTGATCCGTCACGTATATCTAATTCAAGGTAAGCGCTTTGCGGGAAGTGTTGGGCAGGATATTGAGCAAAAACAGGGAAGCGTTTAGCTGTTGAAGCGTCAAATTTGATGTTTAATGTAGTCATGATCTGATTCCTTTTACTTTCGCCCTGCCGATGTGGCGGGCATCTTAGTTAATGGGTTGTTCTTGAGAACGATTTCAATATATCGCACCCATATCGCACCCGCAAGAATTATTTTTCAAACTTTAACTATTTTTATCGTTTCCGTGGCGGTTAGCCGATGGCCAGAACGTCACGGAATCCTGTTACGCTTTAACCGTCGGTATATCGGACCAGCGAGTAGTGTACTGCGGCGATAGAAATTCACGGCGCATAACCCAATGCTGATCGCTACCTTGTGCCGCAATAAACAACGCATCACGACCATAGCGCTGGTTGATTTCATCGAACACCTGCATAAGCTTAGGATCACTCTTTGGGGTATTAAATAAGTCATATTGCTGTAAAGTTTTCCTGCAAAGCTCAAGCAAGCCAACACCAACGCGATAATAGCGCACACCTGGGCGATAAAGGTTTGAAAGCTCCCTGCTAACAGCAGCACACAGTTCGCGGCTGTCATCAGTAGCACAGACAAACTGAACAACTTTTTTAAAATAAACAGGCTGTGGATCATGCGGCGAGTTTGCGGCAAACACGACCATCGTTTTACATAACGAACCTTGTTCACGCGCCTTAGCCGCCGCAATGGCGGCATGTTTTGCTAACGCTTGTTGTAAATGGTCACGGGTAGTTATGCGTTCGCCAAGACTTCGAGTTGAAAAAATTTGCTGCTTGTCCGCTTTTGTTTCGTCCCATGTTTTACAGATCTGGCCGTTGAGTTCGCGCACTGTTCGTTCGACTTCAATCGAAAAAAGTTGTCGCGCCATTTTCGGCGCCAGCTGGGCCAAATCAAACGCGGTGTTAATACCAAGTAATCCTAGTTTGGCAGTCAGTTTGCGGCCTATTCCCCAAACTTCATCAACTGGCATCAACTTTAAAATTTCAATCCTCAGTGCATCGTTATCGATCACGCAAACGCCCTGATATTGGACCAATTGTTTCGCGGCATGGTTGGCCAACTTCGCCAAAGTTAATGTCTCCCCTACACCCACGCACACAGGCAAGCGGCATTCACGCCAAACGGCACGACGAATGGCGCGACAATGCAACCAAAGATTAGGGATAGCAGCTTGGCACTTTTGAAAAGATACAAATGACTCATCAATACTATAAACATACTGTTCGGGCGCAAAGCGCCCGATCACTTGCATCATTTTTGAAGACAAATCAGCAAACAACTCGTAGTTAGATGAAAATACCTGCACATGGTGGCGCCGACATAAATGTTGCTGCTCAAAGTAAGGACCAAATTTTTTCACACCAACCGCCTTGGCCGCTCTATTTGCAGCGACACAGCAGCCGTCATTGTTACTGAGTACAATAGCCGGCTTTCCGCGCAGATCAGGTCTAAACACCAACTGGCAATTGACATAAAACGAGTCGGCATCGATTAATCCGAACATTGCTGACTCAAATACTGATCAAGTAATGTTGAATGCTCATGAATGCGAATACTTTTAATGACCACACCATCGACACTGAAAGTGTCGGCTTCATCGATTGCAACGTATGTCATGTTTTGCTGTTGATCGATAGACACTAGCAAACGACGTTTCATATCGAGTAATTTAACAGTAAATTCCCCGTTGTAACTCGCCACCACTAGAGACATGTTCCGGCGTGGTGCCGCTCTATCGATAATTAAAATGTCGCCGTCGTATATACCGACACCTTCCATGCTTCGCCCAGCTGTGCGGCCGAACCACGTAGAACTAGGGTGTTCAACAAGGAGTTGATCGAGGCTAAGCGGCAATTCGAGGTAATCTGCAGCAGGTGAAGGGAAGCCGCTAATCCCTGCACTTGCATTGCATGTAATCAATTTCACAAGTCAAAACCACTGTATAAATAATCAGTAATAATAGCAGTAAAAAAAATAAAATCTAAAATTTCGATCCTGCTGCCGGTTCCTGACTTTTTTCGGTGGGTAATCACCGCGTTTTTTGCGGTGTTATCCACAAAAAATCAGGGTTCGGTGGCTAGAAGTTGCTCCTTTATCAATTTGTATAAAATTGGTTGATAGCGTCATTTCCAAAAATTGCTATAGTTTTTCCTTTACGTGTAACACTGACAAACTCATTTTTATTCAGAGTGTTAATAATTTTTTTCAACCCCTTTCCCCCCATGCTGAAAGTAAGTTGATTGGCTACTTTTTCAGGCGCAATAAAGCTATTCAGACCATCCAAACTACAAAGCGCTTTAAATCGAGAGCCGCTATTAAACTGTTCAAAAGTAGCTAATCGATCTTGACTCATCCACCCTATGAGTTCCAATACTTCCTCATAACTCTTGAGCAGTAATGAGCAACTGGCTCTAATGCCATAGATGGGATTGCTATAGTCAAAGTAATCCGTTCCAGGCTTGACGTGGTGAAATTTCCATATAGCTTCATGATGACTTAGCCTATTCCTTAACTCCCTGACACGGTTAAATTTTTTAAAAATATCCTCCCTTAATGTTCCTTGGGGAGCATGAGGAAAAATGACAGGCAGTAAATTTGGCCATAGAAAAATTTCTGCATTATTATCTTCAAATTTAACGTCGAGGAAGTTAGTCCAAAATCCAAAATCCATCATCGATATGATGCGATCTGGAGTCGCTAGCTTTCCACTTTTTCTGATTAAACTTATCGTTTTATCGACTTTTTGCTCTTCATATATTTTTTTAACCACCTTACGATTGCCAGAGTTGTCGAGTAAATAACTATACTGATCAACTTTCTGATTTGGTTTTGGTGCAGTTACTTTCTGAAAACGCTTAACGCCATAGGCTTTTTGTCCTAAATAATCAGGTAAAGAGGTAATCCAATTAGCATCAGTTAGCCATTTTAACTTCGCCCCTTTTGGTGGATGGCTACGAATACCATTATCAATTGCATTACGGAGTGTAATTTCTAGGCATTGCATTGCAGGCACTAAGGCCCCAGACAGAACTTTATTCCATTGGTAGGCAGCTTGTACTTGGTTTGGCTTAATTTTTAGAATCGTTTCATATATTCCTAAACGTTCTTTAGATATAAATTCTTGCATTAATATTCCCTGTTTATTGCTAATTTATTTCTGTAATTGACAACAGTTTTACTTGCGTTGTTGACAGTATCGTCAACTTGCAACTACAATGACCACATACAGGCAGTACCACCTCGGAAGAGAGTTCTGCGATAAAGTTGTTTGGATAAGCCACCTTCGGGTGGCTTTTCTCGTTTATATATCCCTTTACTCCCAAGCATTCATTACTAAGCTATGGCGTTCTTCACTGAGCACCTGCAGATAGATCTCAGTGGTTTTACTGTCACTGTGGCCCATCAGTTGGCTTATCACATGCAGGGGCACCGGTGGGTTTGCCGTCACCAGCGCCACCCCAAAACCATGGCGTAAGCCCTTACCTGTCGCTTGCGGTCCGACAATTCCCGCCCTATCCATCACCCGTTTGACCAAACGATAGGCCGTTGGCCGACTCATGGGCCACAATGGACTATCGATACCGAGATCACGGCGTAGCTGTGAGCGTAGGCCAAATACCAAATCCAAGTGTTCAATTAAGGAGGGCGGCACCGGCACGCTGCGATACTGCGCTTGCTTAAGGCGACCTTGCTGATCGGTCTTGTGTTTCTTTAGGCTGTGAATGACGATGGCGCTGTCGTTGATCATCACGCGCCTGGGCGAAATGGCCAACACCTCAGACGGACGGCACCCGCTGTAATGCAGCACATGACAAAACATCCTATCGCTAGGCGACTCTAACGCACTGGCATCGAGGAAGCGCCGCCGTTCTTCACTGGTTAAATACAGTCTTTCACCATCCGGACTAAACAGGCGCATTTCAGGGGCAATATCGGTGTTATGCATGGGTTTGAATCAGTTCTCTAGAGATTTGATTCATTCTAGGGCAAAAAAACGCCCTCGAACAGCCCAAAACAGGGTCAAAGGGCGGATTTTAGGGGCTCGCGTGAATCAGTCTGTCCTAGAGTGATTCACCGGTAATGTTTAAGGTTAAAAAACATTCTTGAAAAGTAGTTAAAGCCCCATATATATACAATGAAAGGTATCAACATCCCCTAACCAAATATAGGATTTTTCATGTCTGATAAATTTGAGACAACATGGTTTTATGCACCACTAGAAACAAGAAACGAGCGTAGGCCAAGTGGATTTCTAGGACTGAGTAGTAAAAATGTCGACGTTCCTGAAGGGAAGCTTGTAAATTTAGACGACTTTGCAGAACAATTAGCGAACATATACAACAGATTTGATGACAAGGGATACGATGTTATAAATGTTATCCCTATTTCGATGGGCAGCTCCGAGTCTTGCTACTCAAAACTCAGTAATGGACAGAATAATTACTTGGGCGAAACAGGATTCTCAATTACCCGTGGAGCTGTAGTTGTCGGTAAGAAACGTGAATAGTAAAAACATGTAAGACTATGCTCAAACATACCTTAAAATTTTGGATTGTCAGTGTAGTGACGCACTAAATTTGGAACGACTTTAAGTAACTCAAATCCATAATAGCTGGTGAATCACTCTCACATAGAGTGATTCACCATGAATAATCCTTACCGTAATTAATGCATCAATGTGAGCTGTTTAATCACGCGCTCTTGCATCCACATAGGTCTGGTTGCCAACCACTTAATGAGTAGCCCAGCTGGCAACTGAGGTATGTCAATTAGACGGATTTTACCAATTTCGTTATACTGTATTTGTGACATAAATTTAGATTCCTTATTTCCTAGGTTTTAGCACAGGCCAGTGATGATCTGATACATCATCATTGGCCAATCTATAGGTTGCGCTTAAACATATAGAGGTAGCTATACAAAAAAAAGATAGCTAGCTATCTTTTTGAAATTTCATTCAACATACTTGAAAGTCGTACAGACCCAATACTCTCAACTAGTTTAGTAATGGCAATATCAAAAGTTTCCTGGTCACTCTTAGAACCAACAGCCTCACCTAATTCGCTTAAAAGTTCATCCATACCAACACGAATTTTGATATTTTTTTGAATGACATAAGGCGAACGTTTACGTTTTTCACGGCGCGTAAAGCCTAGAGTCTCACTTTGGGCCTCAACTTCTTTCAACTGCCGCTCAGTCAATGGCTGAGCCTTAGAGCTTGTAGCCGCTAACACTTTTAAAAGTGAAATATCATCATCACTTTCATCAATTACTATTTTAGTGCGTGGGTTATCCATTATTAGCCTCCAACAGCATACGTTTAACATCATTAGCATACGCTTTAGCATTGATAGCCGCTTTGTCGGTACCAGATACCAACGCAGGATCTAAATTGTTTACCGTCCCACCATAGCTGCGAACAGCTCTAAATGCTTCACGGTCAATCAAACTTGAATTAAGGATATGAACACCACTCTCAATAAAATCTTGTTTAATCAGTTTTAATAATCTGGTTTGTATCGCGGCACTTGTGCGAGTCAGTAAGATACAACAAGGGATCTTCCGTCCCAGTAAACGGCCTTGCTTGCGAATCAAACCGATGGTTCTTGCAGCTTCGCTGGCATCGTCCTCCGATCCCTGACAGGGAACGATAACCAAATCAGCCCGACTAATAGCCTGTGTCACGGCAAAGTTAGCTGTTCCTTCAAGATCTACCAACACAAATTGAGTCTGAGAACTTGCAGTTTCAATGTCATCAAGAACAGTATCTTCCGTTGATTTTTCAATCAAAACCAGATTTGACGGACAACCGTTTTTCTTAGCCCATCCCGCGCTATGCTGATTGGGGTCGGTATCAATCAGGGTAATTTTTATACCACTTTCTGATGCTTGTCGGCATAGTTCGCCGGCTAATGTAACGCAAGCCGTGGTCTTTCCCGCCCCACCCTTACTTTGTGCAAATGCAATAACAGTCATTATTAGTTCTCCATATAGTAAAAGATAGCTAGCTATCAGACCGTATGCTAGCTATACGAAAACAATCTAGCTAGCTATATTAAAACATAATAGCTAGCTAGATTCAATGGTAGATAGCTAGCTATCTTTATCATATATAGCTATATTAATACTTTGTTTAGAAGATCGCTAAATTTGCCCAACGCGCCAAAATCTAAATAATGTTTTCTGCGCCCACCACTCGAAATAGGGATAAGGAAATGATCTTGTCAATTTAGGGGAAAAGAGAACTGGATTTACTTTGCTAAAAATGACTATATCAACACAAAAGTTACATTTTGACAAAAATTCAAGTATTTCAGTTATTTATAAAGGTTAAGGTTATTTTCGAGGGTTTGGACATAAAACCACAATAAGGTTGAGCTTAAGTCCTTGACTCTTGTTTAATGCAAAGACCAGATGTAAACATTTTATCTGTTTTAGGCTTTCCTCATCATTTTCAATTATCGATACCTTCATCTTTTAAGATCTGTGCCTAATAACCTTACCTAATATTTATCTCAATAAAATGGTTGAACCATTTTATATGATTCAATTGCTTTTGCCTTTGATAATCAGGGTTCATTGAGCTTTCTTGTCACTTTGGCACTTTGCTTGCAAAATTCCTTCTGCTAGACGCTTTTTTCTTTAGTAACTATCTTAACAGCGAGTTTGAGGTTTAACGGTCGTAGACAAAAGCAGCTTCCAGCGCTGCTTTTAATCTTTTGTAGAAGCGACTGATTTATCAGTCATCATTTTTAAGTCTTTTGCTATAGATCTTTTTATCTTTCATTTTCTAAAGCTAAAAATCAAAAGAAAAAATCAAAAGAGGTGAGACTAAAGATCACAACTAACTTTGCAGTTTTTTTTT